>CAVKML010000010.1:0-76102 GCA_963657715.1 uncultured bacterium | reverse complement strand
GTTTCTGAGCGCTGCGTCCCTTGGCGATGGCCTCAGGCTTCTTCTCCCCGTTGAAATAATAGTCGAGTTTGGAGTACTGGACCTCATTCTTGTAGCCTTTCTCCATCCTCGGCATGGTCACGAAATAATCCACATCGAACGAGAACACATTCTTAGGAATGACATTCTCCATCCCGACAAACGAGAGATAGTTCTTCACTGAATATTCTCCCTCGGCGATCGTGTACCTCTGCTCGATGTAGCCACCACCTGCGAACGGCAGACGCATCGCAAGCGAGGTGTCTGTCTTCTCTGCGACAATGAAATTGAAATCAGCCGTGTTTATCGTCTCTCCGGCATAGATTTGAATGTCATAACGGCTCATCTCCGGCTTGAAAAGGTAAAGCTCGTCACCGCCGTAAGCGTTATATTCCTTAATTTTAGCCGAATATGGCTGCGCACCTTTTGTGGTGAAAGCCACCTCAAACTTGTCGTTGGACAATGTGACGATCTGAGCCTCAGCGGAATGAGCCGCCTCAAGGAGAGAATCCTTGTAGATGCTCACCGGAGCCGCCACTTGCGCTATCGAGGCCGTGTCAGAGGACATCCTCTGCGCCGCCTCAACGGCGGCTATCGAGTCCGCCTGCATCTGCTTCACAAGCGCGATGGAATCCAACTGAGCCTGATAGGCAGCCTGTTTCTGATACTGTTTGTTCTGGTAGGCGGTAAAGCCGAACAGGAGCAAGCCTATCAAGACAATACCTGTGATTGTGTTCTTATCCATTACTGATTACTTCTCTTCTTCGCTCTCCTCTGCCTTGCGGATCTTGGCCTCAAGATCCTTCAACTCCTGCTTCGCGGTGTCGATCCTCTCCTGCATCTTCTGGATCAGAGGGGCGGAATTCTTCGACGACGAGAAGAAACCGATGTTGTTCTCGTAGGTGTCGATGTCCTGCTGGAGTTTGTTGTACTGCTGCACGAGACGGTCTTTCTCACTGAGCGGCTTTCTGGAAAATCCTCCGTTCCTGCCACCGTTGCCGGCGCCCTGTCTCGGAGTCCTCAAAGAGAAATCCGGGAACTTGGCCTGCATAGCCTCGGTGTAGGCGGTCTGGATGGCATCTTTTTCCTTGAACGGGACAAAGCCTATTCCCTGCCACTTGTCGGCGAAAGCGCGGGCCGCCTCACGGTCAGCCGCAACGTCGCCTGAGAGGACATATTCATTGATCTCCTCGATGAGAGCCTTTTTGGCCTTGAGGTTGCCGTGGAAGTCGTTCTCCGGTTTGGCGTTCTTGTCACGCTCGTTGAAGAACTCGTCGCATGCGGCGCGGAAACGCTTCCAGAGCTGCTCGGACTTCTTGCGCGGCACGGCTCCGATCTCCTTCCACTGCTTCTGCAATGCGATGAGAGCCTCTGTTGTCTTCTTCCACTCCTTGCTGTCCTTCAAGGCCTCGGCCTGCTCGATCAGAGAAAGCTTCTTCTCCATGTTCTCGTTCATCGAGTCCTTGAACTGGGTGTAATATTCCCTCTTGCGGGTGAAGAACTTGTCGCAGGCGGCGCGGAAGCGGTCGTAGATCTTCTGGTTCTCCTTTCTGGTGGCGAAACCGATGGTCCTCCATTTCTTCTGGATCTCCTCGATCTCGGTAGAGAGGGAATTCCACTCATTGGAAGACTTGACTTCCTTCCTGGCGATAGCCTCGACCTGCTCGCAGAGTTTGGTCTTCTCGGCCAGATTCTCCTGCTGCTTCTCCTTCTGGCCTTCGAAATAGGCCTGATATTTCTTGTTTATGACGGCTGTGGCGGCCTTGAAGCGATCCCAAATGGAATCACGGTACTCCTTGGCCACAGGGCCGAACTCCTTCCACTGCTCGTGAAGTTTCTGGAGCTCGCGGAAAGCCTCGACAACATTCTCATTCTCTGAGAGTTTCTCGGCAGCCTCGCAGAACCCTTCCTTCGCCTCAAGGTTCTTCTTGAAGTCAAGGTCACGAAGGTCACGGTTGATCTTCACCATGTCGTAGAATTTCTCCACATAGAATTGATAGGTGTCGTTCAGGTCACGGAACTTCGTGGCCGGAACCGGACCGATCTCCCTCCAGCGGTTCTGGAGCTCACGGAAGGCCGGGAACGTGGAGTTCACATCCTCCTGCTTCTCCACGAGGTTCTTAAGGTCCTCGATCACAGCCTGCTTCTGAGCGAAGTTCTCCTCCCTCTGGGCATCCTGCTGGCGGTTATATTCAGCGCGCTCTTTCTTATAGTTGGCATAGACACCTTTGAAAGCGGTCTCAATGGCCTCGAACGGATTGTCCTTCACTTCCTCAGTCTGAGCCGCAGGGGTCACCTCATCAATGACATCCTCCCTTGACGACGGCTCGTCAACCTTCGCGCCAAAGCCCGCCTCGGCCTTTTCCTTTGAGAGTTTCTTGTAGAAAGCGGACTTGATGGCCTCTGCCTCCTTGTACCTCTTCATCCTGTCATCGGCCTGGGAAAGCTTGTCGAACATGTCCGACAACTCGGCGAGCGTAAGACTCCCAAGATCAACCGGAATCTCTCCGCCTTCCTCGTTCCCGACGGCTTCCTCGCCGCCATCATTCACGTCAACCACCTCCTGTGGGACATCCTCGGTCCTGTCAGCGACCGCCTCGACAGTCTCCTGCACCTCTGGATTTTCTACATTCTCATTGAGAGCCTTTGGAGCTTCCTCTACATCTGAAGTCATATTAACCTCAGGAATATTACCTTCACTCATAAAGCTGTTAAATTATAAGAGTTTCTACTTATCCGCAAATATACCTAAAAAAACAATTAAAAAGCCTATTTTTGCAAAAAGGAAAAACAATATTCTATGCGAATTGACATTCTAACAGTCGTTCCGGAACTTCTGGAAAGTCCTCTGAGCCACTCCATAGTGGGGCGGGCGATCAAGAAAGGTCTGGTCGAGATACACGTCCACAACATCCGGAAATATGGACTCGGACCGCGCGCCACTGTGGATGACTACTGCTACGGCGGCGACGCGGGCATGGTCATGATGATCGAGCCTGTGGAGAAAATGATAGACGAGCTGAAGGCGGAGCGGGAATATGACGACGTGATCTACATGTCCCCGGACGGAGAGCGTCTGACCCAAGGAATATCCAATGAGCTATCCCTGAAAGAAAACCTGATCCTCCTCTGCGGCCATTATAAAGGAATAGACCACCGGATCCGCGAGCATCTGGTGACCCGGGAAATCTCTGTCGGAGACTATGTGGTCAGCGGCGGCGAGATCCCGGCGGCCCTGCTGGCGGACTCCATCGTGAGACTGATCCCGGGAGCGTTGTCCGACGAGACCTCAGCCCTCAGCGACAGCTTCCAGGACGGCCTCCTCTCCCCTCCAGTTTACACCCGCCCTGCCGACTACAAAGGCTGGAAGGTGCCGGAAGTCCTTCTGAGCGGCAATCCGAAGCTGATCCGCGAATGGCAGGACGAGCAGGCTCTGGAGCGGACAAAACTTCTGAGACCAGAACTGCTCGGCGATTCCGGCAAAAAGCACGATTAAGCGACCCCTCAAAGAAGATAACGGAGTTGTTTTGATTTATTTGAAATGTTTAATCAGGAGAAACACCGTCAAACGAACAAATCAAGGCAAAGCCTAAGGTTTTCGAAAAATATTCTAACAAAATAATTACCAGAAGGCATTGATTGTCAGGATAAAAGATAGTTATTAACGTAAAACGTTTAAAACTTTTCTGCAAAAAGGCTTGCTTAAACGTTTTTTTTGACTACTTTTGCATCACGAAAATGTGAGAGTAATTATCACACTCTAACGACTATGACCTTCTTTCAAAATAAGGTAATACACTACTAACTAACCGAAAAAAGTCCGCAGCGATGTGGGCTTTTTTGTTTTCTGCGCCACCTATACATGGGATCAAGTCCAAAACCCGGATCAGGGGAAAAAGTATGTGTTTAGGCACAGAATCAGCAAAGTCAACAATTTCAATTTATACGCATCTCAACCCGCACATTAATCCGGCACATCTGGCGAAACGGGCCAACATCACCCTGCATGTCTCAACTTTTTACAAACCACGGCCGCGCCATCCTGTCCGTACACCGCTACAAGGCATCCGCCACGGACGGCACCTTTTCCAAACACAGGGTCGGCCGCACAACATGCTTTGTACACGCTTCTGCAGCATGGCAACACGGCCGTGGTTCGTAAAACACCAACATGAACTGGAATGAACTTGACTCCGAGTCGCGGATTTCATATTTTTGCAAAAAAATAAACCTTATGCCCCAAAACCACACAAGACATAAGGGACACTTTGAAACATTCAATTAAATATTCAGATGATATGAAAAAGTCCGCTTTAGTGATTATGTCGCTGGCACTGCTGGCATCGTGCAAAAAAAGTGAAGAACCAGCTCCGACTCCTGTACCAGATGCCGTTCCTATCCAGATAGCGACTTCTGTGACAAGGGCTACTGACTACGCCTTCGAGACTGGAGACAACATCGGGTTGTTCGTAGTCAACGAGCCGAACAGCCTTCAACTTAACGGCAACCACGTGGACAACTGCAAGTTCACATTCGACGGCACTAAATGGAACACCGAGAAAGAGATCTACTGGTTTGACGCTACCACCAATGCGGATTTCTACTGCTATTACCCTTACACTTCCTCGATGTCATCGGTTAACGCGTTCCCGTTCAGTGTCAGCCAAGACCAAAGCACGGAAAGCGGCTACAAGGCATCAGATCTCATGTGGGGTAAAGTCATTGGGATCGCACCGACTCCGGATCCGGTCATGATCACTGTGAGTCACTGCATGAGCCGCCTGATAGTAAACCTCAAGGCTGGCACAGGTTGGAAAGAGGAAGACATAAAGAATGCCGAAGTCACACTCTGCGGGCTCAAGACCTCCGCTCAGGTCAACTTCGCGGATGGCAAAGTAACAGCTGACGGCAACTCGTCCGAAATCAGGCCGAACGCTATCGGCAGCGGGTCATTCAGGGCGCTCATCGTGCCTCAGAAGGTCTCCGAAGCGGAACTTGTCAAAATCAAGATAGGAGATAACGCCTACTCCCTCAAGACCACAATTGACCTGAAATCCGGCAAGCAACACACATGCACGGTTGTTGTCAACCGCACCAGCGAGGGCATCAACATCGGCATCGGGCCATGGGAAACTGATGACATAGACTACGGCGGATCAGTTGAATAAGCCTAGACTCCGGGACATGGCCGAGAGAATCCAACCGGCATAACCAGCCTGAAAACGATGAAAACGGCGGATGCCGGATAATCCCGCAAAAGCGAAAGAATATATTGACATAAGTGAAAGGATATTGATGAAAAGAGCATATCATTACATAGTGACAGCGGCCGCATTGCTCGGATTGGCGGCATGTAGTCTGGAGGAAGACAATTTCCGGCCGGAACCTGATAACGAGGAACCCGGACTGATCACCATTTCCGGCGAGATCTCGCAGGTCTATCAGACAAGGGCGAATGATTCCGGATTCGCTGACAAGGACGAGATCGGGGTCTATATCGTGGACTACAATGGCAATGACGCAGGAACACTGAATAACAACGGCAACAGGGCTGACAATGTCAAGTTCGCGTTTGATGAGGCCGCATACAAATGGACTCCGGCGCGAGACATCTATTGGAAGGACAAGGAGACTCACATCGATGTCTATGGCTACTATCCTTACGCGTCGGTCGAGAATGTCAATGAATATGCCTTCGAGGTTCAGAAGGATCAGAGCACGGAGGCGTTGAACGGCAAGATGGGCGGCTACGAAGCCTCCGACTTTCTGTGGGGAAAGACCGGGAACGCGGCTCCGACAGACAGGATTGTGAGGCTGTCGTTCGCGCACAGGATGGCGGGAGTCAGGGTAACCCTTGTGAAAGGCACAGGCTTCTCGGACGCGGAGTGGTCCGTGGCGAGCAAGGATGTTCTCATTCTGAACACCAAGAGAAAAGCCGTGATAGACTTGGCCACGGGAGTTGTCACCGCAAGCGGCGAGGCCAACGGCATGGGCATAATCCCTTACAGGAAAGGGAAGGATTTCAGAGCCGTGGTCGTCCCGCAGGAAATCGCTGAGGGGACTCCGCTTATCAGTGTCACAGTGGACGGAATCTCCTACAAGTTCAGCAGAGGAATAGTGTTCGCACCATCCAAACAGCACAACTTCACAATCACTGTCAACAAGAGAGCGCCGGGAGACTTCGAGTTCAAGGTGAGCGATGAGAGCATCACGGCCTGGGAGAACGATGCCGTCTCCCACGACGCCACGACGAGGGAATATATCGTCATCAATGTCGAAACTCCGGGGACGCTGGACAAGTGCATCGAGGCGGCTGGGAAGGATGTCACAAAAGTCAAGAACCTGAAAGTGACGGGAACAATCAACGCCAGAGACTTCGCGGTCATGCGACATCTGATGCCTGTCCTTCAGTCGCTCAATCTCAAAGAAGTAAAGATAGAAGCAGTGGAGGGCGGATATGTTATAGAAGGAGATTACGGCTACGACACAAGCCGGTATGAGAGCGGCCGTGATGATGAAATACCAGAACACGCTCTAAGTGATAAGAAATCGTTGCTACATTTGGTTCTTCCGGACAAAATAACCAAAGTCTGCTATGGTGCTTTTGGAGGATGTACCAACTTGACAGGTTCTCTTACGGTTCCCGAAGGAGTGACATGTCTGGAATCCGGCTCGTTCGCCGGGCTTAAATCAATGACTGGTTCTTTATCCCTTCCCGAGTCGCTATTAAGAATAGAAGGAGATCGTGTCGCTGGAGGAGGAGGGGCTTTCAACGCCAGTGGATTTGTCAGTGAACTTCATTTGCCATCCAAACTTGAATATATTGGGAACTGGGCATTTGACGGATGCCTTAGCCTTTACGGAGAGCTTCGTTTACCGGAAACATTGACGTATATAGGTGAATGCGCTTTCATTAATTGCAAAAGCTTATCAGGAAGCATAACTATCCCACAACAAATAACAAATATTTCCGACTATGCTTTTTGCGGATGTGAGGGCTTAAATGGAACGTTAACATTACATGATGACATTACATCAATTGGTGTCAATGCCTTTGAGAATTGCCGTTTCAAGGGAGAGCTTGTCCTTCCTAAAAATTTGATTTCAATTGGATCAGACGCTTTTTCAGGGTGTGACTTCAGTGGCCAACTTGTGCTTCCAGACAACCTTGTATCTATAGGATTCAGCGCGTTTCTTCACTGCTGGAGACTTTCCGGAATATTGGAGATACCTAACAACGTCATCAGCATCGGTTCAGGTACATTCGCAGGATGCCGAAGCCTGGAAGGCGTCATATTCCCAGAAGGTCTTGAAACAATTCTGGACAGAACAGATGGATACGGAGCCTTTGAGGACTGTTTCGGCATCAACAAGATCGTCTGCAAAGGCACAATCCCTCCTTACATTCAGTCCGGAGCATTCGATGGAGTCTCCAAAGACAACTTCACAGTCGAAGTCCCTGAATCCGCCGTGATTCAATACCAAGCCGCACCTGGTTGGAGCGACTTCAAACGCATCTCGGCGTACCGTAACCTGTCAATAAGGCCGAATATTGCCACGGCTTTGAACACCAAGGTCACAAGGGATCTGGTGCTTAACGCGGATGACGAATGGGAAGTCGAGAGCATGCCTGGATGGGTTTATCTCAGCCAGAAGGAAGGCAATGGCAAGACCGAACTCAAACTTGAGTTTATGCAGATGCCTTCCGGATCAAGCCGCGAGGGCAAGATCGTCTTCAAACTCAAGGACAAGGACTACAGGACAACCTGTTACCTTACACAGTATGACTACACCTACGCCGAAGACGAGATCATCACGCTCCACAAAGCCGCGAAAGGCAATGGAATCAACCTTGTCTTCCTCGGAGACGGATTCAGCGCCAAAGACATCAGCGAAGGACTATTGATGAAGAACATTCAGGAAGCTGTCGGTCACTTCTTCAGCATCGAGCCTTACAAGACCTACAAGGAATATTTCAACGTCTACACAGGGATAGCGGTGTCGCCGGAATCCGGCATCGGAGGAGTCAACACCATCATCTACAACAAGTTCAACACTTCAGCAAAAGGTGGTGTCACCCTCGGCGGACGCAACGGAGAGAGCGACTACAACGAAATATTCAAGTACGCCTGCAATGCTCCGACTGTCAATGAAGGGAACCTCAACCAGACTTTGATTGTCATCGTGCCGAACACAAGCGACTATGGCGGAATATGCTATATGTATGATGGAGGAGAGGCAATCGCGTACTGCCCGATGAGCGATTACGGCTACCCTCTGGACTTCCGTGGAGTCATCCAGCACGAGGCCGGAGGTCACGGATTCGGCAAACTCGGCGACGAGTACATCTACCACAACGCCTTCATTGACGCCTGTCCATGTTCATGCTGCGGCCATGTTGACGAGTTCAACGGAGCCAAAGCCAAAGGATGGTACGAGAATTTGTCGTTGACAGGCAAAATGGACGAGGTTCCGTGGAGCCACTTGATATTCAATGAGAAATATAGCAAGATAGTGGACATCTATGAAGGAGGATTCATGCACTCGCGCGGTGTCTATCACTCGGAGTACAACAGCTGCATGAACAATGATATTCCTTACTACAGCACCATCAGCCGCGAGGCGATCGTCAAAAGGATCATGGAATATGCCGGTGAGGAATATTCATTCGAGAAGTTCGCCGCCAATGACAATGTGGAGAACCTCCCTGAAACCGCCTCGGCGGCCACAAAGGCTTCTCCGTTCAGTTTCTCTGTGTCCGGCGGAACGCATCAGCATGAGCCGGTGTTCATGGGTAAACGCCCAACTCTTAAATAGCAACCGCAATATGAAAAGGATATTTTACATTTCAATGATTCTTCTCGCCTCAGCCTGCTCCAAGTCAGGCACGGAGGTGGATGAACATCCAGAGATTCATTTTGACTTAGGGTTCTCCGGACAGACCAGAGCCACGTCCAACGCCTTTGAGAGCGGCGACGTGACAGGACTCTACATGACAGAGTACGACAGTTCTAACAAGCCAGTCCCGCTTCAGGTGTCTGGGAACGCGATCAACAACGCGGCATTGAGATTCGACGGAACCTCGTGGACAACCTCCCCCACCCTTTACTGGGACAAAGGTGTGAAGTACGATGTATATGGCTACTATCCTTATGCCAAGCCATCATCCGTGGACGAGTACCGTTTCACTGTCGCCTCCGACCAGACAACGTCAAAGACAGCCGGGGCGCTCGGCGGCTATGAGGCCTCAGACTTCCTATGGGCGAAACAGGCCGGTGTCAAGTACCCGGATGTCGTAAACCTTACATTCAGCCACAGAATGAGCCGCTTGATAGTCAAATTGGTCAAAGGCAAAGACTTCGAGGGTGACATTCCAAAGGATGTTGTCGTCAAGGTCCACGGGACCGTTACGGACGCTGTTGTGGATCTCGGAAGCGGAGTCGTCGTGAAAGACAACTACGGCAAGGCTCAGACCATCACGATGAAAAAGGAAAGCGACACAGCATTCTCCTCCATCATCGTCCCGCAGCGCATAGACAACCGCCAGCCTCTGATCGAGGTTCTGACCAGCAATGTCTCCTACCTGATGGAAAGCCGTTTCGTCTTCCGTTCCGGCATCCAGCATTCCGTCAACATCATCCTCGACAGCGACCCCGCCAAAGTCAAGATCGAGATCGGCGGCGAGATCCAAGGCTGGAATTAATCTAACTTTCTGCAAACCACGGCCGCGTCATCCCGCCCGTAACACGCTGACGGGCCTCCACTACGGCCGACCCTCTCTCCAAAGCATGGGTCGGCCGTACAATATGCCCTGCACACGCTTCTGGACATTGCCTCACGGCCGTGGTTTGCAAACTACTTTTTGAGCTGATACAGTCTACTTTTTTGAGCTGGTACAAGGGAAACGTTTCACCATGGAATAATCGGACAAAAACCACAGAACCGTCCACTCCACTCCCGATTTCACCACATGTGTGTCTCCAACCACATAGAGAAAAATTTGTCATACACTTCGTACGCACCTTTGTCGTGGGTCACGATCTGACGGTCAACCAGTGCCTTGATGGAACTCTGAACGGTTGAAGGGCTCTGGAGGCCATATTTCTTCACAAACTTTCCTCCTGTTATAGCTGTGGCCTTCTTCTCTCTGTTGATTGCCATAAGGAGTTCCTTTTGCCTTCCGGTCAACTGATAAAGAAGATCACTGTATATGCTGCTATTCTCATCGATTATGCTTTTGACAGCGACATCAACCATACCCAGTGTGCAGTCCGCGTCTTCCAGCGTGTCAGAAAACAACCGGTTCATCACGCGCTGCATGAACCAGGTCACGCCTTCAAACTTCTTGTAAACATATTCGGGAACTTCACGCTCGACACTCTTGCCATATCGCCCAAACAACGACTGTGAAAAATCGGCGTATGCATCACAAG
Source organism: uncultured bacterium (assembly GCA_963657715.1). Taxonomy (GTDB): domain Bacteria; phylum Bacteroidota; class Bacteroidia; order Bacteroidales; family UBA932; genus Cryptobacteroides. Next base: position 65,651 of record CAVKML010000010.1, on the reverse strand, counting down.
GAAGGCTCTCCAGACTCATTGCCGTCGTCGAAGCATAGAATGGCCTTGCAGGCGATATGAACATTTCCGAAAGGAGATGCCTTGATGACCCCGAGAACACCCATACAGTGTTTTTACAGCTCTGAATAAGTGTACGCAACACCGCCTCGACATTCTTTTCAGGATAAAACACGATCTGTTGGAACTCATCTATAGCGACAATATTCGGCTTGTCTGATTCACTGAGGTACTTGAATATCTGATCCAAAGAATATGACGGTTCCTCAGAGCGTGACGGCTCTATGCTCCAATTTGGATTTCCCATAATGTCCACAGACATCACAGGACGCAAAGACGACACCGTCTTCACAAACCGGGACAACGCTTTCTGGCCACGAGACATCAACTGCGACAGTATCGCCTTGCCCATAGAATACACAAGGTCCTGCAGATTGCTTGTCGCATAGATGTCAATCAGAAAAGTGTTGTACTCTTCCGCAACCTCAGCCTGACTGAAGCTGTGCATCAGGAGTCCGGTCTTTCCCATCCTGCGTGGTGACATCAACACCACATTATTCCCGTTCCGAAGCAGTCTCGTCAAAGATTCGGTCTCTTGCACACGGTCACAGAAATATTCCGGACCTTCATAACCATAAGTAATGAATGGATTCTTTAGCATAGTATCTTATTCGATCTTGACAAAGATAGCACATTAGCGCATAATATGCAATTAACATTATGTTTTTTACGTAAGACTATCCGCAAACTTCTCACCTCTGCAACGCGACAAATCAGCCCCACCTCATTTTCTGCAAACCACGGCCGTGCCATCCTGCCCACAACACTCTGACAGCCCTCCACTGCGGCCGACCCTCTCTCCAATACAGGGGTCGGCCGTATAATATGCTCTGCACACGCTTCTGGACACTGCCACCCGGCCGTGGTTTGCAGTCTCTGGTGGCCCTTCCAGAATCATTATTCGCTGATTGCCCCAATATCAAATATGCAGGACGTATTTTCATGGATTGCTATAATTTATCTACGGTACCAGTAAGCATATTTGATAATAATATGAATTTGACAGATATCAATAGAACATTTTCGTCTTGCACCTCCTTAAAGGGAGAATCACCTAATACGATGATTGGATGGAAAAAGTATCATTTGTATGAAAGAAATGATGCTCCTGACAATTTCTCTCCGATAATTAATATGGATAGATTATTCCATGATTCATTCAGTAATCTTGACGATAAGGGCAGAATTCCCGAAGTATGCCGTTAATATTACAAGCATCATAAGAATAAAAAAATGAAGTCCCTCTACTACTCAACAATAATAATCTCGATGCCTGGGTCGCAGATCAAGCGGAGAGTAACCTTCTGGGCGGCGGTGAGGTAGAGGATCTTGATCGGAGAGCCGGACAGGTAGGCCTCCTTCAGGGCTAGGTTGCGGGAAAGGTCAAGCGACTCCAAGGATGTGTTCTGGGCATAGAGTGACACCAGAGCAGGACAATTCCCAAGATTGAGCGCTTTCAGAGAAGTGTTGTCGCAGACCAAGACCGTCAGAGCGGCATTCTTGGAAAGGTTCAGTCCAGTCAACAGGGTCTGGCCAGAGACATCCAGACTTCTAAGGGTGGTGAACATCCCGATTCCATAGAGAGACACTATCCCGGAATATTCCTCCGCTGCGATATTCATTGACCCGACTTCCGCCGCCTCCGCCAAGGAGACAAACGAGTCATTGTTGAAATCATAGTTGTCGAGGATGAACCGCTTGAAAACCTTGTCCTCTATGCGAGGTGTATAGACGATCTCGACAGATTCGGGAATATACCTACGTCTGTCGAGATTGACATTGACACCATCAATCTCATGTCCTTCAAGCAGTTCCAGACGGGAGAGGCTCTTGCATAGGCAATGAAGTTCCGAAAGTTCCGGATTCGTGTTCAAATCCAGGAACGAGATCTCATCGCAACCGTCAAGATTAAGGGAACTTAACTTGAGATTGTAGCGCAGATTCAAGGAATGCAGAGGGCTTCCGGCACAATCAAGGACTTCCAAATCCGAAAGCAGATAAATCTTGTCTCCATCCTTCAGGGCATCCCCGGCGTAAAGCCTCCGGAGGTCGCTTTTTTGGCGGAACAACTTCTCATTGTCCTTGATTCCGGAGCGAGAGTCATAATGGAACTCCTCAAGTGACGGAAACAGGGACAGATCCGGAGCTGGATTCCGGCAACCGGAGACATCAAGCGAGCGGAGTTCCCGTAAGGATGTCAGACTGTATGTCAAGGTTTCCATCTTAAAATCCACATTACCAGAGAGAACAAGTGATGAAAGACGGGATGCTGCGGACAGAATAAATGATTCCATGTGGTTGTTGGACAGATCCAGGCAGGTTATGCGATGATTCGCACTAAGATCGACCGACACAAGAGAGCCACTGCCTCCTTCCGGGCCGCACGACAATCCACGACATAGAACCGTGTCCAGATTCGGAAGATATTCCAACCCTTTCAGCGATTTGACATCATCAGAACGGATGTCGATCTTGGTCACGAGAGCCGCCTCCTCAAAGCTTATCAAGCCATCAGAGTCCTTATCCCAATTGGCAAGCATCCAATCAGCCAATGTCTTGTCCTCGAACGGCATCGGAATCACTACCTCCATTTCCTGACTGTAGGCCGTTCCTTTCGCATTGACGGCATAGGCACGAAAATAGTAGGTCTGTCCGATAGTCAATCCCTCGACCGACACCGTCCGATCTCCATAGTCAGAACCATCCATGGTTTTGGTCGTCAGATCGAAAGTCGGTGACGGAGACAGACTCCAACAAAGTCCACAGATGATCATCTCCCCGCTGAAGACATCCTCAACAGAATAGTCAAAGACCAACGCCGTTCCGCTCCTGATGGTCATGGAGTTGATGGACAGAACAGGCATCCGCTGCTCTATTTCTATCCGTTGGACCTCCGACAACCGCTCATCATCTCCGCCCGCGACAAATGAGCGGCAATAGTACTCGCCACAGGCCAATCCCGAGACTGTCGTCGAAAATTCATTACCAGAAAGCATCTCAGCGTCAAGACGCTCCATAACGTTCTCACCGCTACCGAAATAGAAACCGCAGTCCTTGATGTTGTCGCTCCTTGACACCTTGCATCGGAGGTTAAGGTCCATTCCGTCAAGGCTTACTGTTGTACCAAGTATCTCTGGAGCGGAATGAAGCGAAACGTCAGGATCCTTCACGCAGGAGGCGACCCCGGCACAAAGCGACACAAACATCAAAAACACCCGTAAGACTGACATAGTTTACAAATATAACGGATTTGGCAGTCAATAAAAAGACTTTCAGGCTGTTTTTAAGACATCGGCGTAATGAACCTAAATGAACTTGAACAAAATGCCTGAAATGAATATCTTTGTCAACTTAAAATGAATTCATAAAATGGCTAAGATAGTTCCGGAATTGAATTTCCTGCTCGCAGAGGTAGAGAAGCGCTACGGAAGACGGCTCTCCACATCCGCCGATTTCGAGGCCCTGTCCGTTGTTGTCGAACACGAGTCGGGCGAATTGATCTCCGCCTCCACACTGAAAAGGCTGTGGGGATATGTGACGCTGAAGCCAACTCCAAGAATCTCCACCCTGAATGTTCTGTCCAGATACATCGGGAAACGGGACTTCAACGCGTTCCGGCAGAGCATACAGAGTGATGAACACTATGTGTCCAATTTCTTCTCGGTGAAGAAAGTCTGCTCAGTGGACCTCAAGAAAGGGGCCGGGGTACTCATAGGCTGGGCCCCCAACCGGCTTGTCACGCTACGGCACGATGGAAACGGGAACTACACTGTCATCAAATCCGAGAACTCGAAACTGCTTGAAGGTGACCAGTTTCAGACAGAGTCGTTCATGATCGGCTACCCGTTGTACATTCCAAGGATCCTGCGGAACGGGGAATACACTCTCTCCTACATCGCCGGAACTCAAGAAGGTCTGAACAGGGTCGACGTCATAAGCGAAGGGCAGGATCAATAGCCGGTGTCCTTGATTTCAGCGGAGATCTTCTCAAAAACGAAGTCCACGGCACGACGGTTCTTCGCGGTGTCCACGCCCAGATGCATCACACTGAGTAACAGCACAATGACGAAAGTGGATGCAATGGCCGCAGCAGCAATCCAGCGCCTGTGCCTCACCTTTCCAAGAATAGCGGCGCGGACTTCCGCAACCGAACCATAGCGCTTGTTCCGGTCTTCGGCGGCACAGACAGCGGCTATCCGGGAATATACCCCCATTGCCTGCATTATCTTGCCCAATGAATATATGTCCGTCCGGCAGTCCACGCTCTCCCCTGCCATCTGCTCCGGCGAGATGTAGTCCTTTGTCCCGGCGGGATTCTTGAAAGTGGCGTACCAGTCGGCATCGGAAAGGCCGAAATCTATCAGTTTGACATTCTGACCGTTTCTTGTGATCATTATGTTGGATGGCTTTAGATCCCGGTGGATAATCTGGTGGCGGTGCAGGTACTCAAGAGCATTGCAGAGTTCGAGGAGAATCTTTTGGGCATCAGGCCGAACCGAATGATTCTGCAACCAATCGGTGAGATTGCAACCGTCAATCCATTGTGTTACAATGCAGTTACCGAGTTCGGGGATATTCATGAAATCCAGTGTCGGACAGATGTTAGGATGGTCCAAAGTGTGGCCGATCTCGTACTCCTTGCGAAGCAGTCCTTCATAAAATGGATTCCCGACATATTCAGGTTTCAAGGATTTCAGGGCAACGAATCTGCCGTCAAGCGTAGCCCGGCTGAGTATGGAATAACTATCCGGCGACTCGTGGATTTTCCGAATATCCATGGACTCGCCGGCTGACAACTCTTCGAAGGAACCGAAAAAAGCTGATGTCTCCTCCATAATCGCGCTAATTGTAAGTCAAATATAAGTTTTTTCAAACGTATTTTACCAAAAATATTGGTAAATTTGTGAATATGCACAGAGAACCAGTAATATCCCTGCTTTTGCCCCTGATGGCTATGGCTTGCGCTTCGAGAACAGAGGTGCGGACCGTCAAGCCTGACTACGACACGGAGACCGATTGCCTCAACGGGACGATGATCGTGACGCTGGACGGGAAGTTCGGGCTGGCGGACACTTCAGGCCGTGAGATTCTGTCTCCTGAATACGATGATGTCTATTACATTTCCGATGAGGTTGCGGTGGCTTTCACCGGGCAGAACGTCGGTTTCTTTGACAGGAATGGAAGGAGGCTGGGAGAGATTGTGACTGAAGGCGAAGCAACTTTTGAAGAACTTATGGAAGCATATTCAAAGATTGAGGAAGGACGCAGGGAGCAGTGGGACAGCATATTGACCAGTTACGAGGAGTTGAGGAAGTATTGCCAGTCCGACAACGCTTCAGCCGGAACGGCCAGCCTTATGGCCGATAACATACGGGTCGCGCTTCAGAATGTCGGGGGACCGATGGAAAAGGACCAGAAAGTCCGGTTCGAGACCGAATGTTCAGCATACAGACGTTAGGACAATGAGAAAGCTGCTGGTTACCATACTTATCACCCTGTTTTGCGCTCAGGTGTTCGCGCAAAGCGCCGCAAGCATAAGGAAAGACAATTTGTACATCTATGCGGAAGGCTCGGCGGCCACCACAACCGCGGCAGACAGTCTGGCACTAGACGCGCTGGTCGGAAAACTCGCGCAGACGGCGGAGTTGCCATATTCATTAGAAGTCAGGAAAAGATTGATTAACACCTATTCGGGAGACATCAAAAGGGAATGTGGGATGATCTCGTCAAACGGCCGGGGAAAGGCTTCCGTGATGCGGTATATTCAGAGAAGCGATGTGGAGCGGATCTTCGAAGGCAGGAGAAGCAAGGTAAAGGAGATGCTTTCAATCGCGTCAACGGCAGACAGAAAATGCCAGATGGACGTGGCGCTGCGCTACTATTCCTGGGCGGAGACTCTGATGCGGAGTCTGCCGTCGCCGGATGTCACCGCGATCGCCGAGGCGAAGAGCAGACGTGAGGCCATCCTGAAAGGGATGAATGTGGAGTTCGACAGGCAGGACATCTATGACAAAGGCATCGTGGAATTGACATTCACGTATAATGGCAGTCCGGTCAAAAACATTGACTATAAATTCTTTGACGGGAAGGTTTGGAGCAAAGCGCTGTCCGCGAAGGACGGAAAAGGTTTCGTCGAGGTCAGGCCGGACTCCAAGATCGACCAATACAGAATCAAGTACGAGATCACGCCGGCGCATCTCCAACATCTGTTCAGGGAGGTAAGTCTGGTGGAGAGGGCGTTGGCTCCAGAGGCAAAAGGAGAAACGCGGCCAGGAAAGACTCTCACCAGTCAAGTCGAAGTCACTGAAACCACCTCCGAATCCCCTGTGCGAAAGATTGATTTCTCTGCCGTCAAGAGGAAAGTTCTGGACGTTGTGGCCAGAAAAGAATTCCAGACGGAGACTGATTCCACACGAGGAGGACTCACCCCGGTTATCTTTTCCTATGAATATGAAGACATCATCCACAAGGTGTGCAAAGGCATCATCAGCGGAGCGGATGAATCGCTCTCTGAATATTTCACCCCGGATGGCTATGAGATTTTCACCCGCCTCATCCGCTACGGCAACGCAAGGGTGCTGAACTACGGCGAGATGAATTTCTACGGACTGGGAGACAAGATCTATGCAAGGAGTGTCCCGATGGTGTTCTCGTTCAGTGGCAACCAAAGGCAGTTCGTTGAGAACATCGTCTTCACATTCGACGGAGACAAAAAGATCTGCGACCTTTCGTTCTCTCTCGGGAAAGAAACCGTGCAAAGCATTGTCGGCCAGAACGGTTGGACAGAGGAGGCGAGGATTATCCTCATAAGTTTTCTGGAGAACTACAAGACGGCCTACGCCCTCAAGCGCATGGACTACATCAGCTCCATCTTCGATGACGACGCGCTGATCATCACCGGGCGGGTGCTGCGGAACATCAAAGGGCCTAATGAGTACAACAACAACCGCTACGTCACCCTGACCCGCCAGAGCAAGGCGAACTACATCAAGAACCTCAGCAGAGTCTTTAATAGTCAGGAATATATCAACATCCAATTCTCGGACTGCGAGGTGATGAAACTCGGCAAGGGTGAACAGTTGTTCGGAATAAAGATCAGGCAGGAATATTTCTCCACAACATATTCGGACACAGGCTACCTGTTCATTCTCGTGGACCTTCGGGACTACCAGAGACCTGTCATCCACGTCAGGACGTGGCAGGATGCACCTGACAAGGATTTCGGTGTGATCGGGCCTTATAATTTTTAGAACATGAAAAGGTTCGCTGTCATATTCATTCTTCTTTTCGCCGCTGTTTCCGCCTCGGCTCAGACAGGCCCCTCCGGATTTTTCGTTCAGTCTTTCAAGAAGTTAGAATGGGATCTGGACGCTCGAAGCAACTATCCGGTTCTAGATCAGAACAACCGCAAGGCCGCGCTGATCAAGGTCGTCATTCCGGAAGCCGGGTTTGATTTCGATGTCGGGGTAATGGGTGTTGTCGGCGTAAGGCAGGAAGTCGGAGAGGTTTGGGTATATGTCCCGGAAGGGGTGCGCAAGATCACGATCAGGCATCAGACCTACGGCATCATCAGGGACTACGAGTTTGGCTGTCCGATCGAGTCAGCGTCCGTTTACGAGATGAGACTTCACGTGCCATTACCGCCGAAAAGCACGGTTATAGTCAAAGATTCAATCGTGTACGTTCCCACACCTGTCAACGTGGAGCCCCCACGTGAACGGAAACGCCTCGGCGTAAGCGTCCTTGCCATCGGCAATGTCCTGGATCTGTCCGGCGGATTAATGATAACTTGGAATTCCAAAAGGTTCGGGGCGTACCTGAAGGCTACAGGCAATCTCAAGTCCTCCAACTACAGTTACATCTGCCATGAGGACGGCACCACCGAAAACGGCTACATCTGGACCAGCGGCAAAAGTCACGTCTCAAGAATAGCGGTCACAGGAGGCGGAATATTCAGATGCCTTGATTGGCTAAGCGTCAGCGCAGGGGCCGGCTATGGGAAAAGGGTTCTTCTCTGGAAAGATTCCAAAGACAATTTCGCGAAAGTGAGCGAGGCTTCCGCGCAAGGCATCGCCGCCGACCTCGGCACCGTCCTCCGTTTCGGCCGTTTCACCGCCTACTTCGGTGCCAACACCATCTCCTTCAAATACTTTTACCCCGAAATCGGTGTCGGGTTAAGTTTCTAAACGCCGAAAGTGACCGGGGAACTTCTAACTCATATTCTTGCCGTGGCAGTTGCGGTAGGAGAGGTGGCTGCCGCAAGGACATGGTGCATCCAACGGGGTCGGAGGGACGAAAAGGCCGAGAATAGGGTTCTTCTTGATCATTGACTGGATCGGGTCGTCCTCGGTCTGGAGGACCACTTTCAGGGAGTTCTTCTCGTTGGAGGAATATCCTTTCAAGAGCCATTTAGGGAGGGTGTTGGCGTAGGCGGCCACGATCTCCATACATTCGTCATAATCTTCGAACGACTCGATGTCCTCCTGCTTGCGGGAGACGCTTGCGAATATAGCTTCCGTGGTGTCGTCTTTTCCTATCATCTGGGCGTTCATCCAGATGTCATGTTCCTCACGGATAAGATCCTCGCCCGTATAGCCCAGATTGCCCAACATCTCAACCAGTCTCTGGCCTTCCTTGGAATCCAAGCCAAAGACAAAGTACGGAGAACCGGCTCCTGCCTTCAAGGCATCCTCCGGAGTAAACCGGCGGAGAGACTCTATCCCGGCATATTCTTTTCTACGCTTCAGGATGTCATCAGGATCGAATATGTTCGGAGCGCACATGTACCGCTCGCCGTCGGAATCCACCCTGCACAGCTTCATCACCGGACTCTCATAGACCATATTCGTGAAATACTCTATGCTGTGCCTGCCGGACCATTCCCAATAATCCAGCATCTTGTCGAAGAACTCATCCACGGTCATGATGCCGTAGAGACAGAGGTAGCCCAACGCGGCCTGATCCGTCTCGAAAATGCCGCTCTCCGCACCTTCCGCCAGCACATTGTCTATGTGTGGAGCCACGATGTCATAGAGTTCCTTAGGAATCCAGACCTCCCTGAAATTCTCGTCGGAAGTGTCCGAGCCAAGAAGTTTGACGGTCTCAAGAACTGACGGAAAATCAGGATAATCCAGATAAAGAGGCACCCCAGGACCGGCATCCACCAGCTTTTTGAGAAGCCTAAGATCCCTTTCCAACATCCTGCCCAACCATTCCGCCGGCCTTTCGATTATGTACGCACCAAGCCGGTCCACAAACTCGTTTTTGCGGACTTTTGTCGGAACATCCGCGCCGAAGTACTGGCGGATGTCCTCCAACTCGACTCTCGGGAAACTTTCCAGAGCCTTGAATATGGTGCTTCGCTTCTGTTTCATGACATGAAAGAAGGCACTGAAATCTACTGATGTTCAACGGGAAGTGGAGCATAGGAGAATCGAACTCCTGACCTTTTGAATGCCATTCAAACGCTCTACCAACTGAGCTAATACCCCATTGGGATTGCAAAGATAGGGAAAATCTTTCAATCCGCAAATTTTTCATCACGATTGATGAATATTTTTGGCAACTTTTTGATATTTGTCAAACATAAAAACAGATTTTCATAATGATGCCAACTGTTTTTGAGGACTTCTGATATTCACAAGGCCTGTTTATGAGCAATATTTACTATCTTTGTTAAATTGATGCATGCAGAGCCACAACCGCATGCGATTCCAGCGATATTATAATTAGAATATAAATGGATAACGGAAAGAAACTTATGACAATGGCCGCCGCCGCGATGTCTGTGTGCGGATGCGCCAAAAATGAGGCGCCGAAGCCAAACGTGGTGTTCCTGTTGTTCGATGACCTCGGCTACGGGGATCTGGGATGCTACGGGCAGGAAAAGATCGAGACCCCAAACATAGACGCTCTGGCGTCTCAGGGTCTGCTCTTCACGGACATGTACACAGCGGCTCCGCTGTCGTCTCCGTCAAGATGCTGCCTTCTTACCGGCAAGCACATGGGACACAGCCAGATACGCAACAACGAGGAGCATTACGTACCGACCGACAGTCTCGGATGGAACGGCGTATTCCTCAATCCAGAGGAGCAGGGACAGTTCCCGCTGGAGGAAGGCACCAAGACCATCGCCACGATGATGCAGTCAGCCGGCTACAAAACAGCCATGGTCGGAAAATGGGGACTCGGATTCCCGAAAAGCGCATCGCTCCCGAACACTATGGGATTCGACTATTTCTACGGATTCAACTGCCAGGCACTCGCACATTCCTACTACCCTGTCAAGTTGTGGGAGAACGGCGTTGAAGTCGAGACGGGCAACGACCTTGTGGTACAGGGATGCAAATTCCCGGACAATCTGGACAAATATGATGTGAACAACTACACCCAGTATGGTGGCGAGCACTACAGCTGCGACCTGATGTACGACAAGATGGTCAAGTTCGTGGAGGACAACGCATCCTCGCCGTTCTTCGTGATGTGGACCACAACCGTGCCTCACAGCGCAGTTCAGGCTCCGCTGGACGAGGTGATGCACTATGTGGACAAGCTCGGTGATGAGGAGCCGTGCACGGATCCGGGAATGTACCTGCCGAACCGGTACCCGCACGCCACATACGCCGCGATGGTCACCCACATCGACAAGCAGGTGGGAGACCTTGTGCAAAAGCTGAAGGATCTGGGAATATGGGAGAACACGATTTTCATTGTGACCTCGGACAACGGCCCGGCGAGCAACGGCAACTCGCCGATGGAATATTTCCAAAGCGGCGGTCCGTTCAAATGCGGGAAAGGTTGGGGCAAGTCTTCGCTGCACGAAGGTGGCATCAGGATGCCGTTTGTCCTGCGCTGGGGTGAAGGAAAGCAATGCGAGAGAATCCTGCGCATCTCCAGTTTCGCAGACATCATGCCGACGCTCGCCGAGATTGTCGGAGTCGAGGCTCCGGAGAATGACGGAGTTTCATTTGCCTCCAGCATCCTTTCCAAAACTGCCGGTGGCAAACTGTACAGTCAGGCAAGCGGCATAAAGGCCGGAGAGCAGAAGGATCACGAATATCTTTACTGGGAGTTTCCGGGGTCGAAAGGCTGGGTAGGCGTGCGCATCGGAGACTGGAAAGGAATCGTGCGTAAGGTTCTCAAGGGCAACACTGAAATGGAGCTTTACAATCTGAAAGACGATCCTCGAGAGTCAACCGATGTGGCGGCCGAGCATCCGGAAATCGTGAAAGAGATGTGGCAGGCTGTCAAGGAAAGCCACCGGGAGGCCAATCCGGACGTGCCTAAGTTCAACATGGAGATAGAATATCCGGACTCTCTGTAATGTTCTGGAAAATGAGATGAGGGCTGGCCGTTGAATTTCGGCCAGCCCTCGTTCATATTCAATGGCAGGTATTACCTCTCGTCCTGGTACTTGAGGATCGGCTGGCGTGCCGCCGTGGTCTCGTCCGGACGGGTGATCGGCGCGTTGTGAGGAGCGCTCTTGAGAATAGCCGGATTTTCGGCGGCCTCAAGGGCTATCTTCTTCATCACATCGATGAAAGCGTCCAAGGTCTCGATCGACTCTGTCTCCGTCGGCTCGATCATGATGGCCTGATGGAAAAGCAGAGGGAAGTAGATCGTCGGAGCATGGAAACCGAAGTCAAGAAGCCTCTTGGCCACATCCAAAGTGGTCGCGCCTTCTATCTCGACGGTTCCGTCAGCGGCCTTCTTCGACCCGTCGTTCACAAGACCGTCATAGACGAACTCGTGCTTGCAGACTGTCGGTATCGGAAGCTTGTAGTACTCCTTGAGGCTCTCCTTGATGTAGTTCGCGCCAAGGGTTGCGTACTTGCCGACCAGCTTGACGTTCTCACGGCCGAGTGAAAGGATGTAGGCGTAGGCCCTCAGGATCACACCGAAGTTGCCCAGAAATCCGGACACCTCACCGGAGGTCTTCCCGCAGCCGTCAGCGTTCTTCTTCACATCACTCTTACCCACACCGGCACGTCCGCGAACCTTGAACTGGCCATATTCATCCTTGACAACCTTAGGAACAGGCAGGTAAGGGACCAGCTTCTCGCAGACTCCGACAGGGCCTGAGCCAGGTCCGCCGCCACCATGAGGAGTCGAGAACGACTTGTGCAGGTTCAGGTGAAGGATGTCGAATCCCATGTCACCAGGACGGGCGACACCGATGAGAGGGTTCATGTTCGCTCCATCGTAGTATAGAAGGCCACCGCATCCGTGTATGAGGGCGGCGATCTCCTCGATGTCCTTCTCGAAAAGTCCGAGTGTGTTAGGGTTCGTCATCATGATGCCGGCGATGTCGTCGCCCAGAAGCGGCTTGAGGTCGTTCACGTCCACGAGGCCGTCAGCCTTGGATTTCACGACAACAACGTCCAGACCACAGACAGCCGCGCTGGCAGGGTTTGTTCCGTGGGCGCTGTCCGGCACGATCACCTTGGTTCTCTTGAGGTCACCGTTCAGGATGTGGTACTGACGCATGATCATCAGACCGGTCAGCTCACCGTGCGCTCCGGCGCAAGGGTCGAACGTGAAGTGAGCCATGCCCGTGATCGCCGCAAGGGCTTTGTCCATATTATAATAGACCTCCAGAGCGCCCTGAACCGTGGATGCCGGCTGCAAAGGATGCAGTCCGAGGAAGCCCTTCATCCCGGCGATCTCCTCGTTGATCTTCGGATTGTACTTCATCGTGCAGCTTCCCAGAGGATAGAACCCGGTATCGACACCAAAGTTCATCTGGGACAGGTTGGTATAGTGACGCACGACATCAACCTCGCTCACCTGAGGAAGTCCCACAGCCTCAGTCCTTCTGAGAGCGACAGGAATCTCGTCTGTGGTGGAAGCCCACTCGTTCTTTCCGAGGGAATAGCCGACTCTCCCCTCTTTGGAGAGTTCGAAAATAAGCTTATCGTAATACTTCATATTCCTTAGGCCTCCTTCACCAACGCGACGAGAGCGTCAATCTCAGCTTTCGTCTTTCTTTCGGTAGCACAGAAACTTACATAGCCTTCCTCTGTCTCAAGTCCGGCAAAGAATCCGCCGTCATGCAGCTTGATGTGCAGTCTTTCGACCGGCATCAACGGCTTGAGCACGAACTCCTTGAGGAACGGCTTGTCGAAAACCTCTGCGAATTTGCCGGTCTTCAGAAGCTCGTCGTGGAGATAGTGTGCGGCGGCATAGGAGCGGTCATTGACCTCCTTGAGTCCTTTCGGTCCCATAAGCGACATATAAACAGTCACATAGAGAGCCATCAAGCTTTGGTTGGAGCAGATGTTGGAAGTCGCCTTCTCACGGCGGATATGCTGCTCGCGGGCCTGAAGGGTCAGGCAGAAACAGCGGCGGCCTTCAGTGTCACGGGTCTCTCCGACAATTCTTCCAGGAAGTTTGCGGACATATTCTTTTCTGCAGGCCATGAAGCCGACATAAGGGCCGCCGAAGCTCATCGGGATTCCGAGGCTCTGGCCGTCACCGACCGCGATGTCAGCGCCCCACTCAGCCGGTGTCTTAAGCACCGCGAGAGCGGAAGGGTCGCAATATTCAATGAATATTCCGCCTTCCCCGTGAATGGCCTCGGCGAAGCCGGTAAGGTCCTCGATGATGCCATAGCGGTTGACCGAAGGCACAATGACCCCGGCCACATCGTTCTTGGCGAGTTCGGCTTTCATGCAATCCGGGCAAGTCTGTCCGTCCTTGCAAGGGATCAGGGCCAGTTCGACACCGTGGTAGCCGGCGTAGGTCTGGATGGTCTTGATGACGTTAGGAAGCAGAGAGGATGAAACCAGCACCCTCGACTTGCGCTTGGTGCATGTTGGAGCCATCTTCACGGCCTCCGCGGCGGCGGTAGGTCCGTCATACATCGAAGCGTTGCTGATGTCAAGCCCTGTCAGCGCGCAGATCATGCTCTGGTACTCGAATATGTACCTGAGAGTTCCCTGCGAGATCTCGGCTTGGTAAGGTGTGTAAGCCGTCAGGAACTCCGAACGGGAGGTGATGTACGGCACTACGGACGGAGTGTAGTGGTCGTAGGCCCCCTGGCCGACAAACACCTTAAGTTTCTCGTCCTTTTTGTCAAGAGACTCGAAGAAGTCCCTGACCTCCTGCTCGGACATTGCCTCCGGCAGGTCATATTCACCCTTGAAGATGACATCCTGCGGGACATCGGAATAGAGGTCGTCCAGAGACTTCACCCCTATGCGGCCGAGCATCGCGCGGACATCATCTTCAGTGTGAGGGAAATAAGGGAACGCGGACATATTACTTCTCGGTCTGTGCCTTGTAAGCCTCTGCGTCCATAAGGGTGTCAACCTGTGAAGGGTCGCTCATCTCGACCTTGATGATCCAAGCCTCGTAAGCGTCCTCGTTGATCTTCTCAGGAGCGTCCTCAAGTTCAGGATTGACCTCGACAACCTTACCGGAGACAGGAGAAAGAAGCTCGCTGGAAGCCTTCACGCTCTCAAGGGCGCCGAATTCCTCACCGGCCTCAACCTCATCGTCAACCTCAGGGAGGTCGGCGTAGGTGATGTCGCCAAGTTCCTTCTGCGCGAAATCAGAAATACCGATGACGGCGATGTTGCCCTCAACCTTTACCCACTCGTGGTCCTCACTGTAACGGAGGCCTTCTATTACTTTGCTCATAATGAATCTATTAATTTATGAATATATTATCTAACCTTTTTGCAAGCGGAAACGCTTGCTGAATCTCTACTTCTTATAATTTGTCTGATAGAATCTCTTCTTCACAACCTTTCCAGGGAACACCTTCTTGCGGATGCGCACGGAAAGCGGAGCGTCAAGCGCGCCGCACTCTCTCTTCACGAGGGCGAAGCAGATGCTCTTGCCGAGGGATATGCTATGGTAGCCGGTGGTCACGACTCCAACCTCGGTGCCGTCCTCAAGCTCAACCGGATAACCGGCGCGAGGAATGGCCTTGTCCTGAAGTTCGATGCCCACGAGTTTCATCTTCGTGCCGTTGGCCTTCTGGTCAGCGATGGCCTCCTTGCCGATGAACTCGTCCTTGTCCAGTTTGCAGAACATACTGAAACCGGCGACTACAGGAGAGATCTCCGGGGTAAGCTCGTCACCGTACAGAGGCAGTCCGGCCTCGAAACGGAGGGTGTCACGACAGCCGAGTCCGCAAGGAACCACTCCCGCCTTCAGGAAAGCGTCCCAGTACTTCACAATGAGGCCTGGGGCGGCGTAGATCTCGAATCCGTCCTCTCCGGTGTAGCCGGTGCGGCTGATGATGACCCTTGTTCCGGCATCCTCGAAATCCTTGAAGGTGTAGAAAGTCAGTTTGGCGGCGTCAGCGGCGAAACCGAGAACCTTGACGAGAGTCTCCTCGGCCTTAGGTCCCTGAAGCGCGATCTGACCCCAGTTGTCAGAATCATTAACCAATTCAACATCATAGCCTTCGGCGTGGTCCTTGATCCAAAGGAAGTCCTTCTCGATGTTGGCGGCGTTCACGACCAGAAGATAATGGTCGGCGGTGAACTCCTTGTAAACCAGAAGGTCATCCACAGTGCCTCCGTCAGGGTAAAGCATCATTCCATACAGAACCTGACCAGGAACCATAGGGCGGATGTCATTGGTGAATATGTGGTTGACGAACTTCTCCGCGTCCGGGCCGCTGACGAAGATCTCACCCATGTGAGACACGTCGAACATACCCACATTGTCGCGGACCGCCAGATGCTCCTCGGTGATCGAAGAGTACTGAATCGGCATATCGAATCCAGCGAAAGGACTCATTTTGGCTCCCAGAGCCAGATGGCTGTCATGCAGACAGGTAACTTTGAGTTGCTCCTCCATAAAATCAATTATCAGTGTTTAGTATAATATTCAGATTAAAGCGCGAGCCTCAGACCGAAAGTGCCTTTGATGTTCTTGGCAGGCATGTACGATCTGTTGGAGATACGGCAGGCATCCCAGCGGCTGGCGCAGCTTCCTCCACGAAGAATCCTCGTTCCGCCTTCCGTGGCCCCGATCGGATTGACCTGAGCGTCTTTTGAATATTCCGCCGCGCGGTCGTAGCACCACTCCCAAACGTTACCGCTCATGTCGTATATTCCCAACTCATTGGCTTTCTTGGTTTTGACATTCCTCGGTTTGGACGCGGCGTTGTCAAGGAACCACATCGCATCGTAGGCGTTGGATCCGCTGAAGCCGTAGTGACGGGATTTCTGGCCACCTCTGGCGGCATATTCCCACTCAGCCTCGGTAGGAAGACGGAACTTGCGTCCGGTCAGAGTGTTGAGTCGGCTGATGAATGTCTGACAATTGTACCAGGAGACATTCCCGACAGGCTTCTGAGGTTCCTCCATGTCATTAAGATAAGGAACGGAACTCATCACAGCGTTCCACAAGGCGACGGTCACCTCGGTCTCCCCTATCTCAAAATCATCGAGAGTTACGGAATGGGCCGGGACCTCGTTCTCCGGCGCGGAGAAATTACTGTAAGGTGAATCCGAGGCATTGTACCCCATAGAGAACGTACCTCCTTTGACCTTTATCATCTTGAACGCCACACCTCCGACATTGAAGGTTTCCGGCTTCGCGTCCGAAGCGTCGATCTTCTCACGGTCGATCGTTGTCCCCTCGATCGGTCCCATAACGGCATCAGTAAGGACTTCCTCTGTCGGCTGCACCAGTCTGAAGCCAACCTTCGCCTTGCTGGTGTGGCAATCCACCTCCATTCTCTCCAAAACGGTGCGGACAACCTTGCCCTCCTTCTCGGCCGGACCTTCCGGATTGACAGCCAATTCCATAGGCTTGAAATATTCATCACTCGTAGCTCCTTCAGGGACAGCGTCATAACTGTCAAGGCACCATTCCGCCACAGAGGTGAAATCCTTGCCGTTCCGAACCCTCTGGGCATATTCCCACTGAGCCTCCGTCGGAAGGATGAATATCTTGCCGGTGGCCTTGTTCAGTTTGCCGAGGAATTTCACGACATCAACCCAAGAGACCATATCGACCGGAGCGTCCGGATTCTGCACCGAACTCGGATTACTACCCATAACCGCTGTCCACAGAGCCTGTGAGACCGGCTTGGCGCTGATGACGAATCCGTCGAGGGCGACCTCGTGCGGAATGCCGTTCGTGACCTTCCTGCGGTTGTCCGCCGAAAGTCCCATTGTATAGTGACCGGCCGGGATCTTTACCATATCAAATGTAACGTCCCCGACGGTATATTCCATCTGATAGTCCACCTCCACCGGTTTCTGTACCGTTGTCTTGCAGGCCGAAACCGACAGTGCGGCGGCAAAAACGGCGATGATGTTGAAAAATTTATTCATTTTCAGCAATATTCTTAAAAATTACAATCTCAAATGTAATCAAAAACTTTCAATTTGAAAACACCGTCAACGAATGTTGCGGATTTTCCTGTGAAGGTTTTCAGGGAGAAGACCTGTCAAATGAGTCCTGGCGCTTTGCGGCACGAGGATCCTTTTCAAGGACGCTCCGTAAAAAGCATCGTCCCCGATGAACTCCAGACCGGCCGGCAGGATGATCTCCTCCAATGACTCGCACGCCAGGAACGCCCCGGCCCCGATTGCCTTCAACCCTTTGTTGAGCTTCACCTTGTTCAGTGAGAAACACTCCTCGAAAGCTCCGTCCCCGATCGC
Organism: uncultured bacterium; assembly: GCA_963657715.1. Lineage (GTDB taxonomy): Bacteria > Bacteroidota > Bacteroidia > Bacteroidales > UBA932 > Cryptobacteroides. Next base: position 47,964 of record CAVKML010000010.1, on the reverse strand, counting down.
GATCAATCCCGCCGGACAACTTATGGAACGAAGTTCCCAACAGCCGAAGAAAGCACCGTCACCAATGAATATCAAGTCTTTAGGCAGACGAATGCTTTTCAGCCAACCACATTCGCGGAAAGCCTCGCGGCCGATGTGGGTGACGCTCTGAGGAAGGAATATCTTGTCCAGAAACGAAGACCTTTCCTCTTCCGGAATATCCTCGCCGATCTTCCTGTCTTCGGCCATATAGGGCTGAAAGGCGAAGACCCCGTCACAGATGATTCTCGTGCCATCCTTGACGTGGACCTCGCTCGGGTAATTCTCGGCATCAAGCAGCTTTGCGCCGTCGGCAGAGTAATTGCAACAATTGTCATTGTCCCAGACATCACATCCACGGTCCTTTTCAGAGGCCGACGTGTCAAGTCTGAGAGCCTGTAGCCAGTCTTGCATATCAAGAGAATATTATGTCAGAAAGATTTCAGGAAGTCGAGATCCTTTTTGAGCATTATCTTTGGCTCCATCAAGGCGACTTTCTGGAACAATTTGAACTGGTTTGCCTTGGAGAGATAGACCTTGTCCTCGTGCTTCCCCTTGCGCCACCATTTGTAGAAGCCGATCGGGTCGTTCTCGAACGGGATTCTCGCCAGAATCTCCGATGTATAGCCTGGGAAGTCAATCGTCAGGCCAAGTCCCATAAACTGTTTGTAGTACTGCTGGTCAGCCCGGCGCAGCTTGCTCATCAAAGGGTTATAGACCTCAAACGTGTCCACCTGCATCGTCTTCTCACGGACAATCATCCTGTGGATCCTGACAGGATCGTAGTTCAGCCACGAACCGACCCTCAATGTCTTAGGACCCTCTTCTGTGTCAAGGGTCAATTCATCCATTGAATAATAAACCTTCTCGGGATCGAGAGGATAGACTGGATCGGTCTCCGCCATAAGCAAACGATTTTTAAATGTAACAAGCAAAGATAGGCAAAAAAATCGTCCCAAGAAATTTAGAAATGGAATTTCTTGTGCTTCAACCACAGACCATAGACCTCGCTGACATTGCCGGCGGTGACGAAAGACTTGATGTCCTCGCGTTTGAGATATTCCATAAGGTTGGAGAATTCCTCCTGGGTGAGAAGGGACTGGACTTCATAGCCCTTCTCTCCTGTGTAGCCACCGATCACCTCATAGAGGCTACACCCCCTACCAAGCTTGTCGATGATGAAGCGACGGATTTTCTCATGATCATGAGAGACGACACAGACTCTCTTGCGTTTGTTCAGACTGGCCGTGAAATAGTCCACCACAAGTCCATTTATCCAAGTGCCTATCAGCCCGATGATCACCATCTTGAACGGATTGATGGCGAATGCCGTGCAGCAGATCACCGCGCCGGCGACCGACACAGAGGCGCCGATGTCGAAGTGCAGGTACTTGTTGACGATTTTCGCAAGAATGTCAAGTCCTCCAGTGGAGGCGTTGATGTTGAACAAGATAGCTTGAGACAGGCTGAGCAGAAGAACAAAACAGCATAAGTCGAACCAGATGTCGCCCATCACGGACGTGGTACCTGGTTCCATAAGGCTTTCATACGGCATGACCCAAGCCCAGAAATCCATCAACGGACCGAGGATCATGGCTGTGTAAACAGTCTTGGCCCCGAACTCCTCTCCAATCAGCAACCACGCCAGCACCAAGAGTATGGCATTGATGATGACAACGAACAACGACACTTTGATCTGGAGGCCGAAAAAGGTCTCGCATATTCCCGAAAGGACAATGGACAGCCCCGAGATGGTTCCGATGATCAGTTTGCTCGGTACAAGGAAATAATAGACAGCGGCCGCGGCGACCAGCATGCCGAGGGTCATGATCACGACTTCTTTCCAGAATTTGCCGGTCGCGACCAATCCGGCGATTTTTTGAATCTTTTCGTTCATTTTAGTGTTAAACCAAAAACCGGAACCAAAGTTAGGATTATTTTTCCACATTTGTACAATCCACAAAAAATGTTTTTAAAACCAGGAACGAGAGACATGAACATGTCAAAAAAATCCATATATTTATGCAGGATTTAACGTTATGCTGCGTTTATTATTGCGAAATTTCCGTCGCGGCGGATGCATAACACTAAAAAAGATAAAACATGAGAAAAGTTATTGCAGCTTTGGCCATGATCGCGATCATGGCAAGTTGTGAAAAGAGCGATGAAAAAGAAATGGTTCCTGATGAGTTTCCTCAAAGGGAAGACATAGTTTTGACTCGCGCGGAACAAGAGATTCTTAATTCCGGAAGTGATTTCGCTTTCCAACTTTTGAAAGAGACATTCGATCCGAAAGGAAACGTATTCCTGTCACCTTTCAGTGTTCAGGCTGCATTTATGATGGCCGCGAACGGTGCGGACGGGCAGACATACGACCAGATCACGGAAACTATCGGATATAAAGAATATTCCATAGATGATGTCAATTCCATGTACCGTAAAATCGTGGAAGGATTGCGAACCGTGGACACATCTACAAACCTCGAAATGGCAAACTCATTTTGGTTCACCTGGGATCTTGATGTAAAGGCTGGTTTCAAAGCCACGCTGAAAGACGATTATGACGCCGGCTCCGAATGCGTTGATTTTGGTTCTATGGATGACATCAACAGAATCAACAAATGGTGTGACGACAAAACACACGGTATGATCCCGTCAATCCTTGACGAGCCGAACAGCAATATCAGATTCATGATATTGAACGCATTATACTTCAAAGGTCAATGGAGACAGAAATTTGACGCGGAAAGTACCCGTAAAGGAATATTCCAGACCACGACAGGAATGAAGACCTCCATTGATTTCATGAACCAGACGAAGCTGTTTAATTATTATTCAGATGAGAACCTTCAACTCTGCGAGCTTCCTTTCGGCAACGAGGCATTCTGTTTGGACATACTGCTGCCAAAGGACGGCAAGGATTTCTCCGCATTCGTCAAAGAACTGAACATCAACAGATTCAACGAGTACCTAACCTATGCTATGCTGGCCAATGTCACATTGTCAGTGCCTAAAATCAGGATTGCCCAAAAACGATCGTTGGTCGAGACATTGAAGAATATGGGACTGACGCTACCTTTCTCCGCGTACGCCGATTTCAGGAATATATCCGATGAAAGCCTGTTCATCAATGAGGTTTTGCATAAGACCTCTTTTGACATGACGGAGGAAGGCGCCAAAGCCGCGGCCGTCACGGCCATAACTGCTATGGTTGCAGCAGGTCCAGGGATGAAACTGGAATATCCAGATGTCACTTTCAAGGCAGACAGACCGTTCGTGTTTGTGATCAGGGAGGCCACCTCAAAGGCGATCCTATTCATCGGCACATTCACCGGAATGTAAAGGTTCCCGAAGATTCCCCGAGAGCGGAATCAATTGACATTCAATGGATCATTCGTCCAAGATAAGCGAAAAAGAATTAGCGGAACTCTGCGCGCGCTCAGACCCAAACGCATTGAAGACACTGTACTTCAGATATGCGGCGGAACTGAACGCGCTTTGCTACCGCTATGTCTCCGATGAGGAAGACGCAATGGATTTGACACACGACATAATGATCCACGTGTACGGGAATATTCATAAATTCCGCTGGTCAGGAGAAGGCAGCCTTGGCGGATGGATCCGGCGGATCGCGGTTAACCTTTCCATCGACAGGCTCAGGAGACAGAAACGCCTGAAGTTTTCCAAGGCCCCACTGAATATCATTGAGAACAGGCCAGAGGATAACGATGAAGTCTCAGACCTTGAACGAATCTCCGGAACAATTCTGTTGGGAATGATCGCGTCACTGCCTGACATTCAGAGAACAGTATTTAATCTATATTGTTTGGACGGATTCTCTCACAAAGAGATAGCGGAGATTCTGGGCATTGCTGAGAACAGTTCGTCATCCGCGTTGTCCAGGGCAAGAGACACCCTTAAGAAATTGATCAGAAAACATCTGGATTTCGATTTATGACAATGAAGAACAACTGGGACAGTATTGTAAAAAACAAGATATCAGGTTTGGAAAAATCTCTTCCCGAGGGAGATCTGGATACATTTCTGGTCAAAGCCAAAAGAAAGCGTCTCCACAAAGCCATGATTCGCTGCGGAATATTCCTCACATCCGCGGCCGTTATTCTGCTTTGCGTCATTCTAAACCGACCCGACGACCATGTCCCGGCCAATATCACCGAGTCCAAAACACCGATTGATAATCATGCACATCCTACTGTTATAGCCAGCACGGATACGAAATACTTTGCCGAACCACCCAAGGCTCCGAAATATGCTGAATGCAAACGAAATGAGTGCTTGGCCGACAACATATTCCTAACCCACGAAACACCTTCTGACAAAAGCGATGACACATCTTCGGTGTCCACCAAACACGCAAATTACGGCAACACAAACAATCGGCCCACAAAAATCTCCGATGATTTCCCGATGGAAAGGCCTACTGACTCTCATCGGAAAAGGCGTAAGTTAAGTATCAGCGTTTCTGGTGACCTCGGCGGGTCGCAAAGTCTAACTTCCAACTTAGCATCAAAACCAAGCATCGGCAACCCAATATTTGGCGATGACAAACCTACATTCAACCCTTCCGCCACTTATTATGAATATGAGCATAAGCGCCCCATAACATTCGGGTTATCCGCAAGTTATGTACTCACTCCAAGGGTCTCGATTGTTTCAGGATTGGAATATTCACGATATAATTCAAGCATCCATGACAAAGTAAGAGACACATTCGGAAAACAACGAGCCGAGTATCTGGGAATTCCGCTCAGGGTTGATTATCAAGCGCTGAGATCAAACCATTTTGCAATCTACACAGGCATGGGAGTCAAAGCGGACTGGTGCATCAAAGCCACTTATGCCGGAGAGAAATTTACAGACAATGGTTTGAACTGGACGGCCTATGCGGCGATCGGGGCACAATACGAGATATTTCGGGGAATAAGCGTCTATCTTGAACCGGAAATATCATACTTTTTGAACTACGGCGACCGCCAGCTGCAAACCTACAGAACAAAGCACCCTCTTATGCTTTCAGCTGCGCTGGGGCTACGCCTGACGTTATGAAATGAACGATAAGTTACTCATTTGAATATAGAAATGCCAGACACTTCGACAAGCTCAGTGTCCAGCCAATATGGGACAAGACAACAGAAAACCCATTCCAGAATTTTTCACGTTACAAAAATTCTGAAATGGGTTTCCTGTTGTCCCCCGCCCCTGCGGCTTCATAGCCTAATATCAGGAGCGAAGATATTCATTCAAAACCTATTTGCGGCAAGCGTCCGCGATGACTTTCTCGCTGCGGGCGATGAAGTCGGAGAGGGCTTTGCCTTTGAGGAGGCCGTTGGAAAGGAGGGCGAGGTCGATCACCTGCTTGAGAATGTCGTTGCCGGCGGCATATTCATCGACCACGGCCTGATGGGCATCCTTGATGGCCTGACGCTCGTCGTTGATTCTCTTCTTCTCATCCTCGGAAGCGTCCTTGCCAGGCTCGGCAGGAAGTTCCTGCATCGGGGTTATCTTGGACTTAGCCTCCGTGACGATTCCGGCCATCACCGGATTCTCAAGGTTGACGGTGATGTTGAATGACTCCGGCATATTCCCGTAGAAATTCATTCCGCCGCCCATCGCGCTCATCTCGCGGTAACGCCTCATGAACTCGTTGCGGGTGATGATCACCGGAGCGGCGTTCTCGCCGAGGTTGTCGGCCTCCACGAAGTAGTCGTTACCCTTCGGCAGGACTGCCTTGAACATCGCGCTGAGGTCATCTTTGTCGGCTTGAGCCATTTCCGGCTTTACCTTATCGCTCTTAGGGATGAGGTTGTCGATCGTGTCGGAGTCCACACGGGCAAACCTTGTGTCGGAGATCTTCTGCTCCAGCAGGTTGACATAGTGGGCATCCAGCTCGCAGTCCATCACAAGCACATCGTAGCCCTTGTTCTTGGCGGCCTCGATGAAAGCATACTGCTCGTCGGTGTCTGTGGCATAGAGGTAAACAACCTTCTTGTCCTTGTCGGTCTGGTTCTCGGAGATGGCCTTGCGGTAGTCCTCAAGTGAGAAGTACTTGCCGTCGGTGTTCTTGAACAAGGCGAACTTGAGCGCCCTTTCGCAGAACTTCTCATCGGAGAGCATGCCATATTCAATGAACAATTTAAGGTTGTCCCACTTCTTCTCCCAGGCATCGCGTTCGTTCTTGAAGATTTCCTCCAACCTGTCGGCCACCTTCTTGGTGATGTAGGTCGAGATCTTCTTGACATTCTCATCGGCTTGCAGGTAGCTTCTGGAGACGTTCAGAGGAATGTCCGGAGAATCGATGACACCATGCAGGAGTGTCAGGAAGTCAGGGACGATGTTGTCCACGTGATCGGTGACGAACATCTGGTTGCAGTAAAGCTGGATGTTGTTCTTCTCTATCGCCATCCGGTCCTTGATCTTCGGGAAGTAGAGGATACCGGTGAGATTGAACGGGTAGTCCACGTTCAGATGGATGTAGAACAGAGGATCCTCCTTCATCGGGTAGAGAGCCCTGTAAAACTTCATGTAGTCCTCCTCCTTCAGCTCGGAAGGCTTGCGGGTCCACAGCGGCTCGATCTTGTTGATGACATTATCCTTGTCTGTGTCAACATATTTGCCATCCTTCCATTCCTGCTCCTTGCCGAAGACAACAGGGACCGGCATGAACTTGCAGTACTTGTCCAGAAGCTGCTGGATTTTGCCTTTCGTGCCGTAGTCCTTGGCGGCCTCGTCATCGAGATAAAGGGTGATGACCGTCCCTCTGTCAGCCTTCTCGCAAGGCCCCATCTCGAATTCAGGGTTACCCTCGCAGCTCCAGATAACACCCTTGGCACCTTCCTTCCAAGAAAGGGACTCGATAGTGACCTTCTTGGCGACCATAAAGGCGGAATAGAATCCCAGTCCGAAGTGACCTATGATGTTCTGGTCCTTGTACTTCTCAAGAAACTCACCGGCTGATGAGAACGCGATCTGATTGATGTACTTATCGATCTCCTCCTCGGTCATACCGATACCGGAGTCAATGATCTTCAATGTTTTCTTCTTCTCGTCAAGCTCGACGCGGACCTTGATATCGCCCAACTCTCCCTTGAACTCACCGTTGGAAGCGATGGTTTTCATCTTCTGCGAAGCGTCCACCGCGTTCGCCACCAGTTCCCTTAAAAATATCTCGTGATCCGAATAAAGAAATTGCTTGATGACCGGAAATATGTTCTCGGTAGTCACTCCAATCTGTCCTTTGTTTGCCATAATATCTTTCCTTTTAAATTATACGAATATAAAAACCAACCTCACTGTCCGTAAGGCCGGTAAATGGATAGTCAAAATATGTTCCAAGTCAGCCTGACTGACAAATTGTCACATTGTCTCCCACAATTCCCACCCCGATTCTCTCACGCTTCAACTCTGTCTTACATATCCTCCAACGAAAGGCACCTCACAATCTTTTTGTATCGTCTGATACGTTTTTCTTTCCGGGTGAAAAAACGAACTTTCTCATCCATCGTTTCCTTGTTGAATTTTTCAGGATTGCGTTTGACTTCAATGATTTCAGCATTTTTGTCATCAGCGCAGACAGCGACAATGTCAATCTCACATTGCTGGTGGTTGCCCTTGGCGTCAGTATATCCTTTAGGATCCCACCAACTGCCGATCGCACGATATTTCATTTCCTCCATCATCTTGGCTTTGAAATACCGTTCGAGAGTGTCTCCAGTATAGGTCGCGTAGTCGTCAGACATAACTTTCGCCAGCAAAGGATACTGCCCGATCTCTATCATCATCTGATTCTTCTCAATGTAACGGAACCAGAATCGCAAGAAAACATCACAGATCTCGTAACGAACTGTCTGCGATTTACTTCCGGCCCACATCGGGCGTTTTTTGCCTATGAGGTTATATGTCTCCTCAAGCTTCGACAATTGTCCTCCGATACTTTTTGATCCAAGGTATGTGGCGATTTCAGCCTGAGTGTTGTAGCCTTCGGAGATGGCCTCCAGAATTGAGAAATATGTTCCGTTCTTTCTTCCGAACTCTTGAACAAGCAACTTGCGTCCTTCCTCAATGAACGGAGAGTCCGGTTTGCAAATATATCGGATCATTTCCTCTTTCGTCAACGATTCGGCATCAACAAAGAGTTCTATGTATTTCGGAACCCCGCCTGTGTAGGCGTAAAGTGCAAGAAGATCGTCATTCGTGTACCCGGGGGCATATTCATTCATCACCTCCTTGAGAACCGAAGGCGCGAAAGGAAGAAGCTTGATGGTATGGTCATCCCTTCCGTACAGCGGTTCTTTCTTATCCTTGAATAGTTTGGTCATCAGTGAATATATGGAGCCGCTCACAATAAGATTAACTTTAGTCCTCAGACGGAACTTATCCCAATAGTTCTGAATGTCGGAGAATATGGAAGGATTGACCTCGCCAAAGTTTTGAAACTCATCTATTACAAGCGTGAACTTCCTATGCGCGCCAGCCTGCATCAGAATGGCGAATATATCCTTGAATGAAGTGATCCCGTCAGGGACAAAAAGGCCAAGTTTGGTGCGTATCTCACCAGTGAACTCAGCGCAAAGCACAGTTTCGTTTTTCTTCCCGACAAAGAAATACAAGTATTCCTCCCCTGACATAGATTTGTCTATCAGAGTAGTCTTTCCGATTCTTCGTCTTCCTGTGACAACCGTAAGCATAGAATGGTTTTCGTAAGAACGATTCCTCATCTCCCGCAGTTGCGCCAATTGTTCTGTCCTATCAAAGAATTTCATATTCTTATTTTTTACGGCCGTAAATTTTACGGTTGTTGCAAAAATACGAAATATGTTGGAATATCCAAATTCTTAATGAATTAGTAACAGAAAACCGTGGTTTCACAGAAGAGTGTTCTGTGGAACCACGGTTATATTGTTGTTAGATTGTCACTTCGACAGGCTCAGTGGCCAAGTCTCATGAGTACCTCAGCTAGTTCAATGACCGTAAGTCTCTGGGTCGCCGAGCCAATCATTACTTGTAGAGGAAGCGCTTGATGCTCATCTTAGGGGTCTTCTCGAACGGCTGGTCCACGATCTCGACTTTGGTGATCTGGCTGTAGTTCGGAAGCTGCTTGTCGGAGTTGACGCGGATTCTCTCAGGAAGGTCGGCGATCGTCTCCTGATCAAGACCGTCCTTGCGGAGAGCCTCTTGATCAAGATAGACGAGGGCAACGAGCCTTGCGGAGCGGTCAACCACAACGGACTCTTGAACGTAAGGCTGGCTGTTCACCACAGCCTCGACCTCCTCGGGATAGATGTTCTGACCGTTGGCCGAGAGGATCATCGACTTGCTGCGGCCTTTGATGAACAGGTTGCCGTCAGCGTCGAACAGACCGAGATCCCCGGTACGAAGAAAACCGTCCTCGGTGAAGGCGTTCGCCGAAGCCTCTGGATTCTTGTAGTAGCCAAGACAGATGTTCGATCCCCTCGCCTGGATCTCACCTACAATATGCTGAGGATCATTGGAATCGATTCTCACGACAGCACAATCGACCGGTTTTCCGCAGGAGCCGGCGACATATTCAGCACTCCCGGCGTAAGCCAGCAAAGGAGTCGCCTCGGTCATTCCGTAGCCGACGGTGTAAGGGAGGCGGATTTTCTGGAACCATTTCTCGATCTCCGGGTTCACTGGTGCGCCACCCATAATGAACTCGCCGACCTCGCCACCGAAAGCGTTGATCAAGCCTTTGCGGATCTTGTTGAATATAACCCTGTTGACTCCAGGAATCTTAGTCAGAAACTTGATCATCGGCTTGTCCAGCATCGGCTTGATCTTGGACTTGAAGATCTTCTCCATCACGAGCGGAACGGTGATGAGCTGGTAAGGCTTGACCTCCTGAAAAGCTTTCATAAGTGTACTCGGGGTCGGAGTCTTGCCCAGCCAGTAGATTGATGTACCGTTGCACAAAGGATATATGAACTCAGTCACAAGGCCGTACATATGGGCCATCGGGAGCATCGAGATCATTCTGTTCTTGTCGGAGGTCGGACGGTGGACCTGACTGAACTCGATCGTGGCGCTGAAGTTCCTGTAGGTCAGCATCACGCCCTTAGGGTTGCCGGTCGAGCCGGAGGTGTAGTTGATGACAGCGAGGTCGTCCCAGTTGTCAGTCGGATAGACGACATCCTCCGGACCGAATCCGTCAGGATATTTCTCCGCGAGAAAGTTGTCGATATTGTTCCATAGAGCCTCGATCTCAGGCTTGCGGCAGTAGAGGATCTTGAGGTTGTCCACATCCATGACCACCTTGACCTCAGGCATCTTGGTGATGTCTAGCTTCGACCATTTGTCAGCGTTGGTCAGAAGAGCCATGCTATCGGAATGATTCACAAGGTTCTCCACGCTGTCAGGGGTGAAGTCGGCAAGAATCGGAACGATGACAGCCTCGTAGGTGTTCACGGCTAGATAGGCCATCCCCCAGCGGGCGCTGTTACGTGCCCAGAGAGCTATATGCCGTCCTTTCTGAAGACCGGCCTTGTCAAAGAAGATATGAAACTTTTCGATCAAGGTCGCCATCTGTGAATATGTGAACGACTCTCCGCCGATGGTGTTTAGAGCGGATTTGTTCCAATATTTTCTAGTCGCGTTCTGTAGCCGGGTTAAATAGTGGTCCATATTCTTTTAAGTTAATATTCACAAAAATAGTTGAAACTCTGGATTCTTCAAAAGAATAAATATTATATTTGCGTAAATCGGTTATAAGTGGCTGAATTATGAAGAAAAAACCTATTGTAGCGCTGATCTACGACTTCGACGGAACTCTATCCCCCGGGAATATGCAGGAGTTCGGTTTCATCCAGGCCATCGGGAAGACTCCGGAAGAATTCTGGAGGATGAGTGACGGACTTGCCGTCGGGCAGGATGCCAGCAACGTTCTATCCTACATGAAGATGATGTTCGACGAGGCGAAGAAGAACGGGATCAAGCTCCGCCGGAGCGACTTCCGCAAATTCGGCCGCCACATTCGTCTCTTCGACGGAGTGAAAGAATGGTTCAGTCTGATCAATGAATATGGCGAAGCGCATGGTGTCCAGATAGAGCATTACATCAACTCCTCCGGCCTGAAGGAGATCATCGAAGGCAGCCCGATCGCCAAAGAGTTCAAGCACATCTTCGCCTGCACCTTCATGTACAACAAGGACGGAGAGGCAGAGTGGCCGGGGATAGCGGTGGACTACACGGCCAAGACCCAGTATATATTCAAGATCAACAAGGGAATATTCAGCGCCCACGACAACAAGATGGTCAACGAGAGCATCGCCGAGGACAAGAAGCGGATTCCGTACCCGCAGATGATCTATTTCGGTGACGGAGAGACAGACATCCCGTGCATGAAGATCGTCAAGATGTTCGGAGGCCATGCCATCGCCGTCTGCGACGAGAGCAATCCGAAGAAGAAGGCCTTCACCAAGACTCTCCAGCATCAAGGCCGGGTCAACTTCACCGTCCCAGCCAACTACACCAAGGACAGCAAGACCTACAAGGTAGTCTGCGCGATCATAGACAAAATAAAGGCAGACTGCGAACTCAAAAGGCTGAATAAATCATCCTTTTGAGATCTTCCACCCCCAGTCCCTACGGGACAGCCCCGGTGGGACACTGGGGAGCGTTCTCCCCAGACCCCTTGTGTCGCTCCGCTCCGATAAATAGAGCTGGTTTATTCTTTATAATATTCCTTAAAGGTAGTCCAAGAATAGAAGGACGGAGCGACTTGAGGAATCGGGAGGGAGGCTTCATGGCCATTGTAGAGGACTTTGACCAGGATCTCGGGATTTCGTTTGCTGCGGTAGAAGATAAACTGGAGATTGGAGGCCATCGGGATCAAATCGCTCCTCCACCAGTTTTTCACATCCGAAGGATTGGTCAGCACAGCGCCGAAATTGTCCAGCTTCATATACGAGAGCATCGGAAGGATGGCGATGTCGTGCGAGAACCTAAGACTCAAATTGATGTCCCCGGAGGCGAGATCACGGTCAGCGCACTCGATCATGTCCCGAAGAATGGCGGCTGTGCCGAGACATCCTCTGTTGTCGGTCATCGGAGAGCGCCCCATGCTCAGATAACCATTGAAATTCCACACTTCCCAGATCGCAAAGAACTCCTCCGGGGTGAAAATGTCATCGAACTTGTCGGCAGGGACATCGTCCAGGCATTGAAAATCCAGAATGACGCTCCTCAGATCCAACTCGAATTTCCAAAGGCCATACTCTTTCTCTAGATAGTCCGTGTCGTTGAAATACTTGGAGCAGAATCCTTTGACATCGACCCTTGCGGCACGCAGGCTGTCAGCCTGCGCCCTGGCTACGGCAGGAATCTTAGTCTTTACCCTGTACGGATTCATCGATCCTGTCGGGTGGATCCTCGGCATGATCGACTTGCTGCACTCAAGAGTGAAGGTCAGATCATTGTCCAGCCCCTTGAGTTCATCCATGAACGAAGTCATGCTGACAATAACACGAGGAGTGACTGTACACAGAACTTCGGCGTTGGTCTTGCCTTTGAACACCTCTGGGAAAGACTTGTACATCACATCAGCGATGCCACGGAGTTGATCCTGGCCCTTATGAGTCAGTTCGCCGCCACGATGGGCGACAGACGGATAGAAAGCCTCGTAACGAGCCATAAGGTTCTTTCCAGCCTCTGTCAGTTTGCCTGCCGAACGGGCGTTCATGAAAACATTATGGAGATTCTCATAAATAGGATCACTGATCGCATACCTTGCGCCATGACGGCCGATATGACTGATATACACCGGCTTGTAACCTTTCGGAGCCGGAGTCAGCCTCACATCGTCAAAACTGTACATGAAATATTCCCCGCCAGTTCGGTTCAGATCCGCCATCATCTCGGCATGAGTGTCATACTTGCGCACAACATTCTTCACTCCATATTCAGCCTCGGCGGCCGCCCTTTGCTCCGGAGTCGCCGGAATCTGGGCGAAAGAATATGTCCCTGCGGCGAGCAGAGCAGCCACCGCAAGGACAATGTTATTCAGGATTATCTTTTTCATTGACGCAAAGATATTCATTATTTTCCGTAAAGCAATTCGACATCAGCCTTTATGGCGGCCGGAGCGGACTCAGGGACGAATTGCCAGGAGCCGATGACCTTCGGGTCGCCGATTACAGACGGATCAACGCTCCCGTACTTCTTGAAGTACTGATAGAGGATCGTTCTGAATTCAGGTCCACGGTAAACTATCCTGTCTTCGACAGACTTCATGTCTTCCATCCCGGCAGCCTTAAGCAAACCTCCTGAGCCGACTGACCTGTAAGTCGTTATCGCGGCGGTATATTCCTTGTCCAACTCGAATGCGCTTCCATCCGCCATTCCAGTGATTGTCACTCTGGAACCATAAGGCTTTGTCACATCTACCGTGTAGTTGATTCCGGCGGCGGAGTCGAAATTAGCCGGACTCTTTGCAAGCTTCCAAGCCATCTTTCCGGTAGAATAATCCTTTGACTGCTTTATTTTCAAGACATGAGCATCCTCGGAAGGTTCCGCAACCGTGTTGATCCACGCGTCGTAGCTGGCCTCAAGGTATTTCTGGATCTCGGCCCCGGTCAGTCTCAGCACAACCAACTTGTTTTCATAAGGATAGACCTTGCGGATATCCTGATAACGAACGTTTCCGGCAGGGACCTTTCCGTCAATGAGGAGGGTCGCCGACAAGGAGATATCGATCGGATATGCGCTGAAGGCAAGAGTGTGCAGGAAATTCATATAGTCGCACTGTTTGTAATAGAACTCTCTGGAAACCAGATCTTTCTCTATCTTCCCGACAGTACCGGTCATAAAACTGTAAACCTTGTCGTAATCGGCCTGAAAAGCGTCTTCCATCGCAGTGTCATACTCTTCGCCTTTGATGGATACAACCTTGGCGGACAAGTCACGGCTGACAACCTTTCCGCCTTTCACGACAAGTTTGATGTCGGTCACACCGGCGTACTGGCCGGTCCTGCCGCAATCCAGCACCACAACGCTGTCCGCGTTCATCGCCTTGTTGGCATGATCGTGACCTGTGATGACCACATCCACTCCCTTGAGAGTCTGAAAGAGGTCAAGGCCCTGTTTCTCAAGGTTCTGTCCGTCGCCTTTTCCCATCGCGGTGTGAGCCACGACGATCACGACCTGAGGCTTTTCCTTTGAGCGGACCTTATCCACATCCTCCTGTACCAGAGGCAGAAGCGACTCGAAACGAAGGCCAGCGACACGACTTCCGTCCATAAGGGAAGCGTTGTCAGCGTTGGTGTAACCCAGAACCGCAACCTTGATTCCACCTTTCTTTATTATTGAATATGCAGGGAAATATGGCTTGCCGTTCCTGTCGGACAGGGCGTTGCCGGCCAGAAGCGGAACGCCTTCCTTTTTCATTTCCTTGGCGACACGGTCATAGACACGATGACCGGCCTCGAAATCGGAATGTCCGGCGACAACAGCGTCATATCCCATGTAAGAGGCCAACCTCGGATAGAGATGGGAGACTGTCGTGTCCACATAGTTGTAGTAGAACGGAGCGCCACTTCCGAAGAAGTTGTCTCCGGCATCGACGAGGATTACATTGTCAGTACCCTTCTCGGTGCGGATCCCGTTTACATACGCGCTTTGCGCCATCAAGGAGCCTCTGGCCTTGCCACCGTCCTCTATCGGTTTGGCGAACCAGTAGCCGTGGCCGTCACCGGTGGACACCACCGAAAGATTGTATTCTCCATCTTTTAAGGTGGAGCAGGCCGAAAGGGCCAACGCGGCCATCGCCGCTATGATAAGTTTTGTTTTCATTATTTCTGGTTCTGAAGCGCCGCGTTGACACGGGCGAGAAGATACTCGTAATGAGACCTGTCCTCGGACGGAGCGGAAGACCTGCGAGAGGCGGCCAGAGCCTTGACCTTGTTCAAGAACACGATCCGGCATCCGTCACTCTCGTCGATCGCCTGAACGCTCACGCCCTTCTGGTAAGGCCCTTTGCCCTCGCCGAGACAGACATCATCGTAGCCACACCACATAGGTTCGGCGACATATTCATCATCAATGGAATCTTCAGCAAAAGTCTTGGAAAGCAGCGACTTGACATCCTTGGAAGAAGCTGTCAAGACTTCCCTTTGGAGCGTCTTTTCCTCAGATGTCAGCCTGCGGCCGGCGATTGAGGAGGCGAACAACTCATTGTAGAGGTCGTCGTAATATTCCTTGACAGTGTAAGGCTTGCCGTTGCCCGGTACTACAGATGCCAGAATGACATTCGCCGGAACGGTCGAGGCCAGCGCCTTCGCCACCTGAACGCAGATTTTATTGGACTGCGGGGTCGCCAAAGGCAGGTTCGATGTCACGTCAGCGTCGTTGATCCACGAAGAAGAGCGGAGTTCTCCGACCACCCACTTCAACGAAGCTTTCTGAACCTTCTTGGAAACAGGTGTCGAAGGTTTGACAGCGGATCCGTCCTTGACATTGTTCAAGTATATTCCACCAATCTGGGCCATCACGTTGTTGATGTAGCGATAGTACTGGTTCGTCAGTTGGATGTAAAGATCGTTCCTGTGGGAGAAATCAGAATCATCAGCGCCGATCCATCCGTTCATCTTAGGAAGAATGTACTTGAGGTTCTTGATACCATAGTCGCTGGACTTTATCGGGTTGTCACCAAGGTCCTCAGTCCTCGCGCTCGGGTCGTAGGCGCCATAACTCATCGAAGTCGTTATCTGCTGCGCTCCGTAACGGTAAAGCGGATCACCGGCTTTTTCGTCTATGATTCCGCCGGCGATGGCGGCCTCGTCCCAAATGTCCTTCGCTCCGATCACAGGAGTATAGAGCCACTTGATGGCATATTCATCATAGACACCGAGGGACGGAGGGACGAGTTTCACGCCCTTGTCCTGAGGCTGAGCCACATAGTTGAAGCGGGCATAGTCCATAATGGATGGAGTTGTACCGTACTTAGCCGTGAAGGCGGCGTTGCGAAGAGAATCGGTCGGATAGGCCGAAGACGCTCCCATATTATGCATAAGTCCCAGAGTATGACCTATTTCATGAGAAATCACATAGACAAGAGACTCATCGATGATGTCCTGCGGCATCTTCACGGCACGGACCTTCTCATCCACCTGAGAAGTCTGCACGAAACGCCAATTGTTGATAAGCTTGATGACATCGTTATAGACAAGCACCGAAGCGTTCAGGATCTCACCGGTCACCGGATCCACCCATGACGGCCCCATAGCGTTCATCGTCGCGTCAGGGACGTACCTGATGCATGAATATTTCAGGTTGTCAGGGTCAAACATTGGATCCTCCTCCGCTGTCGGGAAGTCACGAACCTGCATCACGTCTTTCAAGCCGATGGCCTCGAAAGCATGGTTCCAGGCAAGGACACCTTCTTTTATCGGGGTCTTCCAGGCCTCTGGGAATGAATTGTCCACGTACCAGACTATCGGATTCTTCACCGTGACCTTCTGGCCTTTCTGCCAAGCGGTCGTGTCTGAGAGTTCAAGCCTCCAACGTGAGGCCAGGACATAGCCCTTGAAGCCGTCCTCGGCGGAAGACAGATTGTACTTGACACTTCCCTCACTCGGGCCGACAGGGAACACGCCGATCCTTGAATCCTGCACACGGGCCGGCATAGGATTCTCCGGAAGAAGCATGAACGAGACCGTGTAGGCCATCGAACCGGATCCAACCTTGCCTTTCATCATCAAGAATGTCTTCGTGAAGTCCACATTGGAATGGACCTTGACGGAAGCGTTGTCACTGAACGCCTTGAGGTCGCTGAACCAGGTTGATTTCTCATCGGCCGCCTTTGTGATGGAAAAATCCTTTCCCTTCGGAGCGACCGAATTGATGAGCGGTGTCACCTCGAAGATTACCTCTGAGCTGTCCTTGCTCATGGCCTGCACGGCGATTCTTCTCAAGACCTTAGGAATATAACTGCGCTCTAGCGCGGTCCGCATCCCGGGATCGGAACTTGTGGCGTTGGTTCCAGGAACAGTCAGCACCACAAGACTGTCCTTGAGGTCAATCTGGAAATATGTAGGTTTCGAGTACTTGTAGCCGACGTTCAGGTAGGCTGGATTGCTTGTCGCGGTGATAGTGCTGCCCAGAAGCATCCTGCGTCCCATCATATTCTTAGGGAAGCCCATGTAGATCTTGTCCTTGGACGTACGGTAGAGACGGAAAGTGCCGCTCTTGGCAGAATCGGCGACCTCCTTCATCAGTTTCTGGTAAGGGGTCTGCTTCTTCTTCGGCGCCGGTTTCGGAGCGGCGACCGCCTCTGTCTGGGCCTTTTTCTTCTTCTTTTTCTTAAACACGGACGCTGCCGCGTCTGTGGACGGAGCCAACAGCGCGGCGGCGATCAAAGCGAGGATAATACTCCTTTTTGTCATAGTTGTATTCTAAAATATTATTGATTATCCGTTTAGTTCACGCGATACTTATACATAACCGAGACAGGATTCCAGAATATGCCCTCATAGGATTTCACAAGAGTGTCGTCCGAGAATCTGTAAACGTACAGGCTGCCCTTCTTCTCTCCCGCTCTGGACGGGTTATAGGTCGCGATGTAAAGCAGATCCTCACCGTTGTCTCCCTTGTCCTTGCCGATGAAGTTGGTGGCGATGTCCCGGATCTGTTCTCCAGCCGGAAGAGTGATCGCCGGTTTCGAGAGCGGAGCGCTGATCAAGGCCCACCGGTAAACGGCATTGTCGTAAACGTAGTAAACGTCAGCGGAATGTTTGGTGTTCAAGAATTTGCAGTCGCTGTCCATCTTCAGGTCATCAGTCGTGAACGTGACAGTGCTGCCCCAGGTCTTGATGGCTCCTGAGCCTCCGATTCCATCGGTGTTCTTGATGACATATTCATCGGGATTCGTCTTGCTTCTGAACAGGACATAGAGGGAGTTGGTCTTCGCGGTCCGAAGTGTGGCCATATTCACAACCTCATAGCCGTTGAGTGTGTAATAAACGGTTCCGGCGGAGGCAGTCCTTCTGACAGCGAGACTGTCGGCATTGCGGAAATAAGGCGAGCGGATTGTCGCGTCATTCGATGTCTTGCGAGAGACTCCTCCGAATATGCCGGTCATCGGTTTGATGTCAACCATATCGGTGTAGTCACCCATCATCATATCGTAGCGGTAGATGTGTGAGTTCTCACCAAGGATGAACGCCGCGAATCCGGATGCCGAAGCCAATTCGCCACCAAAGGCCTTGAACCGGGAGCCAGCTGAAAGCATACTTGACTTCTTGAACAGCTGGAAGGTCTTGGCCTCCATATGCCACATCGTGCCGTTCTCATCATTGGTGGCGATCAGAAGGCCGGAATAGTCCACCTTCTTGACCGTGGCGTTGGACATAAACAACTGCGCTCCGTTCCGGAGGGTCTGTCCAGGGTTGATGGACGAGAACACGTCAGGAAAGACATCCTGCTTCCCGGCTGCGGCCTCCTCGGAGGTCAGCGTCTTGATGAAGGTCAGGTGTCCGTCTCCGGATTCCCCGTTGCTCAGGATGGTGACACCCTCGTCATAGCCAGAGTTCACGTTCAAGGTGAAGTACTTGTACTGGATGCTTTCACCGTTGTCAGCCCGGAGCCTGAGGATGAAGGTTCCTAATTTGGTGAAAGTATAGTCGATTGTCGGAGTGGTCGAGACCTTTTCGATCGTCCCGGTCTTGAAGATGTGGTCGGCGACCGTCTTGCCGTCAGCCGGCTGGCCGTACGACCATTCGTATGAGACCTCACGGTCACTCGTGACGGTAAGTCCTTCGTATTTCAGTTCCACGCCAAGGTCGGCGTTGATCGTGTCGGAAGCCGCCTTGAACTCGATCGGCGCAAGGTCGATGGTGTCTCCTTCGTCGATCTTCCAGCAGGAGGACACAGCCACTGAGAGCAGAGCCACCGCTGACAAAAATTGGAATATTCTTTTCATTTCTTAATTCTCCGATTAATTGAGGAAACCATATCTGCCGCTGCGCGGGTCGCCCCAGCCGACGCGGTTGTTGATGTTGACCTTGTCGCTGCCCATCACCTCGAAGTTAGGATCATCAGGGTATTCGGCATAGTACTTTTCGTAATACTCGTACAGAGGGCAGAACACTGAACCTGCCCAGGCTGACATATAGGTCTGACGCCAGAATTTCAGCATATTGTTGTTGTCAGAACTTGGCTCGGCGTCAAGGTTCTCACCGTAATGCGCCACACAATATTCATAGAAGACCGGATTGGTCTCAGCGGTCTTGTGGAAAAGATCGAGGAGCATCCTGAACTTGTCCGGATAGAAGTTGCCGAGGTCGTAGTCCCAGCCCGGTTCGGCTTTGGCGTTCGGCTTCCACCAGGACGGACAGGCAGGGTCACCGTCATTGACATATACCTGGAAGTCAGGTGTCTTTATGCTTTGAGAGCTTGAGCTGTCCGCAGGAAGCGGCTCAAAATTCTCAAACGGGACAAGTCTGAGGTGAACTCTTACATACGCTCCTTCCTTCATCTCAGGCTGACGTTTCAGCTTCACCGAGACCGTTGTGGAGGTCGCTCCGGCAGGGAGCACACAGTCCCCTACCTCGAAATCTACGCCTTCCCTTGCCGTGATCACCGGATAGGTGATACCGCCGAACGCGATCGTGTCGCCTTCTTCGCTCGGGACGCTCTTCACCTTGAATGGCCTGTCCTGATCCGATACCGTTCCCATGATATAGACAGGAGCCTCGACATCAATCTCATCATCCGCCAGAAGGGCGAAGGACTTGATCAGAACCTGCTGCCTGTCCTGAAAATAGATGTGGTCATTCTGGTCTGTGTCGTACATTATCCACGTCCCGTTGCAGGAGGTAAGGAAAAGCAGAACCGCGATGGCCGGATATATTATCTTTCTCATATTCATTTAATTATTAATATTTTTCCTCGCATCAAGTTCATCGTCAGGAACAGTCAGCGTGTAGGTGGACGCAAGGTCTCCGTGAAGGGTCTTACCGGACACCGTCGTGATGTCCTTCTTCTCCTTCTTCATGTCCATCCAAGTGAGTCCCTCGCAGTAGAATTCCCTCTGGCGCTCCTCGAAAAGCAGGTCACGGGTCAGCGCGGTGCCGGCCTCCTCGAAGATCTCGCGGCCTCTGGATTTCAGAACCTCGTCAAAATACTTCACAGCCTTCGCCGGATCCTTGTCGATGTTGGCCTCCGCGACAATGTAGTACATCTCCGGAAGCCTCAGGACATCATAGCCCAGAATTGATTTTCCGCTATAGGAATTCTCACCGGAAATGAAGCAGTTGTTCACAAGCTTGCGGCAGAGCGAAGACGAAACATCAAACCAAGCCGAAAGTCTGTAATCAGTAGCCGCTCCACTGTCCTTCTCATAGATTGAGGCGTAACCGGACGCCAGGACAAGAGATGAAGACGCGCCCGAGCCGTTGATGTTCAGTTTCTTCATTATCGTGCTTTCGTTGTTGATGTAAAGGCCGAAGATCGTCTCGTGAAGGTCAAGGGTTCCGTTGTCCGGCTGCACGAAGGCGCTGGCCGGGCGGAAAGAGAACTTGCCGCTGGAAATCACCTTCTCGGCGTAAGCCTCTGCGTTGTCCATATCATTCATACTCCAATACACCCTCGCGATCAAGGCCTGTGCGGCGTAAAGGTTGATGTGGGCGATCCTCGCGTCCGTGAAAACCAGTGCCGTGTTGTTTCTCTCGGCAGGAACAAGGGTCTCATCCTCAGCGAGATATTCCTCCGCCCTCTTCAGGTCGTCAAGAATATTCCGGCACACCTCATCGTAAGAAAGGAGCGGCGAGATGTCGAATGAATATTTCGTCACGTATGGAATCGTGGTCTTCTTCTCACTGTCCGAAGCCCAGTATGGAGGGCCGAACAACTTGAGTACCTCGTAATGGACGAAAGCCCTCAGAGCCAACGCCTCTCCGAGATATAGACGGGAATGCTTGTAGGTGTCGATGTCGTCCTCGGCGTGTTCCACAATGTTGTTGATGTGGTTGATGGCCGCATAGGCATCCTTCCAGATTTCCTTCTTGGTGGAAGTTGAGCCGCTTGAGGTCATCTCGCCCTCGGCCAACTCGGCGTATTTGTAGTCCGAAGTGGAAAAGTTCTGGCTCAAAACCTCAGGAAGGACAATCAGATGCTGTCCGTAAAGGTTTGTGCCGGTCAGTTCGCTGTAAACTCCATAGAGCGCGTCCTCATATTCCTCAGCCGTCTCGAACATATTGATTTTCTCGCCTTTAGGATGCACATCAAGAAACTTGTCACACCCAGTCGTGAGAACAGCGGCGATTATAGTCGTGAATATTATCTTGTTTTTCATTGTCATTCCTCCTTTTTAGAATGTAGGGCGGAAAATCAGGTTGATTCCGCGGCAGTACGGATAGCTGGTTCCCCTCTCGAACTTGACGGTCGAGATGTGGGCGATGTCGGACAGTCCGAAGCCGACGGCCAGCTTGCGGAGACCGAGCCTTGTGATCGCCTTAGGGGTGAAGTCATACATCACCTGGATGCTGGAGATGTACAGCTCGTTACGTTTCTCCACAAACCTCTCCGAGTACATTGTAGTGCTTGTGGATGTGCCGATTCCGAGGAAACGGGTGTGGTCACCAGGCTGCTTCCATCTGTCCGTGAACACACGGCGGTCAACGTTATATTCAGCGTCGATGTTCTCCACCTTGTTCTGGAGCGTCGAGTTGTAGTAGTCCGCCCCGAAAGTGTAGGAAGTCGCGATGCTGACGGAGAAGCCCTTGTACCTGACGGTGTTCATCCACGAACCTTGCAGGATAGGGTTGGTGTTGCCGACAGCGACCCTCTCGTCCTTGTCGTAGTTGTAGGTATATTCACCATTCTTCTTTATGAATATCTCCTTTCCGGTCGCAGGGTCGATTCCGGCCGAACGCATCGCGAATATGTCGTACTGCGAGCCGCCCTCCTGCAGGAGGATATTCGGCTTGGAGCTGTCGTAAGGGTTGGTGATGTCATCCTTGATGTCATTGGAGATCTTCTGGATCTTGTCCATCACATGACCGCCGGTGAGGGTCATACTCCAGAACAAGTCCTTTGTCCTGATGATCTGGCCGGAAACCGAAAGGTCAAGACCCTTGTTGTTCATCTGGCCGAAGTTCACGTTCATCGAGCTTGTTCCGACAGAAGGCGGAAGGGTCACCGGCATCAGCATGTCGTAGGTCGTGTTCGAATAGAAATCGAATGACAGGTTGAACCTGTTGTCCAGGAAGGCCGCCGTGATTCCGAAGTTGTTGTTGAAGGTCCTCTGCCATTTGAGGTCAGGGTTACCCATCTGCTTAGGCAACGCGCCGATTCCTGAGACATACTGGTACTTGGAATCGTACTGATAGACCGTGCGGGCCTGATAGTAGTCGAATGAGACACTGCCCGTGTAACCCATAGAGTATCTGAATGTCAAGGTGTTGAGCCAAGGCAGGTTATCCTTGATGAATTTCTCGTTGTGCAGGTGCCAGCCGGCTCCGAACGCCCAAAACGGGGCGAAACTGTTGCGTGAACCGAACTTGGAAGAGCCCGAGGCCCTGTAGGATCCGTCCACGAAATACCTGTTCCAGAGGCTGAAGTTGGCGTTCGCGAACACTCCGACACCTGTGGAGACCTTGTCAGATCCGGATGGATGTCCTGTCGGATAGCTGAGAGCGAACGACAGGTCAGAAAGCTCATCCTTGATGAAGCCTGTCGCGATGAACGAGGCGTTCTGCTTACGGCTGTACTGAATATTGCTACCAGCGCTGATGCGGAACATCGAACCCTTGGTGTCCAAAGACTTACCGTAGTTGATTACGATCTTGCCGTCGGTCGAGAGACCGGTGCCGGTCGAGAGGCTGTAACGTCCCTTGTCCGCCAGCTTGCTGTTCTCGTACTTCGCCATGTCCGGAGACTCGTAGGTGTCAGCCTTGCTCCATGACAGTCCCAGGTTCGCCTGACCGGTCACATAGAGTTCCTTGGTGATGTTCCACCTTCCGGACAGGGAATTGGTCCAGGACTGGGTCTGCGACTTGCTGAAACTTGAGAGCGTGGCCTCGTAAAGAGGGTTGGAGATCTTCGTTCCAGACGTGCTGAACGGATTGAATGTGTAGTACTTGTAATATTCCCCATCCTCGTCCTTCATCGGTAGGTACGGGTTCATCCTTGAGTACTGGGTGTAGCTTCCGTAAGGGGAATCCAGACTGCGGTTCAGGGAGAAACTGTTCTTGTAGGAAAGGGTCAGCTTGTTGCGCAGATGGTAGTTCAGACTGAAAGTCACGCCGAGATTTCTTCTGTTGTCGCCCTTCATGACTCCGTAGGTGTCCCCGAAATTGGCGTTGGCGCGATATTCCAGTTTCTCACCCCTTGAACTCAAGGAGAGGGAATGGGTGTGACTGAACGGCACACGAAGCGGTGCGTGGAGCCAGTCCGGATTAACGCCCTTGCGCACGAGCTGGAGCTTGTAGTCGTAGGCCTCGTCCATCGAGCCGTCGGCATTGTCATACTTGCCAGCAAGCCTCTCGACCTCAAGTTTCTCCGCAGGGCTGCAAAGATTGAACGAGCTGAGGTCCGGCACACTGAAACGTGGCACGAAATTGTAGCTCATCCTGAGTTTTCCTTCCTCCGAGTGCTTCCTTTCCACCACAATGACTCCGTTGGCACCTTTCTCACCGTAGAGAATGGTCGCCGAGGCATCCTTGAGCACATCGATTCGCTCGATGTCGAACATGTCCAGATCATAGAGTTCCTGAATGCTGATCTCTACTCCGTCCAGCACGATGAGAGGGTTGTTGACTCCCTCCTCGCTCTCGTTGGTGATGAGCGTGTTGGCTCCACGGATAAGGATCGAAGGAACCGCATTCGGGTTGGAACCCGCCACATTGTTCTCCACCAGCACCATACCAGGGGTCAACGACGCGAGGCTCTGCATCAGGTTGGTTGAGGACACGGCAACCAGCTGGTCACCGCTGATCGTGGTGGCCGAACCGGTGAAGGTCTCCTTCGTCTGCGTGTAGAAACCGTTGACCACCACAGCGTCGAGGCTGGAGGTCTTGAGTTGCACATTCAGTCTTGTCGAGGTGCTGACATTATACTCCTTGGACTCGTTGCCGATGAACGAGAATATCAAGATGTCCGATTTGCCGGGGCTTCTCTGGAATGTAAGCGAATAATTTCCATCCACATCGGCTGAAGTTCCGATGGATGTTCCTTTCACGAGCACATTGGCTCCCGGAAGCGGCTCGTCGTGGTCATCTGTGATTCGTCCCTTGACGGTGATTCTTGGGTTGGTCGGTGTCCCGGACGTACCCTTGCCCTGATTGTTCTGGGCGAAGGCAGAATCCGCGAAGCCGGTGACCGACAGAAGCGCACACAAGGAAAGAATCAGAACCTTGAACCGAAAGCCGAGTGCGTCCGATGATTTTTCTGATCCCATAAACATTGAATAAGTGAATAAATATTTGTTAAACTTCGTTTAAATGCAAAGATATGCAAATATTTATTCAAATGCAATCGTTGCCGCATACCTAATTGTTGGTATTTTGACAAAGGGCGACGGTCGACAATATAGCTTGATGTTGGTACATCAAGTCATTTCGACAAGCCCAATGACCGAAAGCGTGGTCGCTGAGCCTGTCGAAGCGACTTACCAACCTGTTCCTACTTCCCGTAACGGGAGAGAATCGGATCGTAAGCATCGATGCGGCGGTCACGGAGGAACGGCCACCCTCTGCGGACATATTCAGTGCGGTCAAGATCGATGTCAACCACCTTGACACCCTCCTCGTCCGTACCGAACTGGGCAAGAATCTCCCCTTGCGGACCCGTGGCGAATGAATATCCCCAAAAATCCAGTCCGATGGTGTTCCCGGAAGGGTCTTCCTCGTGGCCGACACGGTTCACGGTGATGACCGGCAATCCATTGGCGACCGAGTGTCCTCTCTGGACAAGCTGCCAAGCCTGCCTTTGGGTATGCTGCTCTTCCTTTGAATCTGTGCCGACCCCGCCGATGGCCGTAGGATAAATCAGCAGCTGAGCCCCGTTCAAGGCCATCAATCTCGCCGCCTCAGGATACCACTGATCCCAGCAGACCAAAACGCCCAGAGTACCGACAGAAGTCTGTATAGGTTTGAAGCCAAGGTCGCCAGGCGTGAAATAAAACTTCTCGTAGAAGCAAGGATCATCAGGAATATGCATCTTGCGGTACTTGCCGGCGATGCTTCCGTCCTTCTCGATCACGACCGCCGTGTTGTGGTACAAACCAGAAGCACGCCTCTCGAAAAGCGAAAGGACCAGCACGATTCCCAGCCTCTTGGCAAGGTCACCGAAATATTCAGTGGAAGGTCCCGGAATGGTCTCAGCAAGATCACAAAGCGAGGCATCCTCGGTCTGGCAAAAATACACAGAATTGTGAAGTTCCTGCAAAACAAGCAGTTTGGCGCCCTTTGCGGCGCATTCGCTGATGTTCTCTGTAAGTTTGGCGATGTTCGCCTTTATGTCTGTCGTACAGCTCTGCTGCACCATCCCGACTTTCAATATATTCATAATGACATTCCTGTTTTTCCCTGAATCCCGGCAGCGGGGAGGATTACGGCCACAAATTTAGCAAAAAAAAAGCGGGTTGCGCACCTAACGTATCTTCTCCTGATATTCCGTGGGAGTCATTCCCGTGATTTTCTTGAAATGGTGGTAGAAATTCTGCGACGTTCCAAAACCAAGTTTGGCGGCAAGGGCGTTCATCGAGATGTCCGGTGTGGTACTGATGATCCGCATCGCCTCTTCAATACGCAGGTTGGCCCTCCATACCCTGAAATCCTGAGCCACCACATTCTGAAAATACCAGCGGAAGAAACGAGGATCCGCCCCGCTTCTGGCCATTATCCAGTCGCGGTCATGCTCCGGTTCCAGATAGTCCTTGTTGGCGACATATTCCTCCAACATCGCTGCGAACCGCTTCTTGAGTCCGTCTTTGTCGGCGGAAGATTCACCGGCGATGTCTTCGGGAACGGCGGAACGGGCCTCTTTGTCTTCTCCGGACGGTATGGAGACAGCCGGAAGATAATAATTCAGCCTTATCACATAATTGATAAAGCGGCTGGCGAACCAAATGTAAAACGTGATGTAGGCACACATGAAAGCGCAATAGGCGCCATCCGGCAGCAGAAGAGAAACCAAGGCGCAGACTCCAACCGCCAATGCGGCGTAAAAACTGTCCCTGGCCCAGACCAGATGCTGTCCAGTCTCGTCGTCGTAATAGTCGGTGACTTGCTCGACATAGCGGCTGTAGCATCGCCGGAAAAGCCGTATGTAGAAGGCCAGCTGTACGATCACGCCGGCCACAGCGGCGCAAGTCAGGTATGGCGACGGATCCAACGAATCCGCGGCCAGAAAGGCCGCCGAACATGCCGACACCATGGCGACATTGCACATCAGACGTTTTCCTGTGATGAAACGCGGCTGGATCATCGTGACCAGTGTGAATGTGAACAACAGGGACTGGATAGACGCCGAAACTATTGTGGCCGCGGTCTTGTCACTCACATCATTCGCACCGGACATATTCAGCCAGTCCGGAACGGCAAGCAGAAAATAGCTCATCGCCAGTATCACCCTGGCCGTACGGATCTTCACATTGTCATCACCTGGTTCAATACGCACAAGGCACAACACAATACCCAATGTTGTGACAACTATTCCCGAAAAAACAGACAGGAATATGTACGGATCCTCCAGCATCTGTGCCAATTACAGTAAGTTTGGCAAATGTAGCGAAAATATTCCGATGTCCGGCATATAATAAGGTGTAAAAATAAGTTGGCTCACTCAGGCAAGTTATTCTTTAACGGTTGCATAATTCCCGCGATGATCACAATGAATATTCAAGGAAAATTATTATTTTTGGTAAACGTGGAAACCACTGCTGATGGCAAGACCTTTGGAGTGGTGGTTCCGCAAGAGGTAAAACGGACTTTGCTATGGACACGATTCATCAAAGATTTCCCCAGTACGATGAGGCAGGACTGACCCTCATCGACAAAGCGTACGCCATAGCGTCGGCAGCTTTGGCGGACGAGACGCGTGGCAACGGGCATCCTTTCATCGAACATCCGATCAATGTGGCTCTTATAGCCGCCGACGAGATTGGACTGCCAGCCGACTGCGTGGCCGCTGTGTTCCTTCATGAGGCAACCAGAATGCATCCGGAGATCGACTTGCGGGCGGAAAAGCCTTTGGATGGTACGGCCCTTCGACAAGCGCCGGGACCGGAACCTAAAGGCGGATTCCCGGAGGATGTGTACAAGATGGTGGAGGGGCTTAACAAGATAGCGACGATCAAGCCGAAGGACACACGGCTGGAAGCCGAGAGCTACAAGAAGCTGATCGTCCAATACTCGACCGACCCGAGGGTGACCGTGCTAAAGATAGCGGACAGGTTGGAGATCATGAGGCATCTGGAGATGTTCCCGAAGGCTTCCAGAGAGAAGAAGATTCTGGAGACCCTGATGCTTTACATTCCTCTGGCGCACCAGCTTGGACTCTACAACATCAAAAGCGAGATGGAGGACATCTACTTCCGTTTCGCCGAGCCGGAGCAGTACCGCACCATCACTAACAAGCTGAAGGCCACGGAAAGGGACCGCGTCAGACTGACCGAAGAATTCATAGAACCTCTCAAAAAGACACTTTCCGACGACGGGATCCACTACAAGCTTAAGATCAGAACCAAGACGGCATATTCAATATGGCGGAAGATGCAGAAGCAGAAAGTGCCGTTCGAGGGAGTGTATGATGTTTTCGCGATCCGCTTCATCATCGACTGCGAGCCTGACACCAAGACGGAGAAAGACCTCTGCTGGAAAGTGTATTCATACGTGACCGAGGAATATGAGGCCGACACCAAACGTCTGCGTGACTGGGTAACCACCCCGAAGCCTAACGGCTACGAGTCCCTGCACATCACGGTCAAGAACAAAAGCGGGGCCTACGTTGAGGTGCAGATAAGGACAAAGAGGATGGATGACGAGGCCGAGAACGGGCAAGCCTCCCACTGGTCCTACAAAGGCATCAAGCATGAGGCGCAACTGGACAAATGGCTGACCTCTGTACGCTATGCGCTTGAACATCCGCATGAAGGCAGTCCGGACGAGCTTCCGCAACCGCCTTCCAAGGAGATATTCGTGTTCACTCCGTCCGGGGAGTTGAGGATCCTGCCTGTCGGGGCGACCGTCCTGGACTTCGCCTTTAATATTCATTCAGGGCTTGGAGTGCGCTGCGCCGGTGGCCGCATCAACGGCAAAGCGGTGTCCATCAGGGAAAAACTCAAGACTGGGGATGTGGTGGACATCATGTCCGGCAAGAACCAGAAGCCGTCCCCCGACTGGCTGAACTTCGTAGTGACTTCGAAGGCCCGCAACCGCATCAAGCAGGAACTCAATGAGGAGGAATATAAGAAAGCGGCGCAAGGAAAGGAACTTCTTGGCCGAAGGCTGAAGAACTGGAAGCTGGAACTTCCGGACGATGTCGTGGCCGAACTGCTGAAGAGACTTAGATTCAGCACTCTCAATTCATTCTACGCGGCGATCGCTGACGGCGAGGTTGATGTGAATGATGTGAAGAACTACATTCTCGACAGGGACAGGATAGCGGCCGAGGCGATCGAGGCGGCAAAGGAGGCCGAGGCGGAAAGGATCGGGACAAGGGCGGCAGACTGGGGCAACAGGCATTCCTCCGATGACATCCTTGTACTCAACGCACGTGATCTCAAAGGGCTGGACTACAAGATGTCCAAGTGCTGTCATCCTGTGTTCGGGGACGATGTGTTCGGGTTCGTGACAAGGACCGAGGGCATCAAGATCCACAGAATATCCTGCCCGAACGCGGCGCGGCTGATCAGCGCCTATCCGTACAGGATCCAAAAAGTGAAATGGGCGGACTCCCCTGCCGGCGGAAGCTTCCAGAGTTCGTTGAAGATCGTGGCCGACATGGAGTCGTCCGTCATCGGCCAGATCACCGAGATCGTGAACACATTCAAGGCTTCACTCAGGACGTTCAATGTCAATGAGAACCGCCGTGGCGGCACTTACGAGATCACAATGAGGATCTCCGTGCCGTCCAACATGGAGCTGGACAAGGTGATCTCGCAGATCCGGCTCTTAAAGCACGTGACGAAAGTCAGCAGGGTTTAATCTTTCCAGACCTTTAGATATTCCTGTAAAGCCCACATTTCATCGCGGTAACGGGCGGCCTCGCTGAAATCAAGGTCGGCGGCGGACTTCTCCATCCTGCGCTTATCCTCGGCGATGGTCTTTTGGATCTGCTCCCGGCTCATCGACCGGATCACCGGATCCTGAAGCACGGCGGCAAGGTCAGCCTTGACAAAGCCGTCCACATATGCCGTATTCCCCTCTCTCTTCGAGTCATGCCCCAAACCGACGGAGACAGTACCTCTTCCCAAGTCGCTCGGATTAGGAATATATGTCGGATCAGAAACCGAATCCGCCGCGCTGACCCTTCCGCTCGGCCCGTTCTTGACACGAGGGTTAACAGCCTTCTCAGGCTCGCCGTACAGTTCCGACACAAGAATATTCCTTTTGACCTCAACCTGTTTAGGGGTGATGTGATGGAGTTTGTTATATTCAATCTGCTTCGTCCTGCGGCGGTTGGTTTCGCGGATAGTCTGCTCCATCGACTCGGTGACGGTGTCGGCGTACATTATCACAAGGCCGTTGACGTTTCTGGCCGCTCGGCCGGCTGTCTGGGTCAAAGCCCTTCCGGAGCGCAGGAAGCCCTCCTTGTCAGCATCCAGAATCGCAACGAGCGATACTGTAGGAATATCCAGTCCCTCACGTAGTAGGTTAACCCCGACCAACACGTCGAAGAGTCCGTTCTTGAAATCCTCGATGATCTCAACGCGCTCACCGGTATCGACATCGGAGTGGATGTAGCGCACACGGATGTCAATCTTGTCCAGATAGTCGGTCAGTTCCTCGGCCATTCTCTTGGTCAAGGTCGTGACGAGAACCCTCTCGTCTTTCTCGGCTCTCTTGCGGATCTCTTCGACAAGGTCATCAACCTGGTTCTTGGTCGGACGGACCTCGATCGGAGGGTCCAATAGACCAGTAGGCCTTACAACCTGCTCAACCACAAGGCCGTCCGAGCGTTCCAGCTCATAGTCCGATGGCGTGGCGCTGACGTAAACCTTCTGGTCGGTAATGGAGTTGAACTCGTCAAAGGTCAAAGGCCTGTTGTCAGATGCGGCAGGAAGTCGGAAACCATATTCAACAAGGACCGACTTGCGCGCGTGGTCGCCTCCGTACATCGCCCTGATCTGCGGAATCGTGACGTGGCTCTCGTCAATGAACGTGATGAAGTCCTTCGGAAAGTAATCGATGAGACAGAACGGTCTCTGGCCAGGCTGTCGTCCGTCCAGATAGCGGGAATAGTTCTCGATTCCGGGGCAATACCCCATCTCCTTGATCATCTCCAGGTCATTCTCGACACGTTGTTGCAACCTTTTGGCTTCCAAGCTCTTGCCTATCTCGTTAAAATAGTCGATCTGTTTTTTGAGATCTTCCTGAATCATGCTCACGGCCTTGATGCTGCGCTCCCTCGTGGTCACGAAGTTCGTAGCCGGGAAGATCGGGACCTCGTCCAAAGACTCGATGTGCGCACCGGTCAACGGATCGATAAGCGAAAGGGAATCCACCTCGTCCCCGAAAAACTCTATCCTCACAGCCTCGTCCGATCCTCCGAGAAAAACATCGACTGTGTCTCCGCGAACCCTGAACGTACCTCTTTTGAAATCCACCTCCGTGCGGCTGTAGTTCGCGTCAACCAGATGGTAAAGAAGCCTTGTCAGACTGCGCTGCTCGCCTTTCTTGACGACAACCGACTGTGCGTGAAAGTCCTCCGGGTTTCCGATACCATAAAGGCAGGACACGCTGGAGACCACAATCACGTCCCGCCGTCCGGACATCAACGCCGAGGCGGCGCTTAGGCGCAGTTTGTCAATCTGGTCATTGATGCTGAGATCCTTCTCAATGTAGGTGTCGGTGGTCGGCAGATAGGCCTCCGGCTGATAGTAGTCGTAGTACGAGACGAAATATTCAACGGCATTGGATGGAAAGAAGCTCTTGAACTCCCCGTAAAGCTGCGCCGCCAGCGTCTTGTTGTGGCTGAGAATCAGCGCCGGCCGCTGAAGTTTCTCGATGACATTGGCCATAGTGAACGTTTTTCCCGACCCTGTCACCCCCAACAACGTCACATCCCCCACGCCCTGACTCAGAGCCTCGCAAAGCCCCTCAATCGCCCCCGGCTGATCCCCCGACGGCTTGTATGGTGATTCCAAACGAAATTTCATAGCTTATACCTTACTCCTGTTCGTTGTTCACAAAAATAACAATATCTTTGCAGATAATAAACCGAAAAGAATATGAGACTGCCTGCGGAATGGGAGAGACAGAGCGGGGTGATGCTCACCTGGCCTGACGAGACGACACCTTGGTACGAATTGGAGAAGGTGCAGGAATGCTATGGACGGATCATCTCGGCGATCCTGCGTTTCGAGAAGGTGATGCTGGTGACAGCTGACGTGGAAGCCGCCACAAAACGGTTGTCCGAACTGGGCGTGGACACCTCCGCAATCAGTTTTCAGGAGTGTCCGATCAACGACACCTGGGCGCGCGACCACGGCGGAATCGCTGTCTATGGCGACAACGGGGAGAAGTACCTCTACGACTTCGTGTTCAACGGCTGGGGCCTCAAGTTCGCCTCCAACTTCGACAATGGGATCACCAAGAAGATATTCTTTGACAGGGCTTTCGCCGATGAGGTGATGTGTGTGGACATGCGCCCGTTCGTCCTGGAAGGCGGAAGCATCGACACAGACGGTGCCGGAACCCTGATGGCCACCACCGAATGCCTTTGCAGCGACAACAGGAATGAATATCTCACGCAGGAGGAGATCGAGGGTGAGCTGAAGCAGGCGTTCGGTCTCAAACGAGTGCTTTGGGTGGACAACGGCAGCCTTTCCGGCGATGACACGGACAGTCACATTGACATTCTTGCCCGCTTCTGCGGCCCTGAGACGATCGCCTACCTCAAAAGTGATGACCCGGAAGACCCAGACTACGAGTCATTAACGAATATGGAAGCACAGCTTCAATCCTTCAGGACGCTGGACGGAAAGCCTTACAGACTCGTTCCGCTCCCGAAACCGGAACAGATGTTTCTGGATGACTATCCTCTTCCGGCATCTTACGCCAATTTCCTGATAATCAACGGAGCGGTTCTCGTGCCAGGCACTGGATCCGAACTTGATGAGGTTGTCCGGACAAGACTTCAGGAAGTGTTCCCGGACAGGGAGGTCATCATGATTGACTGCCGTCCTCTCCTGTCCGGCCACGGCGGCCTCCACTGCGTCACGATGCAGCTCCCGGCAGGCTGGCTGGAATAATCAGAATGAATATGACAATGTCAGCCCGAAGGCTAAAAACAGAGAAGACTTCCTGAAACCTACGTGCATATATTCCTAAATTATGATTGGCTCATGTCCAGCGGCGGGAAGGAATTTGTCGAGAAGGTCGCGGACCTTGATCTTCATGAAGCAGCCGACAGTGCCGTCGGAGCAGCAGTACCACTCCCTTTCCAGAACTTCCTTGTCAATGACAAAGGTAACATCTTTGGCGGAATCCAGACAAGCACTCAGCACAGTCGTCGCACCGTGTTCCGTTCCCGCGATCTCCAACAACTTCTCCGCCGAGGCGAAAGACACCCTCGGAATCCCGAGAGCCTGACCGAAGTCCCTGGTCACGAACGGCTTGTCGTCACGGGTCACATAGAGGTAGAACTTGGTCTGCTGCCTGTTGCAAAGGAATATGCTCTTGACGATCCTGCCCCCGAGTCCAGCGTTGATGTTCTGACAGTCCTCCATAGTGATTCCCGGATCCGTGTCCACCCTCTCGAACGGAATCCCCAGTTTGCCCAAAGTCTCGTACACTTTCTTCTGCAACGGTGTGGAGAACTCCTCCGGAGCAGTTCGCTTTATCTCACTGACGTAAAACATGCTACTTTACCGATTTTCCCAGAAGATAAGCAGACACGAGTGACGGATGCCCTTCGATCTCACCCATATCGTTAACCCCTCCAGCGAAGACAGTTCCAGAAAGATGAGCGTGTTCAAAGCAGGCGATCCAGCCTCCCAGACCGGTGATCACCCGGGACGGTGCCTCAGCATTGTCCTCAGCCGCGGAAGACAGGAAATAAATGTCCCTGAAATGGTAATCGGTGGTGTAAAGCGGATTGGAACGATCCAGAAGGGTCTTCATCTGGCCGCTCATCTCATAGTAATAAATAGGTGTGGCAAAGCAGATTACGTCCGCCTCGTACATCTTCTGGACAATCTCCGGAGCATCGTCATCCTTGATGACACATTTCTGAGTCTTCTGGCAGACCAGACAACCTTTGCAGAAACGAATGTCTTTCCCTCTCAAAGTCTCCTTCTCAACCTCGTTGCCAGCCTCCAACGCACCTCTGACAAACTCATCGGCCAATGTCTCCGAATTACTCCTCGGCCTAAGGCTGGTAGAAATAACAAGAACCTTTTTCATAAAATTGGTTAAATTACAAATACGAACGCTAATTTACATAAATAATCCGACAAATCAGATGCGATAAACGCATGATTTCCATCAGGGATTTCCGAAAAGGCATGCGAATGAAATTCATTGTCCCGGCGTGGAGTTCAAACATCTATCTTTCAGCGATTTAACAAGACCTACTCAGGCCCGAAACCGGCCAGAGGACATCCACACAAAAGACTATTAATAAAGATATTAGCCTCCATTAGAAAGAATCACGGAAATATTCGTAAATTGCGGATGCTATGTGTAAAGTGAGAATCTGGCGAGGAGGCGATAGGGCGCTTCCGACGGTATATATTCATTCGGTGGCAGGGGACGGACACTGCGTCTGGGATGCGTCCAGACGAATCGGCTGCCCGGACTTCAATCTCGTGTCGGTTTATGATTTCGATTTCGAGGGCGAGCTGACTCCGTGGACGGCGCCGGGAGTCCGTAAGGGACAACTTCCATTCAAGGGAAACGCTGAGCGGCATCTGGCGGAACTGCTGGGCAGAATTATGCCGGAAGTGGAGACCAAACTACCGGCGCCACCACTTTACAACGCACTGGCGGGATATTCATTAGCCGGCCTTTTCGCCCTCTGGAGCGTCTGGAAGACCGACCGCTTCGCACGGATAGCCTGTGGATCCGCCTCTTTCTGGTACCCTGGGTTCATTGAATATGCCGTCTCGCATCCGATGGCCAGACGGCCGGATTTCGTGTCACTCTCGCTAGGGGACAACGAAAGCTGCACGAAGCACCCCGTGATGAGCCGTGTGGGGGAGTGTACGGACAACATATTGGAACTGCTTGACAGGCAAGCCATTCCTCACTGCTTTGAAATCAATCCCGGAAACCATTTCACTGAACCCGACCTGCGCCTCGCCAAGGCAATATCACGGATGCTGGCAGGCTGAGAGAAGACATTCATAAACATTATTGTTGAAAGGTGATGCAAGGAATGGTTCTTGCTGGATTTAGGGGATTGGTTAGTTAGCGCGGCGGGCAATAGCCGCTTGAACGAATATATTCACGGAAGGTGATTGCCTGCCTGACGGAAAAATGAGTGAGAGAAATGAATAAAACAGCAAGATTGGTTGTGCTTTCGGGGATGACGGCGGCTATGCTGGTGTCGTGCGGCACGGCCAAAAAGAGTGGCAAAAGTGACAACCTGGTAATCAGCAGAGGAGACAAAATGGAGAATATCGACAGCGACTTCCTGATTCTGACGGACGGTCAGAGGGAACTTTTGGCGAAGAACAACACCTTCGCCCTCAATTTGTTCAACAAGGTGTCCGGGATGGATTCAAGGGTAATTTCTCCGCTGAGTGTCAGTGGGTTGATGTCGATGCTTGCCAACGGAGCGGATGGTGCGACAAGGCAGGAGATCCTGAACACGCTCGGTTTCACCGGAGGCTCGATGGACGAGATCAACGCGCTCTACAGCTACCTCATCAAGAAAGCCGGAACGTTGGATCCTTCCACGACCGTCAGCATCGCCGACTACATCGCGGTCAACAAGAACAACAAAATAAAGGATGAATATGCCAGCGTCGTGAGCGATTGGTTCAAGGCCGAGGTAGAAAATCTGGATTTCACCTCACAGAAGAGCGCGGGCATCATCAATGATTGGTGTTCCAAGCACACAGACGGAATGATTCCACGAATAATCGATGGTGTTGAGCCGAGCGCTGTGGCCTATCTGATGAACGCGATATATTTCAACGGCTCGTGGACTGACAAGTTCGACGCGAAGAACACCAAGCTAGAGCGTTTCCAAGGCTACACCCGCGACATCAAGAAAGTCAAGATGATGCACCGGACCGATGAATATCTCTACACATCCAACAAGACATATTCAGCGGTCAGGATCCCGTACGGGAACGGATCCTTCGCAATGACCGTGCTCCTGCCTAACGCCGACAAATCGATCCAGGAGATGATGAAAGTGGTGAACGCCAAGGAGCTTGGCATGCTTGGCCGTTCGATGGAAAATTGCAAGGTGGATCTCAAGCTGCCTAAATTCACGACCGAGGTTGAGTTGCCGCTGAACGACGTGATCTCCGCTCTTGGCGCTCCGACAATGTTCCGCTCATCAGCCGACTTCAGCAGACTGGCCGATGGCAATCTGTTCGTTTCAAAGATGTTCCAGAAGGCCAAGATAGAAGTCAGTGAGGAGGGAACCAAGGCCGCTGCCGTAACTGCTGCCATCATGACAATGTCGGCTCTAGCTCCGGAACCTCGCCAAGTCGAATTCCACGCCGACAGACCGTTCGTTTACATCATCAGCGAATCCAGCACCGGCGCGATCTATTTCATCGGACAATTCACCGGCAGCGAGATCTAAGAATATTTCAGGCTCTTTTAGAAGCCGGACAAAAACTAATTCCCGAATTTTGCACGTTACCAAAATTCGGGAATTAGTTTTTGTCCGGCTTATGCCAGTTCAAGGTAAACAAAAACAGCATGCAGAATCTGTTTATTACGATAAACAAATTTGCATTGGATTTGTTTATCGCAATAAACATTTCAATATTTACAAAGTAGAGTTTATGAATATTACACTTAACCTACCGCGTGCGACGGGCGTCGAGGACACGTTGGAATTCGCGGGCGTTGCGGAGGTGTTCAGAATAGGTGGCGGCGAACTTGTGGGTGCCGTCCATGGCGGCACTGGCGCAAAAATAAAGGTAGCCGTGACGGTCGGGATTCAGGACCGCTTCAAGGCTCGGTTTGTCAGGCACACAGATCGGACCGGGAGGAAGGCCATCATGCAAATAGGTGTTGTAGGGAGAATCAAACTCCAAATGCTTGAGCAGAACCCTATTAAGGGTGTAACCATAGCAAAAGGCCACCGTCGGGTCGGCCTGTAGCCTCATTCCTTGATGCAGACGGTTCAGGTACACGCCGGCGATGGAGGAATATTCAGGAGAATAATTCGACTCGCTCTTCACGATGGACGCGACGATCGAGACCTGCTTTGGGGTCAAGCCTTGCGCCTCGGCCTTGGCGACATTCTCCGCTGTCCAAAAGGCATCATAAGCCGATTTCTGTTTGTCCAGAATGTCCTTCATCGAGGCCGTCCAGTAGACCTGATAGGTGTCCGGCATGATCAGCGAGAAAACATCCGAAGGAGTGAAACCGTAACCGGCAAGCAACGAGGAATCGTTCAAGGCTTCGGCAACCTCGGTGGAATCCAGCATCATCTGGTTGGCGATCTTGCGGGCGATCCGTCCCTTAAGGCGCATTGTGCCGGAAAGAACAAGATTCACAGGCGATTGCCAACCATTTTTCAGCATACGGACCACATAGACACTCGGCTTGTTCTTCTCCACGACATAATGTCCCGGCTTCAAATCGCTGTCCGCAAGATTCTTCCGCACCACCCTAACCAGACTGCGATGATTGACAACAATGCTGTCCGGAATCTGCGCGATCACCTCATCCACAGTCATCTCAGGACGGACGTACAAATCCGCCTTACCCGAGAAGTTCGGCTTGCGGTTGTCAGCGAACCAACGGCCACCGACAGCACCTACAATCACAATCATCAACAATGCGATGACCAGCACTATAAATTTCCAAGTCTTCATCACTTCCTTCTCTTCTTGCCGCGAAGGATGATCGTGTCACCCTCGCGAGGTTCATAACCGGCCGTAAATCCGTTCATCTTCATCACACTGGACATCTTCACGGCGAACCTCTGGCATATGTCACGCAAAGTCTCCTCATCCTCACCCACGATGTATTTGTCAAGCCCTTTCTCGGACTGGTTCTTCTTCGCCTGCAGATAGACCACAGTACCAGGCAGAAGTTCTTCGGAGCGAGTCAAATCATTGAATCTCAGCAGCTCATTCAGATAAAGATGGTACGACTGAGCGATACTTGAATACGTCTCCCCTTCCAGCGAAGTGATGAACGGAACCCCGTTTCGGGAATATGCCTCCCTGGTCAACGAGAAGCTGAACACCTCCAGCCCGCTCTTGTCAATCTTCTTAGGCTCTTCAAGGGACAGAGGAGAGGCCGGAATCACGTCAGACACATGTTCTTCCTTGACGTGCTTCTTTCTAGCCCTGCGAGCCTTTCTGTCCTTCTTCGCCTTCTCTTTCTTGACAGCAACCGGCTTCTTGCCGGAATCAACCTTGGAATCAGTGCCAGCGACTTCTGTCTTTTTCTCCACTGACTCCACGACACGTTCAGACTCCTCGTAAGTCATTGTGTCATATTCATAAAGCTTGTAGTCCTCTATGTATTTGATGAGCTTCGCCGGATAGTTCGGATCGGTCGCGTACCCGGCCTTCTTCAAGCCGTAAGCCCATCCTTTGTAGTCAGTTGTCTTGAGATCGAAAAGGAACTTGTAACGATCCCGGTAGCGAAGGAAATCCGAGTGATCCTGAAATGACTCGTCAGCCGAGTCATAGACCCGGAAACACTCCCCTTTAGCGTCATCATCATAACGCATGGATTTACCTTTCCAGTCCTTGTGACACTTGATCCCGAAGTGATTGTTGCCCTCCGAAGCCAGCGGCGAAAGCCCGTAACGGGACTCCAGAATGCCCTGAGCCAACGTGATGCTGGCCGGCACGCCGCTACGATACATCTCGCGAACCGCCGTCGGAGCCCATTTCTGAATATACCGTTCCTGAGGCGTGCCTTGCGCCATAGCGGCCAACTGACACAAAACAAGACTTATGAATATAATAACCTTCCTCATCCTGAAAATTAACTACTGAATGTAAATATAATGATTTCCGGCCAATATCTACCCCAATTTCACAAGCGGAACATCGAAGACATCCCCGTCATTCGCGGCGTATGTCTCCGGGAATATGCTCCTGCACTCCGACTCGTAAAGGGAAATGTCTTTACACCGTGAGGAATAATGCCCGATCACGAGTTTCTTCACGCCAGCGTCAAGCGCGCACCTCGCCGCCTGAAAAGTCGTGGAGTGATGCCTCTTCGCAGCCTGCCCGGCCAATTCAGCCGTGTATGTCGTCTCATGATAGAGCAGATCCACACCTTTCACCCATGAAGACAGTTCCGGAAATGGAGCGGTGTCGCTGCAATAGGCGAAAGAGCGAGGAACATACGGTTTGTAGCCCAGCTCATCTATCGGAAGCACAACGGTGGAGCCGTCAGGACATTCACGGACAACATCCTCTCCACGCTTCACCGCGCCTATCTCCGTGAGAGAAAGGGCATATTCATCAATCTTCCATTTTTTGACGTTCATCTGAGGTTCCTTTTCGCGGAAGAGCCAGCCGAAGGTTTCGATCTTGTGGTTGAGCGGGAAACCGTAGATTTCGAAAGACTTCGTGTGATAGATCATCTCCGGAGCCTTCATATTCATTGGTATATGCCTGATTTCAAACGAAATGCCTTCTCCGTAGTACGAAAGGAAGAATTTCAGGATAGGGCCGAAACTGACCGGGGCGTAGATGGTCAATGGGGCTGTTCTGGACAGCATGCCCATCGTGGACAGCAGACCGAACAGTCCGAAGACATGGTCGCCGTGGATGTGCGAGATGAAGATCGAGTCAATCTTCAACAAGGACACGCGACATTTCTGAAGACGTGTCTGAACGCCCTCGCCGCAATCTATTAAAAATGAGCGCCCATGTACGGAAAGTACCTGAGCGCTCTGATTTCTTCCGGGGCTGGGCTTGGCCGAAGCCGTACCCAACACCGTCAAAGTGAAATCCATAAATTATTCACCTTTCTCGAGCTTGTCCTTGAGGGCAGCGAGTTCGCTGATGTCACCGAGGGTGGTCTTCTCCAGGTTGGAGTTGATCTTCTTGACCGCCTTCTTTGTGTTGTCAGCCTCTACGGCAACCTTCTCGGCCTTAGCCTCAGAGTATGTTCTTACATGTGAGAGAAGGATCCTGCGGGTGCTTCTTCTAAGCTCGATGACCTTGAACGGAAGAGTCTCGCCCACACCAGCCTGCTTGCCATCCTCCTTGATGAGGTCACGGCTGAAAGCAAAGCCCTCGTCGTCACCCTCAAGCTTGATGTTGGCGCCCTTGTCGGTAAGGGAAGCGACTGTTCCCTCAACGGTTGAGCCTACAGGGTATTTCTCCTCGATGGCATCCCAAGGGTTAGGGGTAAGCTGCTTGTGGCCAAGGCTGAGCTTGTGGTTAGCCTCGTCGAAGTCAAGGATCTGCACATCGATGACATCACCAGGAGAAACAAGCTCAGAAGGATGCTTGATCTTGTTCCAAGAGAGGTCGCTGATGTGGATGAGTCCCTCAACACCGTCCTCTGGCTCGGCGAACACACCGAAGTTGGTGATGTTGCGTACGATAGCCTTGTGAACAGAACCTACAGGGTACTTGTCGCGGATGCTCTCCCAAGGGTTAGGGGTAAGCTGCTTCAGACCGAGGGACATCTTCCTGTTCTCACGATCGATGGAGAGAACCTTGGCCTCAACCTCGTCACCTACCTTAAGGAACTCCTGTGCGCTGTGGAGCCTTGGAGACCAAGACATCTCAGACACGTGGATAAGGCCCTCTACGCCAGGCTCGATCTCCACGAAAGCGCCGTAGTCAGCGATGAGCACAACCTTACCCTTGACAACGTCGCCTTCCTTGATGTTGGCGTCGAGGTTGTCCCAAGGATGAGGAGTAAGCTGCTTGTAACCAAGGGCGATTCTCTTCTGCTGAGGATCGAACTCCTTGACGACAACCTTGATCTTCTGGTCAAGTGAAACGACCTCCTCAGGGTTGTCGATCCTGCCCCATGACAGGTCAGTGATGTGGATGAGACCGTCAACACCGCCGAGGTCAACGAAGACACCGTAGTTGGTGATGTTCTTGACGGTACCCTCAAGGATCTGACCTTTCTCAAGCTTGCTGATGAGCTCGGCCCTGCGCTGCTCCTGCTCCGCTTCGAGAAGAGCCTTGTGGGAAACGACAACGTTGCGGAACTCCTGGTTGATCTTGACGATCTTGAAGTCCATTGTCTGGTTGACATAAGCGTCGTAGTCGCGGATAGGCTTGATGTCGATCTGCGATCCAGGAAGGAAGGCCTCGATTCCGAAGACATCGACAATCATACCACCCTTTGTGCGGGTCTTCACGAAACCCTTGACAATCTCGTCGTTGGCGAAAGCCTCGTTCACCCTGTCCCAAGACTTGAGGGCGCGCGCCTTCTTGTGGGAAAGGATGAGCTGTCCCTTTCTGTCCTCGGCGGACTCAACGTAAACCTCAACCTTGTCACCTACTTTGAGATCCGGATTGTAACGGAACTCAGGAGCCTGGATGACACCTTCGCTCTTGTAACCTATGTTGACGATAACCTCTCTCTTGGAGATGGCGGTAACGACACCCTCCACAACCTCGTTCTCCACGATTTTGGAAAGAGTCTGGTCATAAGCCGCCTCGATGGACTTCTTGTCCTCGTTGCCGTAGATCTCAGAGCCGCCCTCAAAAGCGTCCCAGTCAAAATTCTCAGGCGCGACGGAAGCGTTGAGAGATGTTTTCTTTGCCGGAGCCTCGGCCTTTGGAGCTTCCTGTACAGGAGCCTCAACCTTGGCTTCCTCGGCTACTTTCTGTGTTTCTTCTGCCATAATGGTAATTAAAGATAACTAGTTGTTTAACAATATTTTTACGCCCTACCGGACACACCAAGACGGCACGGCCGGTCAAAAGGCGTGCAAAGATAGGCAAAAACATCTGATTTACAATAAGAAAACCGTATTATTTTACAACAGTTTGTTTCTTTTGAACAGGAACATCACCAAAGCCACCGTCAGCAACATCACACCGAGCAGCAGCACCCACATCCAACTCTTGTCCATCAGCGGCATAGGGACGTTCATCCCATAGAAGCTTGCCACGAGGGTCGGCGGCATAAGGAGCACGGAGACAAGGGTGAATATCTTCATGATCTTGTTCTGGTCCAGGTTGATAAGACCGACAACCGTGTCCTGAAGGTATTCCAGCCTCTCGAAGCCGAAGTTCGTGTGGTTGATCAGGGAATTGATGTCCTGAAGCAAGACGGAGAACCGCCTGTGCAGATCCTTCGGGTACTTGTCGCTACGAAGCATATTGGAGATCAGACGCTGCTTATCGACTATGTTCTCGCGCACAAGCATGGTGTTTTCCTGCAACTGATTGATGTCCAAGAGGAAATCCTCATCAATGTCTTCCTGCTGGTTGATTCGCTTGCTGTACTGGGAGATCTCCTTGCTCATGAGCTCGATCATGTCCGCATCCAGATCGACACGCTGGTCCATAATGCTGGCGAAGACAGTGTAGCCGTTAGGATAGGACTGAGGCATGGCGACAATCCTGCGCTGAAGCTCAGTGAAGCTTCGCAGAGGTACATCCCTCAATGTCGTCAGGCAATTTCCCACGAAAGTGAAAGACACGGCCTCCATCGAGTAGTCCTCCGGTCCTGGCATAAGGAAGTTCGTGTTGGCGAAGATCGCGTTCTCGGTCTCCGAGAAACGTGACGAACTCTCGATTTCCTCGGCCTGGGCACGGCTCTGAATTTCCTCTCCAAGGAATTCATCCACAGTGTGTTTTTCCTCGCTTGAAGGAGAAAGGATATCTATCCAAAGGACTTCGTCCCGTTTCATCTTCGAAAGTTCCGTTTCAGACTGGGAAACCAACAGTTTGCCGTTCTTTCTGTAGAAAATCGAGATCATAATCTTCCTCCTGTTATATTCCCGGCCCGAGCGTGGGAATGGTTCCACTTCAACCCGCTGACATTACGGAGAAGTCAGCTTGCAAAAATAGGAATATTTTCGAGAAATAAGGTAAAAAATATTCCTAAATAAATCCAAACAGGATGTTCAAACCTATCAGGATAAGGACACTGCCACCGATGATCTCCGCAGGGCGGCCGAACTTCTGGCCGATTTTCTGACCGCCGAACATTCCTCCGATCACCGAAAGCATTGTCACAATGAACACCGCGGCGAGATTCATCATCATCTTGCCAAGCGAGACAAAACCCATCGAAAGGCTTACCCCGACGGCGAAAGCGTCGATACTGGTCGCCACCGCCCCGATTACGACATTCTTCAGACCGTTCAGGTCGCGGGTCTCGTCCTCATTCTTCACAGCCTCAAGAATCATCGACCCACCGACATAAAGCAGCAACAGGAAACCGATGAGACTTGCTATCTTATGAATATGTCCGACGAATATGTCGCCGAACAGCCAGCCAAGGGCCATGAGACCGGTCTGGACGACTCCGAACACGAAAGCGATCGGAAGGATCTTCCGCCAGGATATTCCTTTGAGGGTAACGCTGGAGCAGGTAGAGACTGCGAAACAGTCCGCGCAAAGGGACACAGCCAGGAGCAGCGATTCTATTATTGATAAAAACATTGTCAACTAAGCGTTTTATACAAGTTGCGGCGAATTTTTATGGTTTGAATATCTGACGGTTGACTATCGAGCGGCCAAGCGTGAGCTCGTCGGCATATTCAAGGTCATCCCCGAATCCCAGCCCCCTGGCAAGGGATGAGACCTTCACACCGTAAGAGGAAATCTGACGATAGATGTAGAAGGATGTCGTCTCCCCCTCCACGTCCCCGCTCAAGGCCAGTATGACCTCGATCTCCTCCGGTTTGAGTTCTCCGGAAGTGGTAAGTGAGCGCACCCTATCCGCCAACTGCGAGACTGTTATGTCTGAAGGGCCGATCCCGGCGATCGGAGAGATGATGCCGCCCAGAACATGATAGACCCCACGGTACTGTCCAGTGTTCTCGATGCTCATAACGTCACGGACATTCTCCACGACACAGATTGTTCTGTGATCCCTGGACTTGTCGGCGCAGATCGGGCAGATGTCCTCGTCGGAAATCATCCAGCACCGCCGGCAGTACTTCGCCTCGTCCCTCATCTTGACAATGGAATCGGCGAAATGGTGCACGTTCTCGGAAGGCTGCCGAAGAAGATGCAAAGCAAGGCGCAAGGCGCTGCGCTTGCCCACCCCCGGAAGGGAGCCTATGGCCTGCACAGCGTCCTCCAAAAGTTTTGATGGAAATGTCTCCGGAACCGTCATCTACTTTACTTCACCTTTCTGATAAGCGTTCACGGCGGCGCGGACCTGGCCATATTCAAGCAAAAGCTTGCGGGCGAAGTCATAGTCCTCAATGCCGATCTCCCCCATAATCATCCTTGTGCCACGATCCACAAGTTTGAGGTTCGTCAGCTGCATGTCCACCATCCTGCTGCCCCTGACGTGGCCGAGACGGATCATCGAAACCGTCGAGATCATATTCAGAACCAGCTTCTGGGCGGTTCCGGCCTTCATCCTGGTGCTTCCGGTCACGAACTCAGGACCCACGACCACCACGATGGGAATCTCTGCGGCGGCGGCCACAGGCGAATTCTCATTGCAGGTGATGCAGCCTGTCAGAAGTCCGTGCTCACGGGCTGTCTTCAAAGCGCCCACAACGTACGGAGTCGAACCAGACGCGGCGATTCCCACCACAACGTCATCCTTTGTCGGGGAATATGCCTGCAAGTCTCTCCATCCTCCTTCCACATCATCCTCAGCACCTTCCACGGCATCCCTGATCGCACCGTCACCACCAGCCATGAAGCCGATGAACACATCGTGGACTCCGTAGGTCGGAGGGATCTCCGAAGCATCCACAATGCCAAGACGACCGCTCGTACCGGCCCCCAGATAGAAAACACGGCCTCCGCGAGGCACTCTCTCCACGATTCCGTCCACCAGTTTCTGGATCTGCGGAATGGCTCCAGCCACAGCGACAGGCACTGTCCTGTCCTCTGTGTTGATAGCGTTCAACAATTCATTTGTGGACATCCTC
The DNA here is from genome assembly GCA_963657715.1 of uncultured bacterium. Classification (GTDB taxonomy): domain Bacteria; phylum Bacteroidota; class Bacteroidia; order Bacteroidales; family UBA932; genus Cryptobacteroides. The sequence continues at coordinate 3,546 of CAVKML010000010.1, read as the reverse complement.
TCAAGGTGATCGTACCTTGAGGATTGCTCTGTTGTTCTATTGTCTTCCATAACAAACATATCACCGTGACTTCCGCCACGGATGGACTTAAATTACTTTCTGCCAAGATGATATTCCACAAGACCTTCGATTGGTGTGGCTATTATCGACGAGAATCTGATTCCGTAAGGCTTCGCGACTTTCTCCAGTATCGCCCTGTTGGCGTAACCGAAACCGCCGACAACCCCGACAGGATACTTGTCGATGTCGTACTGGCTCAAAGCCCGCTCGATAAAATCCTTGAAATTCTGATCGACAAGATCACGGACATATTCACAGGTGTCATACCTCTCCTGGATCCACGGAGCGAACGAACCGAGGTACTTCGAAGGAGCATCACCCCTGTAAACATTCTGTACCACAGTCATGTAGTCAACCTTGAAATCCCTCGCGAACTCACTGGAGACCGGCTCCGGAACGAGTCCCTTAAGGAAGTCGGACATGAACAACTTTCCGAGTCTGGCCCCTCCGCCCTCGTCTCCGAGGATGAAACCGGCCGAGCGTACGTTCTTCACGACCTTTTCCCCGTCAAAAAGACAACTGTTCGAACCTGTGCCCATGATCGCCGCGATTCCAGGCCTGTGTCCACAGACTGAGCGGGCGGCGTCCAAAAGATCAGAGGCATATTCCATTTCCGCTCCCGGAAACAATGACCTAAACACATTGTCCAGACCTTTGGCCTGCTCCGGCACCTTCTCTCCATCAGCGGCGATCAGTCCGGCGGCATAGAAATGCACCTCGGTGACATCACAACCGGCCAGTCCGTTCGCATTGAAGGCGGCGACAGCCTCTCTTACAATGCCTTCAATGACATCCTGAGCCATTGTGGCGAGATTCATGCCGGCTGTCCTGACATTAATGGCTTCACAATCTTTTGCGGCGGCACACCAATCGGTCTTTGTGGCTCCACTCTCAACTATAATAATCATAAGTGATATTTTATCGGTTTCTCCTCCAGGCAAACATTACCCTGCAAAGATACTTCTTTCCTTTGACTATTCATTAATCCTATCTTTTCAAGGCTTTCTTCATCACCGGAAGCACCTTATCGACATAACGCATCATTCCGAGGTCAGTGAAATGCACCCCGTCAACGGTAGCCTCGCCGTCATCCCCGATCAGCCCATCCGTTGAAACGTAATACAGTTTCTTCTCTCCACTTTTTTTAAGTTTCCTGTAAAGAGCAAGCTGAGCCTTGTTCTTGGACACGACTTCATCCCTCATCCGCTGATCAAACCGGGTGTGCGGGAATGTCGGATCCTCCACAAAGATCACAGACACGTCCGGGAAGGCGTCCCTGAGGATCCGGAAGAACCTTTCCCCTTTCTCATTGATCAGTTCGGCGGAAGAATTCGGAACATAATCCAGCACGATAAGCCCAGGATCCGAAACTTTGGTGATATATTCCGCGATCTCAGAATCCAGTTTGGCGTTGCCGCTGAAACCGAGGTTGATGACTTCCCTGTCAAGCCGGCGTCCAAGAATGGACGTGAACGCCATTCCCGGACGGGAAGCGCAACCTCCCTGAAGGATGCTTGTGCCGTACATGACCACAGGGCGTTCAGCCTTAGGGCTTTCCACAGCAGGAGCCTCGATCACCGCACCCTCGTCAACCCCTATCTCCAACTCATTGATTCCGTTATACAAAGAGAGATACAACATGTACTCCCTCATCTCCGGAGACATATTCGAGATGATCGTCTTGTCTTTGGCATCCTTGTCACGACCTCCCCATGCGAAAGCGCTTCCAGCGAAGCGCCATCCGTCATTTTCTGTAAGAATATAAAGGTCAAGCCCACTGTCTCCGGCATCAGTCATGTGCGGCATATACTGGCGCGGGCTTGTGGATTTCCATCTCGCCCTGATCCTGGTGGAATTGGAACGGAAACGGATGTAAAGCCCGGCGGAGTTGCGCCCCAGATCCCAGACAGGATCCCTCACCACTCCTTTCAAGTCCTGCGGCAAACGTTCATAACGAGCGGAAGTTCCTTCTACACATTTCCCGAAAACCGGAAAGGCGGACGCATCATTATAGATGACATTCCTGTCCTGGGCGAACGCGGCGGTCGCAAGAAAGGCTGACAGCGCCACGCCAATGATGGATTTTCTGTAACAAAACATATTCAAGTGTCATTAATTCACGTATTTTCCCTTTCTAAGCCAATGGAACATGCCATAGGCCGCAGAGACGACATAAGCCGCATAGAGCATGGTCAACCAATACTGCCCTTCCTTGAAGCACATCACGACAAGGATGATGTCCGCCACCACCCAGATGATCCAGTGGTAAGGGATAGAGCGCCCGAGCCAATATGTCGCCACTACGGACATCATCGTGGAAACCGCGTCCAATGTCGGATTCGAATCCTCCATGCGTCCAAGCAGCCAAACGAGAAGAGCCGTTCCAAGCGCGAACACAACCGCACTCCACCGGGTCGTCACGCCGTCCATCCTTCCAAGGTGGACCGTAGCGTCCTCCTCCCCAGGATCCTTCCTCAACGCCTGGCTATCCTTCCTCCAGCGGTAAAGGCCCCATACAGACATCCCCGCGTAATAGAAGTTAAGCGCCATGTTCAGCCAAAGATGCTGGGAGGCGAATGAATATGCGCACGCCAGTCCCGTGGCGATTCCAAAGTACCACATGCTGTTCCTCTGCAACACCTCCAGCACGATGTACGGAACACCAGTCACAAGGGCGAAGATCTCAATGATTTCAACAATGTCCATATTTTGCAAAAATAGACATTTTACAGAGTTTTTCATTGAATATCCTCAAGGATTTCCGTAACTTTGCGCAGGATTTGCGATCATTTATTGAAATTTTAAAATATTCATGTCTTTAAAAACTAAAGCCGCATTCTCAGCGGCATTGACGGCTTGCGCCCTAACCGCACTCTGTTCCTGCGTCAACGAGGATTACGATCTGACAAAGGATTTCGACAAGACGATAAGCATCGATGGAGACATCAGCGTTCCGATAGGGAATTCTGAGACCATACTTATCGGCGACCTATTGGATCTAGATGAGAACGACAACGATGTCCTTGTCGTTGGCCAGAACGGAGACTACTCCCTCAATGTGTCCGGCAACCGCACGGAAACAACATTTGATGTTCCTACATTCTCAATCACCAAGGATCTCGCGACCGAAGGCGGTTTCACCGGGACAGTGGAGCGTTCCGCTATCATGAGCGAATTCGGAATCCCGTCCGTGAATTATCCTCTGCCGGCGGAGCTGACCGTGACAAGGCATTTCAACATGTCTCAGACTCCTCTCACGATCAACGAGAGCATCCCTGATGAGATCGTTGACGTGAAGAGCATCTCAGGAGAGGCCCAAGGAGTGATCTCTTTGCAGACGAACATAAGCAAAGCGACCATCTCCGGCCTTTCCATCAAGTTCCCAGGATATTTGAAAATAGGAAAGATCACAGCTTCCGACAGCAAGTTGCAATACTCTTTCGACAAAGAGAGCAATATTCTTGCTTTCAACACGGTGTATGTGAC
>CAVKML010000009.1:0-83747 GCA_963657715.1 uncultured bacterium | reverse complement strand
AAACTTTCGCTATTTCATTAGTATTCAATTAATTAAATTTCATCGAACTCACGTTAATGTAAGATATATGTCTATGAAGTTAAACGTATATGCAATTTTAACTTTGGTTGGAATCTTTTTACTAGGATGTAAAGATTCTGTTACTCTTTTGGACGAATCAGATATTACTGAATTTAATTCAAAAGATGGAGTTGGCTCTTCTTATGGGATTTCTGTGTAAGAAGCTATGAATAATCTGGCAGATTTCTTAGAGTCTGTTGGTGAACCACGGACTAGATGTTCTGATTTGAGAATTGAGGATGTTATTATTATCCCACGTGAGAACGTTGCTACTAGAGGACGTAATGATAATTCTCCTTTGTTGTACGCGGTGAACTTTCCGGATGATGAAGGTTATGCTATTCTTGCGGCAGACAAAAGAATAGGCGATGATGTTTTAGCTGTGACCGAAAAAGGTACAATTACATTTAATAATTTTGAACCATACTGTTCGTATGAAACGAGTGAGGATGATGATATATTTGAAGAACAGTATAACGAGATGAGTTCCGCGGGTTATGTGGGAGCTTATTCTGATGCTAATTTAATAGGTGGATTATGTCGTACTTATGCTGCTGGAATAGACACATCGTTCGTTGATGAGCGATTCCCTGATTTGGATGATGTGGATTATTATAGGTGGGTTGTGACCAAGCAGGTTGGTTATAAATTAACAACTGTATGGAATCAAGATTCACCGTTTAATGATTCATGCCCGAAGGTAGGTTGGTTTAAGCGTGAAAAAGCTCCTGCAGGATGTGTTCCGATTGCGGTTGGTCAGATTGTAGCGTATCACGAGTATCCTAATCTTACTTGTAATGGTGTTAATATTGATTATTCAAGCTTAAAGAAAATTCGGAATGTGTCTGACAGAAGTAATACGAAAGATACTTTAGGGAGGATTGTTGCAACGAATTTTATACATTTTCTTTCTTCTGGCCTTGCTTGCGATGTTTATTATGGTAAAATATTCGGAATTTCATTTGGCTTTGCATTGCCTTCAAGCGCTAAGCGTACATTTGAATTATTAGGCTATGATAATGTGGACCTTAGTTGGAACTATAGTGAAGATAGAGTAATATCGTCATTGGATAAAGATTGTCCTGTATTTATTTCAGCTATCGCTGGACTTGTGGATGGGCACGCTTGGGTTATAGACGGATACAAAATGAGAAACTATGTCTCTCCGGAAGGTCGGATTGAAAAAACACAATGTCTTGTGCATTGTAATTGGGGATGGGCAGGGCAAAATAATGGTTATTTTGTCTCTGGAATATTCAAGACCAAAGAGGCCGTGAGTTATGATTGGTCATATAATAATCCTGTAAAAGAAAAATATTGGTATGCATTTAACACAATTACTTATGATAAACCAATCAAGACTAATTAAGGTAGTTGCGGCTGTTCTATCTTTACTATGCGCGGTAGGGTGTGATTTTGCGAAAATGAAGAAGTGTCCTTCTTATGTAGCAACGTATATTGATATTCAAGGATTGAAATTAAAAACAACTTCTGACAAGATGAGTGTTGAGGTAAATCCTTCCCAAGGTTTTAGCAACGAATATAATTTCTTGGCAGAAGATCCTAAGTTCGCCTATAAATATGAAAGTTTGTGTCGTAAGCACAACGATCTTTCATATAATCAGAAAATAAGTGTAATTAATGGTTATGATTTTACGGCTCAGACATTTATATCAGAGGATTTTGACTATATAAAAGTCACATCTGACAAAGATTATGATGAAAAACATCCAGCAGGTGAAAGCCTTAATGACTTATGTAGATTCGTGGCGTTTTCTCCGTATAAGTTCATATCCAGCGGCTATACAGACTACTACAGCTACTCAAAGAATAATGTTTCAAAGACTCTCGCAAAACTTGCAAGATACTGGAGAATATCTGAAGGTCAAAAACTTACTTGTCATCCTATAGACAAAATGCTGTCAGATGTGACAGCGGAGGATTTGATTCTGCTCGGTTATGACAATCCGTATCCGTTGTTCTGGTTGCATTTCGAGAGTAAACCTATTGTTTTGGGCGAACATCTGGTCACAGTGGAAGTCCGTACGGACGAGGGTAAAATCTACACCGCTACAATCACTATGAGTTTCGTGGCGGATAACTGATTGTCTGTCAATTAATAAAGCAAGTACCTTATGCGGATTTACGCACAAGGTACTTGCTTATATTGTTTATAAACATAGACTTAGGTGCCACGTCTTTTATACATTGAAAAGGAAATGCATGATGTCACCGTCTTGGACGACATATTCCTTTCCCTCTGTAGCAAGCTTTCCTGCGGCTCTGACAGCACTTTCGCTACCTAGGGTGACAAAGTCATCGTACTTGATGACTTCTGCCCTGATAAAGCCTTTTTCGAAGTCTGTGTGGATGACACCTGCGGCTTTCGGAGCCTTGTCTCCCTTGTGGATGGTCCATGCGCGGCACTCGTCGGATCCTGCGGTGAAGAAGGTTTGGAGTCCGAGCAGATGATAGGCCCCTTGAATCAGCCTTACCACACCTGATTCCTTCAGCCCCATCTCATCCAGAAACATCTGACGGTCTTCGTAGGAATCCATTTCAGCTATCTCTGACTCTGTCTTGGCGGATATCACGAGGATTTCGGCGTTTTCCTCTTTGACGGCCTCACGGACAGCGTCCACGTATTTGTTGCCGTTGACCGCGGAGGCATCGTCCACATTGCAGATGTACATCACAGGCTTGTTTGTCAACAGGAAAAGATCCTTGGCCATGGCAGCCTCCTCTTCGTTGATGAACTCGACTGTCCTGCACGATTTACCCTGCTCAAGGGCCTCCTTGTAACGCAGAAGAAGCGCGACAAGCTTCTTTGCATCCTTGTCACCTCCTGTCGTGGCTTGTTTCTGGCTTTTGGCAAGACGTGATTCCACTGTCTCAAGATCCTTGATCTGGAGTTCGGTGTCCACTACCTCCTTGTCTCTGACCGGATCCACGCTTCCGTCCACGTGTACGATGTTCCCATCATCGAAGCATCTAAGCACATGAAGTATCGCATCTGTCTCACGGATATTGGCAAGGAATTGATTTCCAAGTCCTTCTCCTTTGCTGGCTCCTTTTACAAGACCTGCGATGTCCACAATGTCCACGGTGGCGGGAACGACGCTTTTAGGCTTGCACATGTCCGCAAGCACCTCCAGCCTCTTGTCAGGAACATTTGTCGAGCCAAGGTTAGGCTCAATGGTGCAGAAAGGAAAGTTAGCGCTCTGGGCCTTGCCTGAGCTGACGCAGTTGAACAAAGTGGACTTGCCAACGTTCGGAAGTCCGACTATTCCGCATTTCAATGCCATATCTTCTTGAATTCTATATTTTCTCGGCAAAGATACTAATAATGGAATTGTTTTGCCTTGTTTGAAAGATTGTTTTTTTGGGGGGTAAAGAAGGAGGTATTTATGTTTCTTATGAAAGAGTTTATGTTTCTTTTCGTTTTTTACGTTTTTGTGACGCAAATTTGCCGGTGGAATGAAAAGGATGCTCATCATACTGTCTGTCTTTCTTCTCTTTCCGGCAGCCGTTATTGTACATAATGCTCAAATTTTAAATGTTTCTCAGACTGCCGGAGGAGAAGATCAGACGCTTGTCATGTTCTGGAATCTGGAGAATCTCTTTGATTGGCGCAAGGACAGTCTGAACACCAGCGATTCGGAGGCTGAGTTCACTTCTTCTGGCAACAGGCATTGGACAAAACATAGGTTCATGGCTAAATGTGGGGCGATAGCGAAGTCTATTTTCTGGATAAAGGATAGCGAAGGCATGCTTCCGGACGTTATAGGAATAGCTGAGGTAGAGAACCGTTTTGTCCTCGAAAGACTCCTGCGTGACACTCCTCTCTACAAGACTGACTACAAAATCATTCACTTTGACTCTCCGGATCCGCGAGGAATAGATGTTGGGCTTCTTTACCGGGACTCCAAACTGGAACTGCTTCAGGCCATGCCGCTTAGAGTTGGTGGAGGAACCGATCCTCCGATGCGGACCAGAGATATTCTTTTGACAAAATTCCGGAAACCGGACGGGGACAGTGTGGCCTTTCTGGTGAACCATCATCCATCCAAGTACGGAGGTAAGACCGGTGACAGAAGGAAAGTGGCTCTTAGAAGGTTGCGTGAGGTCACAGACTCGCTTCAAAGGTCTGGGTTGGTGAATATACTCGCAATGGGGGACTTCAACGACACACCAGGGAATCCAGCTTTCGGAATATTGACTGACGGGCCACCTTTCCATTTGACAAATCTCGCCGTCCCCTTGGCTGAAAAAGGCGAAGGAACTATAAGATATTCAGGCAAATGGGAGATGATAGACATGTTTTTTGCTTCGGAAAACCTTGTGTTGAACGGGCATATTCATGAAATGAAAGTTCTGAGATTGCCGTTTCTGATGACGCGTGACAACGCTCATTCCGGGGAAAAACCTCTTCGTACGTACACAGGTCCGCGGTATGTCGGGGGAGTGAGCGATCATTGTCCGATTGTTGTGATGATTCGGTAGATAATCAATAAAAATTGTTAAATTTGCCTTATAGGAAGCATGCCTTTCGGGATGCTTTCTTTGACGAACAAAACTAAAATCACATAATATGGAAATGGAAACCAAGATCAGAGAGAAATTCAAGACTCTCTTCGGCGCTGAAGGTGAAGTTTTCGCTTCGGCAGGCCGCATCAACCTTATTGGTGAACACACTGACTACAATGGGGGATACGTTTTCCCGGGTGCCATTGATTGCGGCATCATGGCGGAAGTGAAGCTGAACGGAACACAGAAAGTCAAGGCTTTCTCGCTTGACTATGATGAATATGTTGAGTTTGGCCTCAATGAGGAGGACAAGCCTAAGCAGCAGTGGGCCAGCTACATATTCGGCGTGTGCAGGGAGACGGTGAAGCGCGGCGGCAAGGTTGAGGGTTTTGACACCGTCTTCGCCGGAGATGTTCCGCTCGGAGCCGGCCTGTCTTCGTCAGCCGCCCTTGAGAGCACATTCGCCTATGCTATCAACTACTTGTTCGACAATAAGATCGATAAGTTTGACCTTGCCAAGATAGGCCAGTCAACCGAGCATAACTACTGCGGCGTGAAGTGCGGAATCATGGATCAGTTCGCCTCTATTTTCGGAAAGAAGGGCAGTCTGATTCGTCTTAACTGCAAGACTCTGGAGTACAAGTACTTCCCGTTCGATCCAAAGGGCTATAGGCTGGTGCTTGTTGATTCTTGTGTGAAACATGAACTGGCATCTTCGGCGTATAACAAGAGAAGGGAGTCTTGTGAGAACGCCGCGAAGGCCATCAGGAAGAACCATCCGGATGTAGAGTTCCTCAGCGACGCCAAGAGGGTTTGGCTTGATGAGGTCCGTGACGAGATCCCGGAGGAAGATTTCCTCAGGGCTGAGTATGTGATCGGAGAGGTTCAGAGGGTTCTTGACGTGTGCGATGCCCTTGAGAGAGGCGACTATGAGACAGTGGGTGAGATGATGTACCAGACCCACTTCGGCCTGAGCAAACTCTACGAGGTCAGCTGCGAAGAGCTTGACTTCCTCAACAAGCTTGCGCGCAAGTGCGAGGTGACAGGTTCCCGTGTGATGGGCGGCGGCTTCGGCGGATGCACCATCAACCTTGTGAAGGATGAACTGTACGATGAGTTCATCGCGGCTGTGAAGGAACGGTTCCCTGCCAAGTTTGGTCACGATCCGAAGTTCTACGATGTGGTGATCAGCGACGGCGCCAGAAAAGTTGAATAATATTTTTTACTTAATACGACGATGGGTCGCACGGGATTGTTCCTCTGCGGCCCTTTCAAATAATTCAGAATCTATGGCGGAGATATCAAGAAGGCTCTTTCTTAAAAGAGGAATGGTAGGACTGGCTGCGGCTATGGTGGCTCCTGAACTGGTTTCATGCACAGGACAGGATAGTAATATTGATAAAATAAGACGGTTGGCTCCATTGGCCGGAAAATATGATGTTGTTGTCGCTGGTGGAGGTCCCGCAGGCTTCATCGCGGCTGTAACAGCGGCGCGTCAAGGAGCGAAGACAGCTCTCATAGAGCGCTACGGCTTCCTTGGCGGAATGGCGACCACGGGATATGTGACCCCTATCAGCGTGTTCGCCAAGGACAACAATCTCGTGATCGGCGGCATCCCTTGGGAGTTCGTGCAGAGGCTCGAATCCATGGGCGGCGCTTTCATCGAGTGGCCGAAAGCGAACATCGACTTCGATATCGAACTTTACAAACTCTGCTGTCAGAGGATGGTTCTGGAGGCCGGAGTGGACCTCTATATGCATTCGGCGATGATAGGCTGCGAGATGGAGGGGAAGCGGATCACCTCGGTTATCATCGAAAATAAGAATGGCCTTGAGAGCCTTGAGGCTGAAAGGTTTATTGACTGCACTGGCGATGCTGACCTTGCGAATATGGCTGGTGTGCCTATGCAGGAGAATCCAGACAATGAAGTCCAGCCGTCATCCTTCTGCTTCATCCTTTCGGGAGTCGACACCGACAGCGAATTGCTCAACAAATGCATGTACCACAACGGCATCAATGGCCCTAGCCAGTGTCGTCCGGTCAGAGAAAAACTTCTCGCATTGAAGGAAACGCATCCTGAGATTCCGGACTTCGGGGGTCCTTGGTTCAACAACGTGCTTCATAAAGGCTCTGTCGCCGTCAACATCACCCGCCGCACCGCCAGCTCCACAGACAACAGGAATTTCACCGCCGCGGAGTGCCGGTTACGTGAGGACATATTCCTTTTCGCATCACTGCTTAAAGAAAACTTCCCTGAATTCAGGAATAGCTATGTCGCTTCGACCGCACCGCAGGCCGGAATACGTGAGTCTCGTCGCATCAAGGGAGTCCACACCGTCACGGCGGATGAATATGTGAGCGGATTCCATTATGAGGACAGCATCTCGCGCGGCATACATCCGATTGACATGCATGCGAGCAAGGGAACAAAACAGATGCGTATCGATCTCGAACAGCCTGCGTATGTGCCTTACAGGGCTTTGATCGCTCCTGAATATCCGAACCTGCTTGTTGCCGGGCGCTGTATTTCCACTGATCGTCAGGCTCTTGCGTCTCTCCGTGTGATGGCGAGCTGCATGGGAACAGGTCAGGCGGCCGGTGCCGCCGCGGCGCAAAGCATTTCCGAGTCCAGGAACGTGCAGGACATAGATGTCGAAACACTTGTCGGAACCGTCCGTGGACTCGGTGCTGTTATTTAGGATTCCACAGCCTGTGCGAGACTGCCGGCGAGGTCGATGAAGGCCTGACCGTCAGGACGGGTGGAGAGGGCGGCAGGCTCGCCGGAATCTCCGCCTTCACGGATGCTCTGGACAATCGGAATCTGGCCGAGAAGAGGAATGCCATACTTTTCAGCCATTTCCTTGCCGCCGTTCTTTCCGAATATGTAGTACTTGTTCTCAGGCAGTTCCTCCGGAGTGAACCAGGCCATGTTCTCCACAAGACCGAAGATCTTGCGGTCAATGTTCTTGTTGCGGAACATGTTCACGCCTTTCTCCACGTCCGAGAGGGCGACCGGCTGAGGTGTCGTGACAATCAGCGCGCCTTCCATCGGGATGTCGTTCACGAGTGAGATGTGGATGTCGCCTGTTCCTGGCGGCATGTCGATGAGCAGGAAGTCCAAAACGCCCCAACGTACTTGCAGAATCATCTGCTTCAATGCGTTGCAAGCCATAGGACCTCTCCAGATGAGGGCTTGGCCATGCTCGGCGAAGTAGCCGATGGACATCCATTTCACACCGTATTTCTCGATCGGGTAGATCACTTCCTTGCCCTCCGCGATCTCTTCGGCCTCTGGGACAGCTCCTTCCGTACCTGTCATAAGTGGAACAGAAGGGCCATAGACATCGGCGTCGGCGAGTCCGACTTTGTAACCGAGACGGGCAAGGGCCACGGCCAGATTGACCGCTACGGTTGACTTTCCGACTCCGCCTTTGCCGGAGGCTATACCGATGATGTGGCGGACATTGTTGATTTCCTCAAGTCCGAGGTCAAGTCCGGCTTTCTTTTTCGGAGCCTCCTCCTTGACTACCGTCTTTACTTCAACCTCAGTACCTTGCGGAGCGTTGCGGATGATTGTGGCGCGGGTGCTTCCGACAAGATATTCAGAGAGAGGGTCTCGTCTTTTCGGGAAGGCGAGGGTGACGGTCACTTTGCTGCCGTCGATGGTGACGGACTCAACCATGCCCAATTCGATGATGCTTTTGCTTCCTTGGGCGGGGTGAACCACCCCGGTGAGCATATTTAATATTTCCTGTTCTGTCATGATTCGTTATTTTACGATGTTCATTTCCTTGGTGAGGTAGCCGGCGCCGCCGAATTTATCCACAAGGAAGAGGACGTAGCGGATATCCACACAGATGCACCTCTGGAGGTCTGGCTCGAACATCACATCGCTTGACATCGACTCCCAGTTGCCGTCAAAAGCCAGACCGATGAGTTCGCCGTTGGCATTGAGGACAGGGCTTCCGGAATTGCCGCCGGTGATGTCGTTGGTTGTGAGGAAGCAGCAAGGGAGGTTGCCGTCAGCCATGGCATAACGTCCGTAATCCCTCTTGACATAGAGCTGCTTGAGTTTCTCCGGAACGATGAACTCGTAGTTGTCCGGATCCTCCTTCTCCATCACACCGTAGATGGTGGAGTAGTACCTGTAGTTCAGCGCGTCTTTCGGGGAATATGACTTCACGGTTCCGTAGGTGAGCCTCATCGTGAAGTTGGCGTCCGGGTACATGGCCTTGCCTTTCTGCCATTCCATCAGACCGGCGGCGTAGGCCTTGGAAGCGGCCTTGACCTTGTCTTTGGCATCCTGGTTCTGCTGTCCGCGCAGTTTGACAAAGACCTTCACGATGGAAGAGGACAGCTTGTTGACCGGATCGTGTCTGATAGCGGCGATGCCGTCTCTACCGATGGCTTCGGCTGCCTTCTCGTATGATGTCAGGACAGTGGTTCTGAACAACTCATCGACGTACTTGTCTATGTCCAATGTAGCGAAATCCTCGCCGAGACCTTCCAGATAGTTTTCCGGCCTTGCTTTCTCTCTGTAGAATTTCAGCAATGCCGCGGTTTCCTCCTTGTCCAGAGGCGCATAGTAGTCCTCATAGACTGCTTTCATCGCCTCCAGTCCCTTAGCGTTGGCTTCCGCTGTGTCGGCTCCGGCCTTGAGGCTATTATGCCAAGCACCATTGAAAGCTGAGGCGAAGTTCATAAGCTCAAGCCTGAAAACAGTCTCGCTCAGGAGTTTGACATCGAGATCCACCTGCCTGTTTGTTTCGATCACGCCGGCGATGTCGGCGATCGCCGTTCCGTAAAGTTCTGAACGCTTCTTGTTCTTGTCAACCCATTTCTGGAAACGAACCTCCTTGTCGTGTTCTTTCCCTATGATATTCAAGTCCTTGAACGCCTTCTTCTCGCCGATCCACTTTTTCCAGCCGTTCGCCGAACTTGCATATTTGTTGGCATATTTCAGTCTGATGGAAGGATCCTTCTCCATCCATTTCCACATAATGTCCTGACGGAGGGTTCTGGCCTCGATGGCGATGTCGTTAAGATCCAACATGTGGTTAAGCTGCGCCTCTGTCTGGTACCTTTGCGTGCGGCCTGGGTAACCCATAATCATCGTGTAGTCACCCTCGTTGATGCCCTTGAGGGAAATCTTCAACGACTGTTTCGGCACGTAAGGCACATTGTCCTCAGAATATTCAGCCGGCTCGTTGTCCTTGCCGGCATATACCCTGAACATCGAGAAATCGCCGGTGTGACGAGGCCACATCCAGTTGTCGGTCTCGCCTCCGAACTTTCCGATAGATGCAGGAGGAGCGCCCACGAAACGGATGTCTCTGAATATCTTATAGACGATGACGTAATGAACATTGTTGTTATAGAAAGAGGTGACTTCGGCGGCGCAGTTCGGATTCTGCTCCTCGGCAGCCTTGACCAACGCCTCCTTTATGGCATTCCTTTCCTCATCTGATTTCGCACCTTCGACCGCCTCGGTGACATCGCTCATATTCACAAGGAATGTGACAGTTAGCCCAGGAGCAGGGATCTCCTCCTTGCTGTTCATCGCCCAGAATCCATCCTCAAGGTAGTTGTGCTCATCAGACGAGAGTTTCTGGATGCTGCTGTAGCCGCAGTGATGGTTGGTAACCAAAAGTCCTTTGTCAGAGATCATCTCACCGGTGCAGCCTCCGCCGAAGATGACGATAGCGTCCTTGAGCGAAGAATGGTTGACGCTGTAGATCTGGTCAGGTGTAAGCCTGCAACCAAGGTCTTTCATAGCGCCCGCGTTGAGTTTCTGGAGGAGCGGAAGCATCCACATCCCCTCATCCGCCATAGCGCTGAACCCTACCATAAGGGCGGCGGCGACGGAACAAATCAATTTCCTCATATTGTTTCTCTTTTAATATTTATAAAAGTAGCCATTTCCTACGGAAATAACCAACAAAAGTAGCCATTTCCTGCTTAAACTCAAATTTCTGGCTATATTTGCCACTTCTGGCGGAGTTGAGGAGGTTGACCCAATGGTCACTGAGCCAGTCGAAGTGACCGGCGCTTCGACTGGCTCAGCGACCGAAGGAGGTCGATACAAGTGATTGTACGCCGGCAAGATTTGATTTATGAATATAAAGAAAGAGATACATTTGCTGCCGTTTATGAAGAGCGGATGTCTGGAGGCCGGATGCGATGAGGCAGGACGTGGCCCGCTCGCGGGACCTGTCTATGCGGCGGCTGTGATCCTGCCCGAGGATTTCCATCATCCTCTTCTGAATGATTCCAAGAAGATGAGCGAGAAATCCAGAGACATCCTCAGACCGATTATCGAGCGTGAGGCCGTCGCTTGGGCTGTCGAGGCTGTCAGCCCCGAGGAGATAGATGATCTGAATATTCTATGGGCTTCTGTTACTGGTATGCAAAGGGCTGTGCTAAAGTTGGATCCGCGTCCGGAGTTTCTGCTGATTGACGGCAACCGTTTCAGACCTTTTGATGAATATGGCTTTGACTCCTATTGTGCAGTGGTTCATGGAGATGCGACATATTCATCAATCGCCGCGGCATCGGTTCTGGCAAAGACTTGGAGGGATGAGAAGATGCGCGAGTTGGCGAAGGAATATCCTGAATATGGTTGGGACAGAAATATGGGCTATCCGACGAAAGAACACATCGAAGCCATCAAAAGGTTCGGTCTGACTCCATGGCACAGGCGGTCGTTCCATCCCAAGGAACTTGAACCGACATTATTCTCCGGCCTTTAGTCCGAGTTCCTTCTCGTAGCGGAGGATGAGCTTGCGGTTCATGCAGATGATCTCATCCTTGTCCCGTAGCCTTTCGTTAAGACGCTCAATTTCTGCTTTCAACGTGGCGATGGTCTTGATGTAACCGTCCTCAAGGTCCCTCATCTTCCTGCCGTAGTTCTCCTTGATGTCATTTATCCTTTCCGTCGCGGAGCTGATCGGTTCGAAACCGTTCACCAATTCTGCAACTGAAGTTCCTGTCTTCTCGGCGAATTTCTCCACATGCTCGTTCAGAATTCTGGTCTTTCCTTTCTCTAGTTTCCGGTAGGCGTTCAAGGAGATTTCAAGACGACGTGCCATCTCGGTTTGTGAAATACCGAGTTCGTTCCTTTTCTTCTCAAGGTTGTTCTTTATGGTTGCGTCGTCCATCTTCTGAATGAATCTTACATCAACGCAAAAATATCCAAAAGAAGATTCTTTATTCTGTAATCAAAAGTTGTAAACTATAATCAATGGTTATAAAAATCATGCAAAATTGATAAAAAACAGAAATATTTCGGTTCTTACCCCCCGGTTGTCTGCAACCTATGGTTGTTTTTTAGAAAGGAAGTTCTGTCCTTTGCGGAAAACACTTTTCGTTATGGACAGGACAGAAAAAGACTATGCGGCCTTTGAGAAGGCGATGGATGATTGGAAACTTTACAGGTGGATTCCTGATTTTTATGGAATATGTCTGCGGATAGGGGTGGAGACGGCCGCGTTGGACGCTATGATCTACGAGGAATTGGGATACAGCGGACAGGAATTGGTGGATTTCTACAGACGTGGCGAGAACATTCCCTAAGAAAGATTATGGAATAGTGTTGTTATTGGGACATTTTTTTATTAGATTTGCCTTCAGGCGAACTTATGAGGCTCTTTCATGGGTAAATCGATTTTTATCCGGTTGCTCCCCGTAATGTAAATTTGCCAATAACGATTTCATAATTAATAACTTATAGTAATGAAAGAATATTCTACTAAAGACATCCGCAATGTGGTTCTGATTGGCAGCGCCAAGTCAGGTAAGACCACATTGTCTGAAGCCATGCTCTTCGAGGGCAAGGTGATCGCCAGAAGAGGCACGGTCGAGGACAAGAACACTGTTTCCGACAATGAGGAAATCGAGAAACTGAACCAGAGGTCTGTCTTCGCGACTCCGCTTTACGCCGAGTTCATGAACACGAAATTCAACGTGATTGACGCTCCTGGTTCCGATGACTTCATCGGAGGCGCCGTGTCTGCTTTCAAAGTCTGCGAGAACGGTATTCTTGTCATCAATGCACAGCAGGGTGTCGAGGTGGGCACAGACATCTTCGCTCGTTACGCCGACCAATATAAACTGCCGCTCATCGTGGCTGTCAATCAACTTGATTCCGAGAAGGCCGATTGGGAGAAGACCATCGCCGAGATGAAGGAGACTTTCGGTCACAAGCCGATCATCGTCCAGTTCCCTGTCAACCCTGGCCCTTCATTTGACGGCTTCATCGATGTCCTCAAGATGAAATACTATCATTTCAAGGACGACAACGGAACCCGTGAGGATCTTGAGATTCCGGCAAATCTTATGGACGAGGCAGAGACTCTCCGTCAGGAACTCATCGAAAAGGCCGCCGAGTTTGACGACACCCTCATGGAGCGTTTCTTTGAGCAAGGTTCTCTTTCAGAGGACGAGATCCGCGAGGGACTCGGCATCGGAATCCGTCAGGGAGGAGTCCTTCCGATCTTCTGTCTCTCGGGCAAGAAGGACATCGGTGTGAAGAGACTTATGGAGTTCACCATCAAGACCGCCATCTCTCCTGTGGAGACAAAATCCAAGACTAAGGATGGCAATGAGATAGAGTGCAAGGCAGAGAACCCTACTTCCATATTCATCTACAAGACAGATGTGGAGCAGCACCTTGGTGAGGTTTCTTATTTCAAGGTTATGTCCGGCCGTCTGACGGAGGGAATGGATCTTGAGAATCCTGAGACGGGTGACAAGGAAAGGCTTTCCGCCATCTATGCCGTGGCGGGTGCGAAGAAAGAGAAAGTCGCCAGCCTTATGGCAGGCGAGATCGGATGCACCGTGAAACTTCGTTCCGGAAAGACCAATGTCACTCTTTCGCAGCTTGGTTCAGGCATTGCCTACGAACACATCGCCTTCCCTGCGTCCAAGTACCGCTGCGCCATCAAGGCCGAGTCCCAGAATGATGAGACCAAACTTGGCGAGGCTCTGTCTAAGATCTCCGCTCAGGATCCCACGATCATTGTGGAATATTCCAAGGAACTCAAACAGACTATCCTCAGCGGACAGGGAGAGCAGCATATTAATGTGTGCAGATGGCGTCTTGAGAACGAGTTCGGTGTGAAGGTTGTGATGTTCGCTCCAAAGATCCCTTACCGCGAGACCATCACGAAGATCGCCACCGCCACATATCGTCACAAGAAACAGTCAGGCGGAGCCGGCCAGTTCGGTGAGGTTTCCATCCTCATCTGCCCTATCGTTGAAGGCGTTCCGTTCACGAACAAGTTCAAGATCGACGGTAAGGACGTTGTCCTCAATGTGAAGACCAAGGAGGAGTTCAATCTCGAATGGGGAGGAAAACTCGAGTTCTACAACTGCGTTGTCGGTGGCGCCATTGACGCGCGCTTCATGCCGGCCATCCTCAAGGGTCTCAACGACAAGATGACCGAGGGACCTCTCACCGGTTCGTATGCCCGTGACATCAGAGTCTTCGTCTATGACGGTAAGATGCACCCGGTTGACTCCAATGAAATCTCCTTCATCCTTGCGGCGCGTAACGCTTTCAAGGAGGCGTTCCGCAACGCCGGTCCAAAGATCATGGAGCCTATCTATAATGTTGAGATCATGACTCCGGCCGACTACATGGGAGCCTGCATGTCAGATCTTCAGAACAAGAGAGCCATCATCGAGGGTATGAGTTCGGACAAGGGATTCTCGGTTCTCAAGGCCCGTGTTCCTCTCGCTGAGCTTTACCGCTACTCTACAACTCTCAGCTCCCTGACCTCAGGAGCCGCGACATTCACCATGACATTCGCTGACTACCAGCCTGTTCCTGCTGATGTCCAGACCAAGCTCCTTGCAGAGTACGCCGCTCAGGAGAAGGAAGAGGAGTAATAGTTGCTGACCTTTATGGTCGATGACAAAGAATATTCAACCCTCTTCTCCGGAATCATTGCCGGAGGGGAGGGTTGTTCATTCGTAAGTGTTTTAATATTAATTGCCTCAGATTTCTGAGGTGCGGTTACCTGATTGAATATATTCATTTATGAAAAAGACATTCTTCTCCCTGATAGTGGCTTTGTTGCTGCTTTCATCCTGCGAGGTTCACCATTTTATGACGGATGCCTCCTATCGTGCTCAGGTTGAGGCTGATCTGGACAAAAGATTGCAGCCGGAGCGTCTGCGAGGTTTCTTTGCGGTTGACGAGGCCGGGAAATGTCTGACAGAGTCCAACGGCTTTGTCAGCGATCTCTATCTGACAACGGAAGAGATTGAGGCTCTGGAGTTTCTGTACGCCTATATGCCGCTCGCTGACGTGACGGATTACAGCACGGACTACTATCTCCAGAATATTCGTTCGTCATTTGCCGCCCGCAAGGAGATGGGGTGGAATGTTCCGGAGAGGATATTCCGGCATTTTGTGCTGCCGGTCAGGGCGAACAATGAGAGTCTGGACACTTCCAGGGTCGCTTTCTATCGTGAGCTGAAGCCTCGGGTGGAAGGTATGAATATGAAGGATGCCATTCTGGAGGTGAACCATTGGTGTCATGAGAAGTTGACCTACAAACCTTCCGACGCACGCACATTGTCTCCGCTTTCCTCGGCGAGAAGTTCGCTTGGGCGTTGCGGGGAGGAATCCACATTCACGGTGGCGGCTCTTAGGGCTGTGGGAATCCCGGCCCGTCAGGTCTATACACCTCGTTGGGCGCACACGGATGACAATCATGCCTGGGTCGAGGCCTGGGCGGATGGAGAATGGTATTTCCTTGGCGCGTGCGAGCCGGAACCCGTTCTGAATTTGGGATGGTTCAATTCTCCGGCAAGCCGTGGCCTTTTGATGCACACAAGGGTTTTCGGCAACTATGATGGTCCGGAGGAAAAAGTGATGACCGGTCCTAATTTCACGGAAATCAACCTGATAGATAATTACGCGAAGACCGCCAGAGTGGATTTTACGGTTGTGGATGAGGACGGCTCACCGGTTGACAGCGCATTGGTCGATTTCAAGATCTACAACTATGCCGAGTTCTACCCGGCTCTTTCCAAATATACTGACGCTCAGGGATGTACATTCTTGACTGCCGGGATGGGGGATATGATGGCCTGGGCATCGAAGAACGGAAAGTATGGATATTCAAAAGTATCTTTCGGCAAGGACACCGAGGTTAAGATCACGATTTCTGACCAGCATTCCTTTGATCCTCAGTCGATGATGATTGTTCCGCCGCCGGAGACCGCTAATATTCCTGAAGTCACTCCGGAGCAACGTGCCGAGAATGACAGGCGTTTCGCTCAGGAGGACAGCATTCGGAAGGCATATATGGCTACCTTTGTACAGCTTGACGGCACGGAGAAAGGCCGGCTTCTTGCCCTTTCGGCCGGCAACCACGAGGTTATCGCCAAGTTTTTGGAGAATCATCTGGACGCAAGGGGGCTTGATTTGCTCAAATCGTTGAGCAATAAGGATATGATTGATGTGACGAGAATGATTCTGAATGACAGTTACAATGCTGCCGATGCCATCCTTTGTCCGAGGGTCGAGAATGAATTCCTTAGCCCGTACAAGTCATTCTTTGCAGGTCGGTTCGGCACCGAACTGTCAAAGGAGGAGTTGTCTGTCCCTTCGAACCTGATCAAATGGGTGCAGGACAGCATCACCGTGCTGCGCGACCCTAAGGCTTGGAGCATTCCGATGTCTCCTATTGGCGTTTACAAGGCTCGGATGGCAGACGTGCGCTCAAGGAATATATTCTTTGTCGCTCTCGCAAGGACTCTCGGAATTGATGCCCGCAAGGATCCTGTGACGGGAAAGATTCAGTACAAGGCTGATGGTCAGTGGGTTGACGTGGATTTTGAGGCTTCCTCGCAGGTTGTGGCACCTACCGGGATACTGGTTCTGAATTATGAACCTACGGCGATCCTGGCGAATCCTGGTTACTATTCCCATTTCACTGTCAGCAAGATAGAGAACGGCTGCACAAAACTTCTGTCTTTCGATGAAGGTCAGGTGGACATGGGCGGTGGCGTAAGCTGGGCGAATGTATTCAAGAAAGGAACCTCGCTTGATGTTGGAGACTATGTGCTTGTCAGCGGCAACCGCCTTTCCGACGGCAGTGTGCCGGTCACGATGCAGCAGTTCTCCGTCAGGGAGGGCGAGACCACAATGCTTGATCTCCGCATCACCATTCCGGAGGACAAACTGTCGGTGATCGGTTCGTTCGACGCGGAGACAAAGTACAAGATGGAAGCTGATGCCGAGCCTGTTTCGGTTCTCTCGACCACTGGTCGTGGATTTTATGTGATCGGTTTCCTGACACCACGCCAGGAACCTTCCGTCCACGCCATCAACGACCTCATCGCCGCGAAGTCCGGTCTGGAGTCTTGGAGCCGTCCTATCCTGCTTCTGACCACCGCGGAAGGCCTCGGATGGCTAAAGGAATATTCCGCCTCACTTCCGTCCAACGTTCGTTTCGGCATCATTCCTGATGACATCGACCTGAAAGGCCGCCGGATGCCGTACTTCCTCCTCGCCGACACCTTCAACCGTGTCTTCTTTACCACCGAAGGCTACACCATCGGTCTCGGCGACCAGCTCGTCACGGCCATCGCGAAGTTGTAGCTGATAAATAAGAACGGACTTATGTACTTCAGGCTTGCAAGCCGTAGTAAGTCTGTGTAAAATGACGCATATTATCAGGTGCTATAGTGCATAGTGCTAATAGGAATCCCTTTGTGGTGGACAACTATTTGTAAATGAATATATTAATAGGCTGTACTCCCCACTGTTCCGAGTGGGAGCATAGTCTATTAATTATTTGTGAACCAAGTGTTTATCTGCCACGACGACTGATCGGCTTCTTAGATTGGTAGCTGAACCTGTGGTTCCTAATTTTACGGTCGCTGATCCTGGCGAAGCGACTATAAATGCCCGTATTGTTTATCTATAGTTAATTGCTAATTTTGCGATGGTTAATCGTTAAGTTATGAAGAGGATTATTGTAGCTTTGGTAAGTCTGGTGTTGTCCGTCAGCATTTATGCCCAAGAGATTACCGGGAAATGGATTCAGACACACCAAGGTTCCGAGAACGGATCGGAGATGATGACATCTGAGACACTATCCATTGTGAATGACGGCACGTTTGAGGATGCGGTGATTCTGGAAATGAAATATACCGATGACAAGAACGGACAGGCTCCGGTTAAACTGGAAGTCAGTATTTCGTGCGGCGGCACATGGTCTCTTACAGACAAAACCTTGTCTCAGCTATTTGACGCGAAATCCGTCAAGACAGAGATTTTGGAGCAGCCGGACGGTTTTCCGAAATTCTTCCTGAATGTCCTCAGTAAAAGCGTTATCTCGGAATTTAAGAAACACTCAAAGGAACCGATACTCTACAATGTGGTCTCATTGACATCGGATAAGCTACAGATTCGGGAAGCCGGAGCCAAAGACTCCGAAACGGAGACGTACACTCGTTCGAGGTGATAATATGCCCGTGGAGGGCAATTGCTTGTAAATGAATATATTGACAGACTATCCTCCCCACGGTTCCGGGTGGGAGTAGGGCTGTTTAATTAGCTGTATGTCAAACGCTTGCCCTCCACGGCCGGCCGCTGTTCTCTGCGGTTGCTGAGCTTGTCGAAGCATCGAGTGGCGTATATTCAATGCGATATCGTTACCAGTCGCTAGAATATTTCTGATTTACACTCCAATGATCCATTTGCTGCCGGGGAGATGCGAGATGAGCTCGGAGGTCAGGGCGCAGCAGATGAATGTGCAGATTGCGATGAACGGGATTGCCGTCGCTGTGTGTAGCTGGAGCATCTGGATGGACACTACTGACCAAAGATGCAGCCAGAAGATGTGCATCAGGTACATTCCGTAGCTCAGCTTGGAAAGACGGGTGATGATCTTAGGGGTTTCTATCCGCTTTATGCAGGAGAACATCAGGAAAGTTCCGGCTGTGAGGCAAGCCACGTTGATTGTGCAGAAATTCCACCCGACTTCAAGCACAGGAGTGCTGATGACAATTCCCGGAGTGGCCTGCACATAGAACGAAAGGATGGTGGCGATGGCTCCGACAGCCATCAGTATCGCTCCGACAGTCATTTTCTTGTGCGTGTTACAGTCAAGATGTACGCGGATGTAGTGTGCCATCACAAGGTAGCCAAGATAACCGGAGAAGTACCAAAGCAGATGATATTCGTTCCAAAAGCACTGCCCCCACACCTCTCCGAACCAGCGGTTTAAGTACGGAATGCAGGTGGAAATCAGGAACAGGATTATAAAGAACCGCTCCTCACGTTTGCCAACCTTTTCAAGCCACGGACCCTTTCACGCACGAGAATGAGAAATATGCTATTAAGTTGAAACTTATTTTTAGAAAATAAAGTATTCCTCTTCTTTCTGCGAGAAAAGCATTAACTTTATACGCATAAAGTATTAACGTGTCTTTCTGTCAAAGGACGAATTAAAAGGAGAAGTAGGTATGTCATACTCCAAAATTAAAGAAATCAACACTTGCCTCTGGGGTAAATACAATTTACACTTCGAGGCTAACGATGATGTGAATATCATTGTTGGTATCAATGGTAGTGGGAAAACCTCATTGCTCAATGAGATCTACAAGAATATCCTTGATAACATTGAAGATAAGAATAGAGTAGTATTTGTTCCTTCCATTGATAACATAGCTATGCGCGACAAGCGCAAGGTTGCCAATGCCTTGACTCAAGACTTGGAGTTTTACTTGTTTGATATGAAGA
Source organism: uncultured bacterium (assembly GCA_963657715.1). Taxonomy (GTDB): domain Bacteria; phylum Bacteroidota; class Bacteroidia; order Bacteroidales; family UBA932; genus Cryptobacteroides. The sequence continues at coordinate 64,399 of CAVKML010000009.1, read as the reverse complement.
CGGGTCCATCAATGATGTACTATCGTATGTCTATGATAGATGCTTCTCCGGAAAAACAGGTAAAGATAAAGGCCGGTATAGATAATTTCTGTACCATTGTCAATAACCTGTTTAAAGACACAGGAAAACGCATTGAAATTGAAGGCAACAAATTCAACATCGTTGCGGACAGTCAGATTTTACCGATCGATGCTCTTTCTTCTGGAGAAAAGCAGATTCTTTTGATTCTGCTGCGGGTTTTCTTGTTGGATGGAAAAAACGGCTATGTCTTGATTGATGAACCGGAGAACTCTCTTGACATCAGTTGGCAGTTTGAGTTGATCAATATCCTTGTAAAACTCAATCCAAATGCACAGTATTTCATCACCACTCATTCTCCAAGCATCTTTGGTCAAGGATGGGGCGACAAGATTATCTATATGGAGGATATCACAACACCTGTTAATAAGTAGATATGATATGAATAGAATAGAAGAACAGGCACGATATTACAAGAACCTTCTTTTGCGTGATAGGAGCATCAAGGCAGTTGTCCATTTGGAAAATGCAGAGGATGAACGTTTTTGGAATCATCAACTCCAGAATGCGTTTCTTGCTAATTACTTTTTTCTGACATACTCTAAAAACGACAAAGGAGCGGATTCGCAAGGCTGCGAGCAATGTCTACGTTACAAACCATATTTGACTAACCGCTTCTTCATCTGCATAGATAGCGACCTACGTCAATTAAAAGGAGAGGATGGGCTCAATGCTGACAATAATATTGCTCAAACTTACACATATTCTTGGGAAAACCATATGTGTGAAGCAAGGCATCTTCAACGAATATTCTCTGCATTGGTACCAGAAAGCAACTTTGATTTTGAGGCATTCTTAACGAATCTCTCCGCTATCGTTTATAGGCCGTTGTTGTATCTTGTTCATTACAGTCAAAGTTCTGAGTTAAACCGACTTTGGAACATTTCAAAATTCAATGCTTGTCTGCCGTTGCAGCCAAAGTATGAAGATCTGTCTGATAATGGACGAGGTTATATGGAAAGAGTTTCTCTATTATTTGAAGAGGCTCTTTATGGCCTTCGGCAGCCGGATATTATAACGAACGAGTTTCTGAATGAGTCCAATGCCTACCTCCACATCCAAGGGCATCGACTCTTTAAGATTGTCCTTCACATAGGCACTATGTTGTGCAGAGGTACAGGTGTCGCATTCAAGTCAGACATTCTGGACAGGGCGGTTCATACCGAAGGGTACGCTGAAATCAACCATTTGCAATCTGATCTTGTTCAAATAACCGCAGGAATATAAACAATGGAGAATAAAAGTCGTTCTTGTAGATAAGAAGAGAACAAACAAGTGGCTCGCAGAGCAGATGGGCTGTTCACCAACAACCGTAAGCAAGTGGTGTACAAATGCCTGTCAGCCCCCGATGGAGACATTCGTCAAGATTGCGGAACTCCTTGAAGTTGACATTACTGAACTGTTGAGGATTGGGAAGAAGTAGCCGACAAAAGGCTTTTTTAAATAAAAGAGACTATGGCAACTAAAGAAAAAAACGAAAAGTCTATGGAGAATGCTCACCACATCTTTATGGCGGGTGATATCAATAATATTCCAGTAGGCATTGCTGTAAGCCAACAGTGGATACATCGCTATCTGTTAGATGCGGACATTTTCCGAGACAAAAATATCGCTAATGAAGGATCCCTCTTTGCCAGTATCCTATATCTTCAAGCAGTCCTTGATGCAGTAGAGAGGATACCAGAAGATACCTTTGGGCATATCTTAAAGAAGTACGAGGAGATGAACGTGCGTCATCATTTTCGTGGTTCTATTTGCATTTGGTTCGATATGGTGCTAAGACGCGCACTTGGTAAAATCGTAAACTGGCATTTTGTCGATAACGACCAATACTTCACTGCTATGGAATGCATCCTTGTAACTACTTTTAAACAAACTATCTACTCTGTTGGAATCTTGGAGAGTAGAGATGCAAGCTTCAAGGGTGTTGGTAGTGCTATTACTATGGAAAGGAGGAGAGGTGAAGAATTATCAATTGATGGAATGAGCAACAGCTAATAAGGATCCTACTACTCTGATTTGATTCGCATAATTTGATAAATATCGTGATATGATTCAAAAATCTAACATAAAGAAGCTTCTTACAATTCTTGGATTTTTACAAGAAGAGAATATCTATTCGAAACAATATGAGGTTGGTGTGACATTGAAAGTCGATGTCACCAGAGAACATATATTCTATGAGGAGGCTTGTATCTCTGTTGGAAGAGAAACAACAAGTAACTTTGCAGAACCTGAGAACTTTGTTGTTCTTGAGTGTGTAGATCGTTTGTTAACAAAAGGGTATCGTGCTGAACACATTGAACTTGAGCCTCGATGGAAACTCGGTCATAGTAGTAAGAGTGGGTATGCGGATGTTTGGGTTCGTACTTTTGGCGATAAGGTGATAGGCACAGACGAAGACAAGGAGTCTCTGCTCATCATCGAATGCAAAAAAGCCGACGAGTTCCAAGGAGCCTGGAATGATACACTCGAAGATGGTGCTCAGTTGTTCAGTTACTTCCAACAGGAAAAGTCCACAAAATTCTTATGTCTATACACGTCAGATATCGTAAAAGACAAGGTTGTGCCTGACTATTACTTGCTCAATGTTCAGGACAACAAGAAGATGTTGGAGAATGAAGAAGATGCCCTTTCATACGATAAGGCTTCAAACAATAAGCAATTGTATCGTGTATGGCACGAGACGTATCATTGCGACTATGCTCGGATTGGATTGTTTGAGGAATCGGTACAACCTTATCATATTGGTAAGGACAAGTACACAGTAGCTGATTTGAAAGCTGTAAGTAATGAGACTATCAAGAAGAAATACAGCGAGTTTTCCAATATCCTCCGTCAGCATAATGTAGGGGCTCATGAGAATGCTTTTGACAAGTTGGTGAATCTTTTTCTTGCCAAGGTGGTCGATGAGACAAATAATCCTGACGATCTACATTTCTATTGGAAGGGTGCGGCATATGATGATGATTTCCAACTGCAAGACCGCTTACAACGTCTTTACCGAGATGGCATGAAAAAGTTCCTCGGTGAGGAAGTTACATATATCGAAGATGCCGAAATAGACAAGGCTTTCCGTCGCTTCAAAAACGATCCTGACGCTACACGAAAGACAATCAAGGATTATTTTAGAGCTTTAAAGTTCTTTTCGGATAATGACTTCTCTTTCATAAGCGTACACAACAAAAAACTTTTCCAACAGAATGCTATTATTCTCAGAAAAGTAATCCTTATGCTGCAAGACATACGCTTGAAGGATTCTGATACCCATCAGTTCCTCGGCGACTTGTTTGAGGGCTTTTTGACAAAAGGCGTAAAGCAGAGTGAAGGCCAATTCTTCACTCCGATGCCTATTGTGCGTTTTATAGTAACGTCACTGCCTCTGGAGCAGTTGATAAAAGAAAGCCAAGATGTACCATACGCCATTGATTATGCTTGCGGCGCTGGACATTTCCTTACAGAATATGCAGACCGCATCAAAGAGTTTGTAAAGCGGTATCGTCCGGACCTTTCCCTGCATGACTATTATTCACGCATTATGGGCATAGAAAAAGAATATCGTTTATCAAAGGTCTCCAAAGTATCTGCTTTCATGTACGGACATGATGAGACTAAGATTGTGTATTCTGATGCGTTGAAGTCACATCCTGATGTAGAAGAGGGTAAGTACAGTGTGCTCATTGCCAATCCTCCATATTCTGTTTCGGGATTCCTTGAAACCCTAAGTGAGCAAGACAGGAAGAAATATAAATTATTCAACAGTAGTAATATCAACTTGGCTAAGAACAATGCAATCGAGACATTCTTCATTGAGCGTGCTGCCCAGTTGATGAAGGCAGGTGGTGTTGCAGGTATTATATTGCCGGTTTCTGTATTGAGCAAAGGTGGTATCTATGCCAAGGCCCGTGAGATTATCCTTGAGAACTTCCACATCATATCATTAGTGGAATTAGGTTCTGGCACATTTGGCAAGACGGGAACAAACACTGTAGTTATGTTCCTGCGCCGTAAGGAGACGAACACTCCAGATGCTGACCATTATGCAAGCCGCGTGGAGTGCTGGTTTAATTTGAGTGAGAACGGAGACGAGGTTTATCAAGATACAGAATTGATGGAGAGATACTGCGAGCATCTTGGCTATACTATAGATGATTATCAGAAGTTCTTGAAAGGTACAATGACTGAATCGTTCCTCAATTTTGAGGTTATACGGACTTATCGCAATTCATTTTTCAGCACTTCGCATAATGCGATGAAGGATGTGTGTGATGATGCAAGGAATATTCGCGCAAAATATATCACAAAAACAAAGACTACTGCATTTAAAACAATATCTGCCAAGGAAAAACAGAAGGAAACAGACAAGGCTTTCTATAAGTTTGTAAAGGCTATTGAATGTGAGAAAATGTATTTCTTCGTACTCGCTGTACAAACCGAGAATCCTGTACTGTTGGTTAAGTCGCCTTCTTCCAATGCGGAAATAAAAAAGTTTTTAGGCTATGAATGGGTAAACCGTAAAGGCAGTGAAGGCATCAAGTATCTTAATGTTGCTACAACATCAGAATTTGAAGATGATAGTGACGTTGAGGATGACACTATGCAACAAATTTCTGGTATTGGAGCAATCAGCACATGTTTGTTTAAACCTGGAGAATATGATAATACAGAGAAAATAAACTATCTTATTCGTCAGAATTTCAATGGTGAAGATTTTGATGTCCCTTCAGAACTTGAAGAATTTTTGGATCAGCATCGTGTTGTTGATTTGATTGATTTCTCTCGCACAGCATTTGACAAAGCGATAAAGACAACTCCAGTATTGGCTTATCCAAAGTTTGAGACTTCATTGCCAGTGGAAAAACTCGGTAAGATTTCGCCACTCGTATCTGAGAAAGCGACGTATTCAGATATTTCTGCTGAAAGTTACATCTCTACTGATAACATGTTGCAGAACAAAGCCGGTATTGTTGTTTACAAAGGGATTCCTAATATTGATAAAGTGACACTTTACCGTAAAGGCGATATTCTCATATCCAATATTAGGCCTTATTTGAAGAAAATCTATTATGCACAAGCAGATGGTGGATGTTCGAATGATGTTCTTGTTTTTAGAAATACCAAGGATTACATACTAAATGAATATCTTTATGTTATCTTGTCAACCGATCTATTCTTTGACTATATGATGACAGGAAAGATTGGATTAAAAATGCCACGTGGCGACAAGAAAGTTATACCAAACTTCGATGTTCCTGTTCCTACTCAAGATGTTCAGAAAAACATCGTCTCTGAATGCTCTAAGGCTGAAGATCTGTACCAAAAATGTATGGATAAGACTAAGCATCTACAAGATGAGATTAACTCAATTCTCTCAGATGCTCACAATAAAGCTAATATTGATCTCCGTCTCGATAATGAGAAGATGTTTGACCTCTCCATAGGTCGCCGTATTCTCAAAAATGAGTTGAATAAGGATGGTAGTTTTGAGGTCTTTAGTGCAAATGTGTTCGAACCATTTGGACGGACAAATTTGTCCATGCTGACAGACTTCTCTAAGCCTTCTGTCCTTTGGGGAATAGATGGCGATTGGATGGTAAACTATTTGCCGGCAGGCAGACCGTTCCATCCGACAGACCATTGTGGAGTGGTTAAGGTCCTTGACGAAACAGTTGTTCTCTCAAAGTATCTTGTCTATCCGCTACTCAAAGCTGGCGAGCGTGAGCGATTCTCTCGGGCAAATCGCGCATCGACAGAACGTATCAAAGCTTTGACTATCAGTGTTCCTTCAATAGATATTCAAAAAGAAGTAGTAGCAAAGATACTTGAGATAGAAAAAATAATTGATGTATTAAAGCATCAGATGGAAGAATGTGTCTTACGTAGGCAGACGATTCTCGACAAATACTTGAAATAATTATAGAAATTTGACAATAAAAGTATATATGAGATATTGTCTTTCTTAGTAGAATTGGATATTTAAGAGTTAGCAATATTTAAGTAGTGAATAGGTGATAAGGATTAAATATGTTTGTAGAGAAGATTATATTTATCAATAGAGTGCCATTTGAACATTTGGAGATTGATTTCAAACAAAATGGCATAAATGTTTTATCTGCTGTAAATGGAAAAGGTAAGACTACTGTATTGTCATATATTGCAGACGCATTATATGAAATGGCCAGACCTTATTTCACCAAGTCTTTCGAAGGCATAGAAAATAAATATTACCGAATATCTTCAAAGTTGGATGTTATTGAACAGGAACAGGTTTCAGCGGTATTTATCCGTTTTATTGATGAGACTGATAAATACGACTATCTTGATATACGAGGAAACATCCCGGCTGATGATTATAAAAAATACTTTCCTATAGACAATAAACTTAATCTTGAAGATGTAAATAGAAAGGTAGACGTTCAAGGTGGAACATGTAAGATTGTTTCTCAGAATTTTAAGAAAGAACAAGCTCTCAAAGTGTTTTTGGGAAGCTTAAATACGTTCTTTCCTGCATATAGAAATGAACTGCCGGGATATTTGAATGATCCTTATAGAACAAACATTCAATACAAAAAAGCATTATTCTATTCTGGTGAACTACTCAATCCAATAGAAGTGATTTCTTGTATGGATAAGCTTTCAAATTGGATTATGGATATAGTTGTAGATTGGGAGGTATATAAAAATAAGGGACAAGCAAAAGATAAGAATGGTAATATCATAGAAATTGACAGAACTCCAGAATTGGATTTATGGAGGAATATGTCGACTATTGTTTCTCGTGTTCTTTGTGCAAAAAACGATGGTGGACACATTCGATTTGCTATCGGGAAAAGGAATAATGCAGAGAGGCGTGTCTCTGTTGTTTCTGATAATAAAGGTCAAATAGAGATACTTGCTCCAAACCTTTTTACACTGTCTTCTGGAGAGGCAGCCTTGTTAGGAATATTCGTGGAGATACTTCGTCAAGGAGATAATATCCAGAATAACATCAAACTTGATCAAATAAAAGGTATTGTCCTTATTGATGAGATTGATAAGCACTTACATATAAGGCTCCAAAATGAAATTCTTCCACAATTGCTGAATTTATTTCCAAATGTTCAGTTTATTGTCAGTTCTCATGCCCCATTTTTCAATATGGGCTTAGCGGAATGGGCAAGTGAACGTTCTATTGTTTTTGACTTGGACAATAATGCGAACTCATGGGTCCCTATGGTTGATGAATCTTATAAATATGCATACGATAAGATGATTTCAGAGAACGAAAAATATGCGATTTTATATAAAGAAAATGCTGAGATAGTGCATAGTATGACAAAACCTATCGTCATTACAGAAGGAAAAACAGATTGGAAACATATAAAAGCGGCATTTGAAACTATAAAGGGTGAGCCACAATACTCCTTCTTGGATTTTTGTCTATATGAATTTTATGATAATCAGGGTGATGGTGAATTAAATAAACGACTATTAACATTGTCAAAAGTTCCCAATAGATATAAGATAATCGGTGTATTTGATTGTGATGAAGATAATGGAAAGAGTATTCATCAAAAGTCGAACGGTATCAAACATTATGGGAACAATGTTTATGGTATGAGCATTCCTATTCCTGATTTTCGTTCTGACATAGATGGTATATCTATAGAGTTCCTTTATAAGGATGACGACTTGAAAAAGAAAGATGCTAAAAATAGGCGATTGTATGTGACATCAGAGTTTAATGAGAATGGTCGCTTGATATCTGATAAGACTATTGGGGTTAGAAATGCAGATAAAATTAAACAGAATATATTGCACAGTAAGGAAAAAATCAAAGACAATGATGTTTTTGATTTAGATGGCAGAAGTTTGGCTTTATCTAAAGAAGAATTCGCAACAAATGTACTAGATAAAATCGAGCCATATAACAATATGGACTTTTCTGCATTTTATGCAGTGTTTGATAGGTTAAAGTCAATAATTGACGATAATAATAATCAATGAAATGAAAGGTGATGCTCAACTACATATTAACTAATTACTGGCTATTATTCAAGAATACTTGTTGTGGAAAATAGAATATTGAGATTATTATAGATTAATTTCAATGGCGGAAATAACTCAAAATACTAACAATATTCCTGAGTTGCAATCGCCTTTCGAGCAGCTGCGGGAGGTGGATGGCGATGGGAGAGAATGGTGGAACTCACGCAAGTTGGCGCGGGTGATGGGGTATGGCAAGTACTGGAACTTCGAGCGTGTCGTTGCCAAGGCGCAGGCTTGGGCTTCACGGAAGGGTTACCATTTGGGAGAACACTTTATGGAGATTACCGAGATGGCGGAGCTGGGCAGTGGGGCTGTGAGGGAGGTGACAAGTATTCGTCTTTCCCGTGCGGCTTGTACGGCTGTGGCGATGAACGCTGACCCCAAAAAGGATATGGTGAAAGTGGCTCAGCAGTATTTCGGTTCGACTATGACTCCGGATGTGGCGGTGAGAAGCATGGAGTCATCCGTACTCATGTATAGAGGAGGACGAGGAAAAGTGCAGGTGCAGGTCATTTTCGACACAAATACCTTTTGGCTTTCACAGCAGAGGATGGCGGAGTTGTTTGGAGTGACTGTTCCAACCATCAACTACCATCTTGACCAGATAAACCAAAGCGGTGAGATCCATTTGTCCGATGCGATTAGAAAAATTCAAATACCTTCGGACAAATGGTCTGGCGAGGTAATGATGTACAACCTTGATGTGGTGATCGCGGTGGGCTATCGTGTGAACAGTTACGAGGCTACGCAATTCCGGATCTGGGCGACGGGAGTGCTGAAAGAATATCTCACGAAGGGCTTTGTGCTGGACGATGAACGGCTGAAGGGAAAGGATGTCTTTGGAGCGGACTACTTTGATGACTTGCTTGACCGCATCCGGGAGATCCGTATCAGCGAACGTCGTTACTACCAGAAGATTACGGATATCTATAGCGAGTGCAGTTCTGACTATGACAAGGACTCGGAAGAGACTCGCTCTTTCTTTAAGACGGTGCAGAACATAATGCATTATGCTGTCACCAAGCAGACGGCTGCGGAGATTATCTATGATCGTGCCGATGCGGAACGTCCTCATATGGGCTTGACATCCTGGAAGAATGCTCCTGACGGCAGGGTTGTCAAATCGGATGTGACAGTCGCCAAGAACTACTTGAGTGAAAAGGAAGTAGATTCATTAAACCGTCTGAGCAATGCTTTCATCGACATTGCGGAACAAAGGGCTGATGATCATATCCTGATGACGATGGCGGACTGGTCTGGTCTTTTGCAGAAATATATGGATTTGAATGGCCGTCCTATGCTTCCCGATGCTGGCAGGGTGACGCACGAACAGGCGGTGGAGAAGGCTCTTACTGAATATGATAAGTTCCGGGTCATTCAAGACCGGGAAATGATGTCAGACTTTGACCGTCAGATTGAGTTGCTGTTTGGCGACAAGAAATAGAGGCGAAAATTCGTATCTTTGAATTTTTGTTTGACAGGGTTTGGATTAGAGGTAGATCTCGGAGAAATTTGTCAAATAGTGTAAAGACGATAATATGCGGGAAATATTCAGGAGCATATTCATAGGTTTGGCGTTGCTTGCTGGGGGCGAGCTGCGGGCGTGGTGCGTCACGCCGGAGTTTGTTGACTCGCTGCGGACGGAACTGGGGCGCAGGAATATGCCGGAACGGATCCTTTTCCTACCGTTGGCGCTTGCGGATCAGCGGTTTGACGACGGGAGGGAAGGAATATGGTCGCTCACGGCGCTGGACGCTATCCGGGGGACGGGGCACTTGCATGCAACGATTTCCGATTCCACAGACGTTCGCTTCGATGAAAGACTTTCCACCGAGATAGCGCTCGACCGGTTGCAGGAACTGTTCAATGAATATGGGGACTGGAATATGTCGATAGTGGCTTACGCCACGAGTCCGACGGCGCTTGCCGCGATGGATTCCACCTCGTTTGCCAATGCCCCGATACTTAGGAGTTTACGAAGAGTCGAGGAGGAATATTCAGAGAATATTCCGGCGGCGTTTGAGAGGATCGGCTCGCTGGCGGAGCGTAGGAAGGCGGAGAGTCTGGCTTTCCTGAGGGAGCAGGCGGCCGCAAAGAAGGCCCGGTTGGACTCGATCCGCAAGAGGCAGGCCGCGAACACCGACAGGATCACTTACACAATCCGCAGAGGCGACACGTTGGGAGGCATCGCCGCGAGACACCGGGTCAAGATTTCCGACCTCAAGAGGTGGAACAACCTCAAGGGCGACATGATCCGGGAAGGACGTAAACTGGTCATTTACAAGTAGTCATTATGAAGCAATCCAAGGTACTTTTGTTTATCCTTTCAGTTTTCCTGATCCTTTTCGTGGTCTGGTTCGTCTTTCCGCCGAAAGGAATTCTGGTGGGGGATCTGAAGTTGAGATTCCCGTCCTATAGGACCTATCTGGCGGATCTTCAAGACAGTACGACTGAAGTCGATGTGGATTCCGTGCTCATGGCTGTGCAGAAAAGCTACGAGATGGTCGAAGGCTCGACGGACACGCTGCGCTACTACTACGACTACATCACTTCGAATCCAAACCGCATCTGTCTGCCGGATGATGACTACACGTTCTTCGATTCGTTGTTCGTGGAGATGGCCGCGGCCGCTGATTCGGGTCGCACGGTAAGGATTCTGCACTATGGTGATTCACAGTTGGAAATGGACCGGATCTCGGCAGTGTTGAGGCAGGATTTTCAAGAACGTTTCGGAGGCTCGGGGCCGGGAATGGTGCCGATGATCCAGAGGATTCCGACCGTGTCGCTCTCGCAGAACGCTTCCGGAAGCCTTACACGTTACGCCATGGTCGGCGACTCGCTGACAAAGAAAGCCCCGCACAAACGCTATGGACCTCTGACACAGTTCACTGACGTTTCCGGCAACGGAACGTTCACGTTCACCCGGACCAAGAACCGTTACTCCCAGGAGTTAGTCAAGTCAATCTCAAAGGTTTCCGTGCTTCTGGGACAGAATTCGGCAGGGTTTGAGATGACGCTTAAATGCGACACGCTGCCGGTAAGGAAAACCGTCATCGACTCTGTCAGGACCGGAGTCTCGATGGTCACCTGGAACCTGCCTTGCGATGTGGAGAAAGGCACGATCAATTTCTCCGGAAACGCTGAGATTTACGGAATCATGCTGGACGGAAAGGGAGGCGTTACGGTTGACAATGTCGCCTTGCGGGGATGCGCGGGATTTATCTTCTCGTCCATCAACCGCCAGGTAATGAAGGAGAGTTTCGACAAGACTGACACACGTCTGATAATCATGCAGTTCGGTGGCAACGCGATGCCGGGGATAGCCTCGAAAAAGGCCATCTCGTCTTACGTCAAGAAGATTGTGATGCAGTTCGACTACTTCAAGGAGGTCGCTCCGAAGGCTCAGTTGATGTTCATCGGCCCGGCGGATATGTGCAAGAGCGAGGACGGGAACCTGATAACCTGGCCGCTTCTGCCGCAGCTTAATGATTCCCTGAAAGTCAACTGTCTGAAGAACGGTGTCGCCTACTGGGACACGTTCAACGTGATGGGAGGCCCGGGATCGATGAAGAAATGGGTGAGCCACAATCCCGCTCTGGCCGGCCCCGATCATATTCATTTCACCCATCAAGGGGCGCTTGAGATCGGCAACGCGCTCGCCAAATCCTTCATCCTTTACCATGATTTCTACAGGCTCCGTCAGGAACTTTCGGACGAGGCTGTAGGAATATATCTGCGCGACCTGCGGGACAGCCTCAATCCTCGTACCGCCGTGCCTTACACCTTGACAAAGACCGAGTTATGAGACGTGCGCTGATATATTCATTGCTCATTTTGCTGCTTCCGGCGACCCTTTGTGGGCAGTCGCTGCGGAAGGCGGTTCCTGAATATGATTTCGCGCGTTTCGACAAGAGCCGGATTGAGTTTCAGGGTGACAGCTCGGCTTTTGAAAGGCTTTTTGAGAAGATGGATTCCGTGCTGTTCCTTGGCAAGGGCAACCTTAGGGTTCTGCACATCGGAGGCTCGCACGTGCAGGCCGGAACAATGACCAGACAGCTTAGGAACGATTTGCTGTCCTTAAGATCGGCCTTGGACGGGGGCAGGGGACTGGTCTTCCCGTTCTCGGCGGCCCACACGAACAACCCGAGCAGCTTCACCGTGAATTACGAAGGCTCGTGGAAAGTCACGAGGAATGTCCAAAGGGAGCCTGACCACCGGCTCGGGCTTACGGGAATATCCTTGAGCGCGTCTGACGACAAGGCTTCGGTGATGGTCACCACTGTGGCAAGGGATCCCAAGCCGTCGGACCCGACGTTCCGTTTCAACGAAGTGAAAGTCCTTGGATATTCATCAGCAGGGGAGAGGATTCCGGTGGTGGTTTTGGCGAAAGGCGACACCCTGGTCGGCTGCAAGGCTCCCGAGGATTCCTGCTGGTCTTTCGGTCTCCCGGCGCTGACGGATTCCGTCAGGATAGCGACCAAAGGGCATGGAGAATTCACTCTCACCGGAATATTCCTGGACAACCCTTTCCCTGGCATTTCCGTGACTGGAATAGGAGTGAACGGAGCGTCGCTCGGGTCATATTCAAAGTGCCCGGATCTGGAGAATGATTTGAGGCTGGTCAATCCTGATCTGGTGATTTTCGCCGTTGGGATCAATGACGCGACCGCCACGAATTTTTCGGTGGAAAATTTTGTCACCCGCTATAAGGTGCTTGTCTCGCGCGTGCGTTCGGTCAATCCGGACTGCGCTCTTCTGTTCGTCTCCAACAACGACAGTTTCAGGAGGATACGCCGGAAAGGCTATGTGGTGAACACCAACGGCAGACTTGCGGAACAAGGCTTTGCGCGGCTCGGAAAAGAATGTGACGCCGGTTTTTGGGATCTGTTCGACATCATGGGAGGGCTCGGTTCGATGAGGAAATGGGAAGAGGCCGGCCTTGCCAAGAGGGACAAGATCCATTTCACGGAGACTGGCTACGACCTTGTGGGGGATCTTCTTTTCAACGCATTGATGGACAAATATATGAATCACTTAAAGACAAGCCGATAATGAGATTTTGGGACGTTGCCGCTGATTTTTTCAAGAACTTGTTCTCTTTTGACCAGGCTCACCCGTTGCTGTTCACCCAGTTCTACTTCTGGGCGTTCTTCGCCATCGTGCTGGCCTTTCTGTGCGTGTTCAAGAACAAGGTGCTGCTGCGCAACGCCTTCCTGTTCTTCGTCAGCCTTTTCTTTTACTACAAGACGAGCGGATTGTTTCTGATTCTGTTCGGCTTTGTGATTGTCTATAACTATCTGGCAGGTTTTGTTTTGTCGAGTGTCAAGAGGGATTTCGGGCGCAAGGCCATTGTGACTTTGAGCGTCGTGGTCGATCTGTCGCTGCTCTGCTACTACAAGTATGCCTATTTCATGACAGATGTCGTCAACAACCTTTTCGGAACGGAATTCATTGTGAAAGACTGGTTTGCGGCAGTGGGTAACCAACTGGCGGGCTCGCAGGCGTTCAATGTGGATTCCATCTTTCTGCCGGTGGGCATCTCGTTCTTCATCTTCCAGGCGATAAGCTATGTGGTGGATGTTTCGCGCAGGACAATCGGTCCGATCAAGAACTTTTGGGATTTCGGATTCTATCTGAGTTTCTTCCCGCAGCTGGTGGCCGGCCCGATCGTTCGAGCCAAAGAGTTTTTCCCCCAGCTTCACAAGCCGTTCTTCCTTGGCCGCAGACAGTTCGGAATCGCGATTTTCTGGATTCTGAACGGACTTGCCAAGAAGTTGATTCTCAGTGACTATCTGGCCGTGAATTTCTGCGACAGGGTCTTCGAGAACCCGTTGCTTTACACTGGTTTTGAGAACCTTACGGCACTGTTCGGCTACTCCCTTCAGGTCTATGCTGACTTTTCGGGGTACACGGACATCGCCACAGGCGTAGCGATGTTGATGGGCTTCTATCTGCCGAAGAATTTCAATTCTCCGTACAAGGCCCGCAATGCCGGAGAGTTCTGGAAGCGGTGGCATATTTCCCTATCAAAATGGCTTCAGGACTATCTTTACATCCCGCTTGGGGGCAACCGCAACGGCACTTTCGGCTCGTACGCCATCATCCTCGGAATCGCTTTCCTGGCCTCGGCTCTGGCAAAGAACTGGTGGGTGTTCGGAGTGGTGCTCGTCGTTGCCGCTGTTCTCGCGATTCTAATCACTTTCTGCCAGAAATACCGCAAGGAACTGATCTCGGACATCAACAGGATGGACACGATGCTTCTGGGCGGCCTGTGGCACGGCGCCAGCTGGAACTTTATGATCTGGGGCGGTCTGAATGGCCTCGGAATGTTGATCTATAGGTTCTGGAAAACCTGCAATGTTTATGTCAGGACACTCGTGATAGGACTCGTCTGCCTTACCTTTTATATTCTTAAAACCACTGTCCCAGCCTCGGTGTTCAACATGTTCTTTGTCTGGACGCTGATTATATTCATTGGTGCGGCGGTGCGTATGGTCTATCACCTGTGCCGTTTCAAGGCCGCCTTCTCGTGGCTTGAGACAGGCTGGGCGGTCGCCATGACGTTCATATTCATCACTTTCACCCGCCTTTTCTTCCGAAGCGGCTCCAATCTGAACCCTGCGGACGCGAATGAGAAGGCGTGGAGCACGGCAAAGAATATGGTAGAGCGCATCGGCGGCGATTGGGATCTGTCCCTCATCCCGCAGATGGTCCAGCAGCACCTCGGTGTGATCCTTGTCTTCGTCATCGGAATGATCATCCATTGGCTCCCCGAGAACTTCAAGCGCCGCTATCGCATCTGGTTCGCCTCGATGCCCCTCCCTCTGATGGTCCTCGCCTGCGTTCTCGCCGTCTTCATCATCTGCCAGTTCATCACCGCCGACCTCCAGTCGTTCATCTACTTCCAGTTCTGATGTTCATTTTCTGCCTTAATCGACAAAAATACCCTTGATCAATGGTATTAATCGACAAAATTTCCTATATTTGGTGAAATAATGCGACCTTAATAGAAAATTATGCACAAGAACGCGGTCATACGGAATATATCGGAAATAGAAATCGCATCGTCGGACAAGAAAGAATCAGCGGCAAGGACGGATTTGGTAAAACGTGGACTTCTCAGGAAAATTGCTCCAAGGATATATACTACTAACCTTGAAGAAGCCCCGGAGATCGTAATACGTCGGAATCTGTTCTACATATTGGGTCAGTTGTACCCGAAAGCAGTGATAAGCCATCGCTCCGCTTATGAACTTAGGCCGACTGATGAGTGTGATATTTTCTTGACTTACAAGTATACCAAAAATATATCATTGCCAGGGATCACCGTCCATCTTATGCAGGGACCAGATGGATTGGACAATGATATGCCATTTATAGAGAATCTGTATATTTCAAGTGCGGAGCGTCGTGTGTTGGAAAACTTACAGAAAGGCAGAGCAAGGAGCGGGGCATCCAAATGTCTGCCACGTCCCAAAATAGAAGAGAGTCTGGAGAAGATTCTGATCACAAATGGCGAGTCTGGGTTGAATGCATTTCGGGATAAGGCAAAGACTATTGCATCGAAGCTTGGTATGGCAGAGGAGTTTGAGGCACTCAACGCTATTGTTGGCGCTATTCTTCAGACCAAACCATCATCGATACTGACTTCATCAAGCACCTCGGCCAGAGCGATGGGCATTCCATATGACCAAAACAGGTTAAGACTTTTTGAAGTTTTGTTTGGTGCTTTACATAGAGAGGTTTTTCAAGACATTCCAGAAAACAATCTTGATAATGCCTCGTTCCGTAATTTCGCATTCTTTGAGAGCTACTTTTCCAATTATATTGAAGGAACCGAATTTGAGATAGAGGACGCAAGAAGAATTATTGACACAGGTCAGCCGTTGCCTGCCAGAAACGCTGATTCACACGATGTATTGGGGACATTTCAAATAGTTGCCAGCAGAAGAGAGATGAGCAGGGTGCCGGCTTTTTCGGACGAACTTATCGACTTGCTGCAAGAAAGGCACAGAATAATGATGGCGGCAAGACCCGATCGTAATCCTGGAGTGTTCAAAATGCAGAACAATCACGCAGGAGACACTCATTTCGTAGATTATACCCTTGTGCGTGGGACGCTGAAGAAAGGCTTTGAATTTTATCAGGCGCTAGAGCATCCATTCGCTAGAGCTGTTTTCATTATGTTTATGGTCAGTGAGATACATCCATTCAATGATGGGAACGGAAGGTTGTCAAGGATAATGATGAATGCGGAGTTAGTAGCAGGTGGGCAGTCTAAAATAATCATTCCGACTGTTTTTCGTGAAGATTATTTGAATGCGCTGAGACGACTGACACGAAAAAATGACCCTGATGTTTTGATACGCGCGCTTTCAAGAGTGAGATTATTCAGTTCAAAAATCATAGGGGATGACTTTGAGGAGACTCGTATATTTCTTGAGAAATGCAATGCTTTCAAAGATGAAGACGGGTATATTCTTCGCTTTTAATGATTCAGAAAAGAGCCTTAATTTATGGGTAGGTTCATTACCGTTATACTTTCAATTTCCATCCTATTTGTCTCCTGTGGCAACAGGCAGACCAAGGCCTTGCTTCAGGATGTGGAATCTTACATTCAGGAGAGGCCGGACAGTGCCCTTCGGGTTCTGAGAAGCGTGGATTCACTGACGCTGAACACCAAGTCGCTCCGTGCCCACTATTCTGTGCTGTTTGCGATGGCGTTGGACAAGAACTACATCGACACGACCGCCTTGTCTATTTTGGAACCGACAGTTGCATATTACGAGAGATCAGGTTCTTCGCAGGATAAGATGCTGTCTTATTATTATTTGGGCCGAATTTACGCTAACAGAAAGGATTACCCGAATGCTGTCATTTTCTATTCACGAGCTTTGCGGGAATCGAGTGAAGATGACTATTACCACAGAGGTTTGATTTATGCTGCCTCCGCTGACGCATACAATGCGTCTTTCAATGATGAGGAAGAATTGAGGAACACCATTCTGGCCTATGAATGTTTTGAGAAAATAGGAGATAAGGATCTTGATTTGTCGCTGTACAAAGTGGCCCAGGCTTATCATAATAATGGGCGGTTTGATGTGGCTGACAGCCTATATTCGCTTGTTTATTCTGGGAAGGACTCAACATCACGGATTGCCCTCTGCGCTATGGAGGATTTGGTCAGCAATGATTTGTATCAAGAGAAACAAGATGTTGAGAGAGACATTGAATTGCTTGAATATGTCGCGGAACATCGCGGTAGTCTGATATTGACATCGTATTATGAATATGCGTATCTTCTCCTTTTGGCAGGAAAGGAATCAGATGCGGAGAATATTCTTTCGCAGTTATCCAATCGTGAAGAGACTGGAAAAACGATGGAGATTAGATACCGAATAGCGGAGTATAAAGGACAGTATGAAGAAGCCTTGATTTTGCTGAAAAGTATGCTGTCCCACCAAAATGACGTTGTAAAGAAACAGTTGGCTCAGTCTGTGTTCAAGGCACAAAGTGACTACTATCGTCTGAACGCTGAAGTTTCGGAGCAGAAATCAACCATAGCCAATCAGAGAAGCGTCATAATTCTCATAGTGGGTCTAATGATGGTAGGTTTGCTCTACATTGTCTTTATGAAAAGGAAAATCGCGTTGATCCGTGAAAAAGACCGGTTGGCTCAAGCTGTGGAAGAATCCGAGAGGCTTTTGGAAACGGTAAGGAACAGGGCTAAGGAGGATAAAAAAGAAAGGGACAAGAATATTTTTGATTTGAAATCACTCAATGAACATGAGAGGGAAAAGATCAAAGAATTGCGTGATATGTACGTTATCCTTTATCAAAAGCGGTTCAGCGAGATAGGAAAGTATTATGATGCCGCATCATCACATCGACTTGAATCAATAAAGGAGAAAACCTACAACGATGTCATCTCTTCAACCCAGATCTTGTTTGAGGAAATCGCCAGTGGATCGGAAGGCCAGAAAAAGTTTGAGGCAAGGATAAACGCTGACCTTGATGACATCGTCTCCAAGATCAGATCCGACTTTCCTAAGTTGAAAGATGAGGACATCCGCTTTATCTGTTACATGATAGTAGGCTTTGGCACCTCGACAATTTCATTCTTGATGGACATCACCAAGGAGAATGTCAGAGTGAAGAAGCATCGCCTTCGTGAAAAATTGAACAGTTACTCCGGCCCTAACGAGACTCTGTACAGATTGTTCACATAATTTCGTTACAGGTTGAATTGTTTTAGGGGGGGGGTATTGATAATCAGTGACTTATGGATGAATTATCTTTAACGATAGTTTTTATCTATTTGTAAAACGTTGAAAATATAGTTCTCGATGCCCCCGAATTGCGGAAATCTGTAACGCCAAAAACGCCCGTTTTCGAGTTTTTAGAGGATCTTTTTATACATTTGCCCCAACGAATTTATACAAAAGAACAAGAAAATAGTAGAGATTATGGAAGAAATAATATTGACTGAAAAGGAATATGAATTCTTGCAACACTTTCTATTAAAGAATAAGTTCCCTATTGATATACTAAAAGCAGAAGTACCACCAAGGCTGGTTTTAGATAGCGATGATATGGCTTTAAATATAGTGGATCGTTTGGGTGATGAGGTCGTACTTCATTTTGACTCGGAATATGAGCCCACGGAAACAGGCAGGGTTATAGAATCACTGATAGATAAGATAAATGAGTAAGGGCAATCTTTATTCCATTACGATGGCGATTTTGAAATATTAAAGTGTTAATGCGGATGACACTTCCGAGGACATGAACTATCAGGTCAAGCAGTTGAACAGCACTTTGGAGCCGCTTATGGTTCTGCTTGTAGGTGTGGTTGTCGGTTTCGTGCTGATTGCGATGTATCTTCCGATGTTCAAATTAGGGATGGCCATTCAATAATAATTTGGTTTGCTATGAGTTTTTTATATACCTTTAATGCAAAGAATCAGCATTCACCGATTTTGAATATAGAGTTTATTATAAATACCGTGGTTGAAAATTTTCCTATTGAATCATTAATCATATCACAATGAAAAGAATCATTACTATCATCGCCGCTTTGGCACTTATGTCTGGCGGCATCGGTTATGCTCAGGAACAGGAGCAGGGACTGGAACAAGGGCAGGAGCGGAACTCTGTCCGGGAATATTCGAAATTCAGATTCAGCATTGAGGGTGGAGGCGGCTTTAGGCTCGGCAAGATCAGCGAAAACGTGCCGAATGACTTCAAATCCTATACTAAGAAACTCAGGAGAGGATTTGTGTATGGTGCCGATGCAACTTGGTTCTTCAAGGAGTTTATGGGAGTCGGCGTTCGCTACAAGGCGTTTTCGGCCAGTAATGGTACGACTGTGACGGCAACCAACAGCGAAGGTCAAGCTACCTATGGTAAGATGAAAGACAACATACGGATAGCGTTCGTCGGTCCGATGTTCTGCACAAGGTTCTCCAGCAGAAATGGTTTGCATACATTAACGGCAGATGTGGGCTTAGGCTACCTTGGCTATTGTGATGACGGTATGGTCATAGAAAAGATGAGATTGACAGGAGGCACACTTGGATTTTTGTACAACATCGGCTATGACTATGCCCTGAACAGGACGTGGTCGATCGGGGCCAACCTGTCCTCTGTCGATGGTACGCTCACTGCCTTGACGTTGGAGCAGAATGGTGAAAAGTCTACTCAAACTCTTGACAAGGACAGTATGGAGAATCTTGCTAATATCGGTCTCTCATTCACGTTGAGGTTGAATCTGTAGCCTGCCGGCTGTTTTGGTAGATGCTTTTTTTAGATAACATTTTAATATTCAATATTATGAATAAATTGATAGCTGCTTGCGCCGTGCTTGTCGTCATCTCTTGCGGTTCCGTCTCGGCGCAGAAGAAAGGAGAGTTTTCAATCGGGGGAATAATCGGGATTTCAGGGGGATATTCAGGAATCAGATCGGAGGGAAACGGAACGCCGTCATCTACCGATTTCAGTGCCGGTGCCGAGTTCGGCTGGTTCTTCGCTGACAACTGGAAGCTTGGTGTTTCTATGCAATACGCTTTGAATTCCAACCCATACGAGAAAAGTGGTGACAGTTGGCTTCGTCAGAACACCAATCTGGTTCTGGTAGGCCCCGAATTGGCATATTACCTGAAAATCAGAGACGGCTTCTTTTTCACGCCTGGGGTTGCGATATTCGGTACCATCGGGAGCGTAAAGGTTGAAACAGAAGACATATATGTAAGTAAGGATGTCATTGGTTACGGTGTGGAGCTGGCTCCAGGCGCGTTCGAGTTCCGCCCGACTCCCCATTTCGCCTTCTCCGTCAGTTTCCTGACGCTTGGCTATTCTTTCACCAACATCAAGAAGGTTGGTCAGAATGACTATGACATAAAGACCGATGTGGCGACCTACAATCTCGCCATCCAGCCTTCCATCGGCCTGAGGTACTATTTCTGAGGATAGCGTTCTGCTACGAAATCTGTAATTCCACCGATGTCCATAGTTGAATACTGTATCCTCTTGCTGTAGATGAGAGGATACAGCGAGAAGCGTTAGGCGTGGGCTAGGGTTCACTCTGGTTGAAAAAGTCAATGCTTGAGACAACAGTTTTTCAATCGATGTGCCACCAGAGTGAGTCGCAGTGGCGATGTGGCTGAAGGCGTTTAGCAAGAAAGAGTTGTGTTATGAGAAATGTCATATTTAATATAGTCTGCTATGTTTTAATCCCGATAGTGTTGATATGGGGTATAGTTTATTATTGTTGGGACGGTTATAATTCATATCGAATCAAGCACTATGGCCAAGATGCCGTGGCTGTAGTGACACGAAAATGGTCCGGAACCTTGGATTATGATATTGAGTTTGAAGGGAAATACTATCGTAATACAATTCATGTTAAAAAGAAGGTTTTTAGAGATGTTGTTGTCGGGGAACGTTTTTACGCGCGAATATTGGCGGATAAGATGAAATACCATAAAAATTATGGCATGACACCAAGTTATATCAGAATTGTTTTATGTTCATTGCCGGATTATCTTCAAGATATTGAAAAAGAGCGGATGAGGATTGATTCTGTGTATAACGCCGATTAAAATCATAAGAATAAATGAACTATTATTGGTTGTCAACAAACAATGACAAGGTTTCAACGGTTGCCTATGCTCCTGAAGGGACACCTCTTTCGCATGAGCTCATTGGGGAAATGAATAATAGGGAAGACGTTCCATTCTCATTGGAGTTGCGGGATGTTTTTGTGACCTCGAAGCTTGTCGTTGGAGGTTCGAGTGATGTCTTTTATGACTATCAGCCGAATAGTTTGGCTTGGCCGGTAATGTCTGAAAAGATGAAGTCAATAATCGCATCTCATTTGACCGGCTCTGAATATATTGAATGGAAGAGTGTCATTATCAATGGGAAAGACATCTCCAAAAAGTATTATATTCCGATGTTTACAAGAAAACTGGACATTTTGAATGTCAGTGAGAGTGTTTATGTGCCAGCATCAGGAATTGTCTTGAAGCCTTGTTTTGACAAAGAAAAAGTAAAGAATCTATCGGTTATTCACAGTCCTGATCTTTTCTGGCAGATTTCGACTCAAATTTATGTTGATGAGGATATTAAAAGAGATTTGATCAACTCCGGAATAGAAGAATTATGCTTTAGCAGAGTAAAAGTGAAATAATATGGAGATCTTAGCAAAGACCTGAGATCGAATGATTGAGAGTCTTATAAAACACGATCAGTGGAGTGCAAACGGGCGATCTTGATCTTGTCGATGACAAAAAAGCTTACAACGGTGGCAATATATGGGGAAAATGCGTCCGTCGCGATGTCGTGATTGTTGGTTGAAATCTAATCTTGAAAAGGGAGATTTTGTGCGGTTTTATAAGCAGAATCGTACAAGAGAGGCCTATGAGGTGTTTCGGAATCGCGGTGTTGTACGATTCTGAAAGATAGGGTATTGAGTGCCTGCTAATATTTTGGAACGGTCTTTGAAATGGCGATGCCTCATTATTCAGAATCAGGTCAGCCTGGTTCGCAAAAACAGATCGCTATGAGTAAACTGAACAAAAGGACCGTTATTGGCGCGGTCGCTGTGGCGGTTGTTGCCACCGCTGTTGTCATCATCATTCTTAGACCTAAACATCGCGAAGAGATTCTGCCTGTGGTCAGTGTTGACACGGTCAGGACACGGAACGTGGAGATTTACGGAGAGTTTCCGGGAAGGATCCGCGCTCAGCAGTTCGTGGAGGTGAGAGCGAGAGTTGAAGGGTATCTTGAGAAGATGATGTTTGAGGAAGGAACCTACGTGAAGAAAGACCAGATACTTTTCATCATTGATCCCAAGCAATATAAGGCTCAGGTTGACCGGGCGGAGGCTCTTGTGACAAAAAACAAAGCCATGGCCTTGAAGGCTGAGCGGGATCTGGCGAGGATCAAGCCTTTGTTCGAGCAGAAGGCTTCCAGCCAGCTTGATCTGGACAACGCTGTCGCCGCCTATGAGAGTGCCAAGGCTGACGTGCAGGTCAGCGAGGCGAATCTGACGGAAGCACGTCTCGCATTGAGCTACACCACAGTACGTTCTCCGATAAGCGGCTACATAAGCGAGAGGCACGTGGACATCGGTACACTTGTCGGACCCGGATCACAGTCCCTTCTGGCGAATGTGGTCAAGAGCGACACCGTGCTTGTGGAGTTCAAGATGACGGATCTGGACTATCAGAAATCAAAGGCCAGAAACGTCAATCTCGGCCAGAAGGACACCAGCCGGCACTGGGAACCGTACGTGACCATCACTATGGCGGACAAATCAGTGTACAAGTACAAAGGTCTGGTGGATTTCGCGGATCCGCTTGTGGACGCCAAATCAGGTACGTTCTCGGTACGCGCAGAGATGCCCAACCCTGACAGGGAACTCCTGCCGGGCCAGTTCACCAATGTGAAGGTCCTGCTGGACGTGAGGGAGAACGCTGTGGCGGTGCCGACCAAGGCCATCATCATCGAAAAGAGCGGATCGTTCATATTCGTTATGAAACATGACGGCATCGTGGAGAAACGATTCATTCAGACGGGACCGGAAGTGGAGAACACCACGGTCGTCGAGCGCGGTCTCAATCCTGGTGAGGTCATTGTGGTGGAAGGAGAGCACAAACTGAGCCACGGAATGAAGGCCGAGGCTGTTCGCTCTTAGAGAATATATTAATAAACTAGAACTTATGAAATCCGATTTCTTTATTGACAGGCCCGTATTCTCGACTGTCATATCCATAATAATTGTACTTGTCGGGTTCATTGGACTGACGATGCTGCCGGTTGACCAGTACCCGAAGATTGTCCCTCCGGTCGTGCGTGTGTCCACATCCTACCCGGGTGCCAACTCGCAGACCGTGTCGCAGGCCGTCGCCACCCCTATTGAGCAGTCACTCAACGGAACGCCGGGGATGCTCTACATGGAGTCAAGCAATTCCAACAACGGAGGATATTCAGCGACATTGACATTCGACATATCCACAGATCCGGATTTGGCTGCGGTTGAGGTTCAGAACAGGGTGAAGCTGGCGGAGTCTAGACTTCCGGCCGAAGTCGTGCAGAACGGCATTTCGGTGGAAAAGGAGTCTTCCAGCAAGCTGATGACGATCACGGTGATGTCCGACGACCCGAAATTCGATGAGGTATATCTCAGCAACTACACCACCTTGAATATTCAAGACCGCTTGAGACGTGTTCCTGGAGTTGGAGTCGTCTCGAACGTGGGAAGCCGTTACTACGCGATGCAGATCTGGGTGCAGCCGGACAAGATGGCCAGCCTTGGGATAACGGTCAAGGACTTGCAGAGCGCATTGAAGGACCAGAACCGCGAGGCTGCGGCCGGAGTGCTCGGACAGCAGCCGATCACGGATGTGGATGTGACCATCCCGATTACGGCTCCAGGCAGGCTCTCTTCGGTCGAGCAGTTCGAGAACATTGTGGTCAGGACAGGCGCTGATGGCTCCATCATCCGTCTCAGGGATGTCGCCAGGATCTCGCTTGAGGCCCAGTCGTACAACACAGAGAGTGGCATCAACGCCCGCAACGCCGCTGTGATGAACGTCTTCATGCTTCCGGGCGCCAATGCCGTGGAGGTTGCCGATAATGTCAAAGCGGAGATGGAGGAAATCAGCAAAGGATTCCCGGACGGAATGTCCTACGACATACCGTTCGACATGACCACCTACATCTCGGAGTCTATCCATCACGTTTACAGAACCTTGTTCGAGGCCTTGATTCTCGTCATTCTCGTGGTGTTCCTCTCCCTCCAGAATGTCCGCGCCACACTGGTTCCTGCCATTGCGGTACCGATCTCTCTTATCGGCACGTTCGGCGTGATGCTGATCTTCGGATTCTCTCTGAATATGATGACATTGCTTGGCCTTATCCTGGCCATCGGAATCGTAGTGGATGATGCCATTGTGGTCGTGGAGAATGTGGACAGGATCATGTCAACCGAACATTTGTCCCCGTATGAGGCGACGAAGAAGGCTATGGGTGAGATAGGAAGCGCCCTTGTCGCGATGTCGCTTGTGCTCTGCGCCGTTTTCGTTCCGGTAAGTTTCCTTTCCGGAATCACGGGCCAATTGTTCAGGCAGTTCACTGTCACGATCGCCGTTTCAGTGATAATCTCCACCATTGTGGCCCTGACTTTGAGTCCTGTGATGTGTTCCAAATTCCTGAAACCGCACGATAGTGACAAGCCTAAGAATGTTGTGTTCAGGAAGATAAACCAATGGCTTGAACAGGGTACGTCATTCTACGCGAAGGCAGTCCGCTTCGCGGTTCATAATTCGAAACGGATGCTTGCCGCCTTCGGTGTGGCGATCATCGGAATATTCATACTCGGCCGCCTCGTCCCTCAGAGTTTCATCCCTAAGGAGGATCAAGGATATTTCACTGTGGAGCTGGAACTTCCTACGGGAGCCACGCTTGATCGCACAAGGGAAGTGACTGACCGAGCGATGGATTTCCTGCTCCGTCAGCACGATGTTGAATATGTCCTCAATGTCACCGGCTCCAGTCCAAGAATAGGCACGGCACAGTCCAACAGCACCTTGACGGTGATCCTGAAGCCGTGGAACCAGCGGGATGTCACGAATATGTCCAAGATGATAGCGATGGTGAGAGACTCTTTGTCAAGGTATCCGGAAAGCAAGGTGTACATAAGCACTCCTGCCGTCATACCGGGACTCGGCACTTCAGGAGGATTCTCTATGGTGCTTGAGGCCAGAGGGGACGCGACCTATCAGGATCTCCAGAACGCTTCGGACACATTGCTGCATTACGCGATGAAGAGAAAGGAGCTGACCGGATTGTCGTCAGGCATGCAGATGGACATTCCCCAATTGTATTTTGATGCGGACAGGGACAAGATCCAGCTTCTGGGCCTGTCTATGGCGGATGTCTTCGCGACCCTGAAGGCTTTCACCGGTGCGATTTATGTCAATGACTTCAACATGTACAACCGAATATACCGTGTTTACATACAGGCCGACGCTCCGTACCGTGCCCACACGGACGACCTGAACCTCTTTTTCATGAAGAGTTCCGGCGGCACGATGATCCCAGTCAATGCTCTTGGCACCACGCATTTCACGACTGGTCCAGGCACGATCAAGAGGTTCAATATGTACAATTCGTCCACGATCAGCGGAGAGGCCGCCAACGGAACCAGTTCGGGCGAGGCTCTTGCGATACTTGAGGAGATCGCCGAGGAGCATTTGCCGGACAACATCGGAGTCGAGTGGAGCGGAATGTCCTATCAGGAGAAGAAAGAGGGTGGACAGACAGGACTGGTGCTTGCGCTGGCTTTGCTGTTCGTGTTCCTCTTCCTTGCCGCTCAGTACGAGAGTTGGTCCATTCCTGTGGCCGTCATCCTTTCGCTTCCTATCGCGATCGTCGGGGCGTATCTCGGTGTGGCTGTGCTTGGTATGGAGAGCAACATCTATTTCCAGATCGGACTCGTGATGCTTGTCGGCCTTGTGGCCAAGAACGCGATTCTTATCGTGGAGTTCGCCAAAGATGAGGTTGAGTCCGGAAAGGATCTGGTAGAGGCTGCCGTCACCGCCGCTAAACTGAGGTTCAGACCTATCGTGATGACATCCTTGGCCTTCATCCTTGGTATGCTACCTCTTGTGTTCGCCACCGGTCCGGGATCCGAGAGCCGTCGGAATATCGGTACCGGAGTGTTCTTCGGCATGATCACCGGCATAACCGTCGGAATCGTCTTTGTTCCGTTCTTCTTCGTGCTGATCTACAAGTTGAGGTCAAAGTTCTCTAAGTTGAGGCCGAGATTCCGTAAGGCCGGAAAGACTTTGCCGGTCATCACTGTCCTGGCCGTGTCGTCATTGGCTCTCGGATCCTGCTCCACCTCGAAATACTGTGAGAAACCGGATCTTGGAGAGATGCCGAAAGCGTATTTCGGGGATTCGAGCGGCAGGAGCTTCGCTGACATGGACTGGAGGAAGGTGTATGAATCGCCTGAATTGCAGAAGCTAATAGAAGCGGCTTTGGACTACAACAAGGACATCCTCATCGCTGCGGAGCGCTTGAAGGAGATGGAATACAAGTACCGTGTGCAGAGATCCGCCCAGTTGCCTTCCGTCTCGATAAAAGGTTACGCGCAGAACGATCACAGCAATTATGGGGGAACGGATCCGAATCCGGAAGATCCAGAATTCGGAGTCAAGGCCTCGCTTCAATGGGAGGTCGATTTCTGGGGACGGCTGAAATGGTCCAAGAAAGAGAAACTGGCCGATTACCTCGGTACGGTTGAGGCTCAGAAAGCGGTGAGAATGAGCATCATCGCCAGCGTAGCCTCTGCCTATTACGAGTTGGTGGGCTTGGACAAGAAACTTGAGATAGTCACCAACACGTTGACCACGAGGCAGAAGTCCGTGAATCAGGCCAAACTCCGTGCGGAGGGCGGTCTGACATCGGAAATTCCTTACCAGCAAGCCCTTGTGGAATTGGCATCCGCAGAGGCGATGGTGCCTGATCTCCAAAGACAGATCGCGTTGAAGGAAAGCGAGCTGTGCTTCATCACCGGATCGTATCCTAAAGAAGTGCAACGGGAAGAGAAGTCATCGATGATGACAAAGACCCTCGTTCCTGCTGGTGTGTTGTCCGACATTCTCAAACGTAGGCCCGACCTGATGAAATCCGAGAATGACCTTCGTGCCGCCGAAGCTCGTGTTGGTGTGGCCATGGCTGAAAGGTTTCCGTCGTTTGTCATCAACCTTGGTGCAGGGGAGGAAAACGATGCCCTTAAGGATTTCTTGAAGTCTCCGTTTTGGTTTACCGGAGCCACACTGGCCTCGCCTGTCTTCGAGTTCGGCAAGCGTCGGTCCGCTTTCAAGGCCGCCGTCGCTTCCTACGAACAGGCCAGACTGAAATATGAGAAAGATGTGATGCAGGCTTTCAGAGAGGTGTATGACGCGACTGTGACTTTCCGTTCCGCCCATTCAAACACAGACGTGAAAGAGGCGATGGAAAGAGCGTCCAAGAAATATGTAGTATTGGCCAACAGCCAGTACATAAATGGCGTGATCAGTTATATGGACGTTCTTGACGCCCAAAGAAAGTATCTGACTTCCCAACTTGAACTCAGTGAGGCAAGGACAAAGGAGAACCTCTCCGTAGTCGATCTCTACAAAGTTCTCGGCGGCGGTTGGAAGGCTCTTTGAAAACACCATAAAGCCGGAGTTGGGTTTTAATAAGCGGCAAGTTATTTTTTAACGATTACTTATCGCTAACTTTACATATTTCAAGTTGCCGGGTGAATATTCAGCAAGGCTTGGCACTGTTGTTTTAAAGAATCAAATTTAGGAATATGTTGCAGGAGACCGAAAGAAAATTTTTAATCAATGGGGATTATAAACCGTTTGTCTATAAATCAGTACGGATTGTTCAAGGGTATCTTTGCAGTGATCCCGAAAGGACGGTGCGAGTGCGTGTCAAAGGTGACAAGGCTTTCATCACGGTCAAAGGAATAGGCAGTGCGAGCGGTGCCAGCCGTTTTGAATGGGAGAAAGAGATCAGTGTAGAGGACGCCAAGGCCTTGCTTGTAATATGTGAGCCTGGTGTTATTGACAAGACCCGTCACCTGATAAAGGCTGATGGGGAACACATCTATGAAGTGGATGAGTTCTACGGTGAGAATGAAGGGCTTACAATTGCGGAAATAGAACTTGCCTCAGAGGATGAGCCTTTCGAGAAGCCGTCTTGGCTTGGCCCTGAAGTGACCGGCGACTCAAGGTATTACAACTCGATGTTGATGCGGAACCCTTACAAGAACTGGAAGTAGAAAGCCGTCAAGCCAAAAGGATAACGATTTTTGCTGTGGAGGCTAATGGATTGATTCATAATAAAATCCATGAATGTCCTCCTCTTGGTTTCAGTGGGGAGGAGATAAGCGTTATGCGTTGATTATAAAGATATTATCCTCCACGGAAAGATTTCGCCCTTGGTGCGGAGAGGTGGCTTATTGTCTATTGTTCCGTGTTATCTGCGTGTTCTGGCCCAAGGAATGACGTAGGCGGGGGACATCTTGCGGGATAGAAGGTCCTTCATGTAGTCCATGTAAGGGGACACGTGGCTGAAGAACATCTTGTAACCAGCGCAGAGGGCGTTCAGGCCGGTCTCAATCCTCACGCCACCACGACCGTTAAGGTGCGATTCGTAGGTGTTGAACCTGTGCTTAGGACATTCTCCATTGCAGGCGAAAAGCCATTCGCACCGTAAACACTTGGTAGGGAGCTTGTTCCTCTTGTCTATTCCGAAGGCTGTCTGCTTGTCCGAGCGCATCATCTCGGCGATAGGTTTGTCGGCGATGTTGCCGAGAAGGTAGTCCTTGTAGACGAAATGGTCGCAAGGATAGAGGTCGCCGTTGTGTTCGATGACGGAATTGCCGCCACAGGTCTGAGCGAAAGTGCAGGTGCCTGGCATCTCGCCGACCCATGTGGCCAGAGTGGCGTCGAAATTGGTGACGAAATATCGTCCGACATCATTCCTGACCCAATAGTCGAATATGTCGCAGAGGAATCGGCCGTAGCCTACATCCGTTACCGACCAAGGGGCTATGACGGCTCCGTCGGTCTTAGGATCAACGATGAAGGGGCGTTTTTTCTTGTCCGGCTTGCCTGCTCCGTTCAGCGGGTACTTGACATGCTCGACGACCGGCATGAACTGCATGAATCCGCTACCTACTTCACGCAGAAACAGATAAGTTTCCAGCCCTCGACCCTCACTGGTGTGGTTGACCGTGGACATCGTGTTGAATTCAACCCCTTCCCCTTTAAGAATATTCAGCCCGCTCATCACCCTGTCGAACGTCGGGAAGCCACCCTTGTCCTTGCGGTATTTGTCGTGAATATCCTTGGGGCCGTCCAGGGATATTCCCACAAGGAAATTGTTCTCGTGGAAGAATCTCGCCCATTCGCGGTTCAGGAGCGTTCCGTTGGTCTGGATGGTGTTGTGTATGACTTTCTCTCCGGCATATTTCTTCTCAAATTCCAAAGCCTTGCGGTAGAAATCCAGCCCAAGCACCAGTGGTTCGCCGCCGTGCCAGTTGAAGGTCACCTCCGGCACTCCGTTCGCGCTGATATATTCTTGAACCACTTTCTCCAGCATCGCTTCCGTCATCCGAGGTTCCTTGCCGCCGTAGATTTCGGCCTTGTCGAGGTAGTAGCAATATTTGCAGTCCAGGTTGCAGAGTGACCCGGCCGGCTTTATCATTATGTTGAACGCCATCGGCCCGGAGAGGCGCATCGCATCTCCGAGGGTCAATGTTTTTTCGAATATCGCGTCTGACATGTTGTTGAATATTTAGAAGCGGTTTTCAGAATGCTTAAAAGTCGTTTTGGGCATTCCGTATCAATGAAGCTCCTCTGCCTTGAAATCACTGACATAGGCCTTCCCTACAATATTCCTGAAAGATTGCATCATCCTGTCAGTCAAGGTTTTGTTCGATTTTGAAAGGTCTTCCTTCTGACTTCTGTCGGTGGCGAGGTTCCAAAGGGTGGCTTCCGGATTCAGGCCGAAGTCGATGGTTGTCGGATTCTCGTTGTTTCCTGAATATGCCGGGATCATCACATAGTCACCTTCCTTGAGGGCGAGGCGGCCTTGCGCTTCGAGAACCAGCGTCTCCCTCCCTTTGAGGGTGTCGCTACCGATCAGTACTTCAGTATATGACTTTGAATCTAGCCCATCGGGAACTGCTCCTCCCAGAATGTCGGCGAGTGTGGCGTAGAGGTCCATCTGGCAGAAACAAGCCTTGGAAACCGACGGTTTGATGTGGCCTTTCCAATATGCGATGAAAGGGATATGCGTGCCTCCGTCAAAGAGGCTGTATTTACCTCCACGCATACCGTCATTCGGGTCATAGCCTTGCTGCTGAGCGAGTTCGATGGCCTTGTCCTGATAGCCGTCCTGAAGCACGGCACCATTGTCGGATGTGAATATGACCAAAGTGTTGTCCAGCACCCCCAATGAGTCAAGGTGATCCACAATCTGTCCCACGCACCAATCCGCCTCGGCGATCACGTCGCCTCTCGGTCCGAGGGATGTCTTTCCCTTGAATGCCGTCCCTGCTGTCCTCGGGACGTGCGGCTCGTGAAGGCCGTAGTAGAGGAAAAACGGCTTGCCCGAGTTCTCGGTCACGAAGGCCTTTGCCTTTGACAGGAAATATTCAGCCATAGTGGAGTCGTCCCAGAGGGTGGACTTTCCGCCGGTCATGTGGCCGATTCTCGGGATTCCGTTGATGATTGTGCCTTGGTGGCCGTGATGCCATCGCATTTCCATCAGCTCCGGACTGTTGATGGCGTTCTTCTCTCCGGGCAGTTCATTATCGTAGTCAATGGTGATAGGGTCGCTCGGATCGAGGTTTACGACATCTCCGTTCTCGACATAGACGCACGGAACCCTGTCAACGGTGGCCGGGATTATGTTCGTGTAGTCAAAGCCCACAGTGTTGGCCTCAGGGCTGATGTGCTGGTTCCAGTCAAGTTTACCGTAGCCCATTCCGAGATGCCATTTCCCGATCGCTCCGGTCGCATATCCCAGATTCTGAAGCATTTTCGGGAGGGTGTTGGCGGCCGTGTCGATGATCAGAGGAGCGTCCCCAGGCAGGATGCTCGCTTCTGCCCTCCAAGGGTACATTCCCGTGAATAATGCCAGTCTGCTTGGTGTGGAAGTAGCCGAGGTGGCGTAGGCGCAATCGAACTGCCTTCCGGCTCTTCCCAAGGAATCGATTCTTGGCGTGCGTACGAGATCGCTACCGCTGTAGAGGCTCACGTCTCCGAGTCCAAGGTCGTCCGCCACAATGAGTACAATGTTAGGCCTTTTCTCCGGCTCTTTTTCTGTCTCCGAGCAAGCCGTCATAGCCATCGCTGAAGCTCCCGCTGCCGCTGCGACCGACATCAGTCTGAAAGTATCTTTTCGGGTCATATCCGCATTTTTTAGATGTCTTCAAAGTTACATCTTTGTGTCTTGTTTTCCAACTTGGATTCACCCTTTCTTTTTCATCCTGTGCGTGAATCCAGTCTTTTTATGCAACCGCTTTATTGAAGGCTTGCTGTGCGTGTAATGTGGCATTCCGCTCACGGCTTGATACTATTTATTATTTATTATGTGGGATAACCGTGCGGAATCTTGTGCTTTTTGCCACATTCCGCACGATTATCATCCGCGGCGACATCTACAGAATTTCCACAAAATCGGGCGGTACTTTTGTGGCGACAAAAAAGTTTGATATGACTCGATTTGTTACATTGATGTTGGGGATTCTGTGCTTCTGGCCGGTCAGCGGGCGGGGTACGAGAGGAACTTTGGAGGATTATCTGGACGCGGCGCGGCGGAATAGTCCTCTTATTAAGGAATATGTCGTGCAGAAGGAGATCGCGGCTTCTGAGCGTCAAAGGCTTAAGGCTTTTTACACACGTTCCAAGGCTGAGGTGAACGTGGATTTGCTCTTCGTGCCTATCGTTTCCGTGGACGGTGGGAAGGCGGCGTTCAAGTGGAACGCGCACGATGCTGTGGACTACTATGGTTACGATCTGGGTGAGTCGAGTGGTTATCTGCACGGTGGGGTGACTTGGACCAAGCCGCTGCTGGGCGGTGGCCTTTATAAGGTTGCTGAGGAGCAGGCTGATCTGGATGGTGAAATGGCTTCTAATGGGATCCGGTTGGAGGAACATTCGCTGGAACGTCTTGTGACTGAACACTATCTGCTTTGTTTGTTGGACAAGGCACAGATTTCTTTCGCGGATTCTGTCAGCAGGGTGCTTGAGCGACAGGTCGAGGCTGTCGGCCGGTTGGTTTCCAACGGGTTGGCTAGCCGGTCGGATTTGCGTTTGTTAGAGGTGGAGAAGGAGGCCAACAACGAGGCGAGGGTTTCGGCTTTGCAGTCGTACCAATCTCATTTTGTGGATCTTAATTTGGTCTGTGGGATTGAGGTTGGTGAAAGAGAGGTCGCTTCGACAGGCTCAGCGACCGCTGCTTCGGGGCTTGATGAGCACAGCAGAACCACGGTTGGTGAGCAAAGTCGAACCACAGGCCCGGTGACCGTAGAGAATCGGTCACTGAGCTTGCCGAAGTGCACCGATTCGTTCTTGCCGGATGTGGAGATTGAAATGAACCTAACAAAGAACCAAAGCGGTTTTCTGGAGAAGTACCGTCTTGACAGTCTGAACGTTGAGGTAGGACTGCGATCCTTCAACACACAGTACAAACCTCGTTTGGATCTCTTCATGAACGCGGGACTCCAGACCGCGGGAACTCCCGATTGGTATCGCCATTTCGGATGGAGTGCCGGCCTGACATTCAGGTGGACATTCTCCGACGGAGGCCAGAAGCGTCAGATGGAGCGTCAGACTTGGCTCAAACAGAACACTGTCAGAAACTACAAGGACAATTTTGAATATCAAAGGTGGATGCGTCTGAACCAGTGCCTGTCCGAACTTGCCCACAATGGTGGGCGAAAGCAAATCCTTGAAAACCAGTTGAATGAATATGACGAAATCCTTTCTGAATATTCCCGAAAACTGCAAGTTGGTCTGGTTTCGGTCCTTGACTATCTGATGGTTCTCCGTAATAGGATAAATGTGGAGCGGGATCTTCTCGTGTTGGACACGAACCGGAAGCTGGTCATCGCCGCATACAATTATTGGTGCTGGTAAAAATGGATTGCAATGTCACTTTAATAAGTTGATTGGCGCAAAGGCTGTTTTTCACAATCACTAAACACTGGAAAATATTGATTTGTCGGTATGTGATTGTAAAACAAAATATTAATGGATGAAAGAAAAATCTTTACACGATAAAAACACATCACTATGAAATATTCTTTATCATTATTTCTGTTTTTAATCGTTCTGGGAGGGTGCGGCGGAAACGGATCCCAGACGGAAAACGTTCAGGAAAAGACTCCGCGCACGGCCGTGACGATTGTGTCTCCAGTTTTGGGAAAGATTGATTGTGAAACTGTTCTGCAGGCCGTGACCGCTTACCAAAGCAAGGCATCCGTGTCCTCTTCTGTTCCGGCGTTCATTGACAAGGTCTTGGTCGCGCCAGGATCGAGGGTGACTGCCGGAGAGGAGATATTCATAATGCAAAGCAGGGAGAGCCGGGCATTGGGGAGTGACACGAGGATCCCGGTCAAGGCGGCTATGAACGGAATCGTGTTGGATGTGCGGCAGCAGACGGGGGATTATGTGGCTGATGGTGCGGTTCTGTGCACGATGGCTGAATTGTCGAGCCTTGTGTTTGAGATCAATGTGCCGGCGGAACAGGCGGTGGCAATCGGCAAAAAATCGAGTTGCGTCATTGAGCTTCCTGATGGTATGCGGTTGAGAGCCAGAATCTTGTCCTCATTGGTGCAGATGAACACGGAATTCCAGTCCGTTAAGTTGATCGCTAAGGCTACGGCTTTGATTAAAGAGGGTGACCAGACTTCACCGAAAGGGAAGGTTCACAGCGTTCCGTTCCTTCCTGAAGGCCTGAATGTCAAGGCTATATTCACAGATAACAGGAAAGAAGAGTCGTTGGTTTTGCCGAGAGCGGCTGTTCAGAGCGATGAGGCGTTGACCGAGCATTGGGTGATGAAACTGAGCAGTGACAGCACGGCTGTGAAGGTGCCT
Source organism: uncultured bacterium (assembly GCA_963657715.1). Taxonomy (GTDB): domain Bacteria; phylum Bacteroidota; class Bacteroidia; order Bacteroidales; family UBA932; genus Cryptobacteroides. Next base: position 30,119 of record CAVKML010000009.1, on the reverse strand, counting down.
GTCAAGGTCGGCAATAGTTCCGCCTCGGCAACCGAGGTGGCCTCCGATGATCTATCTGTGAATGACCGCATTGTGCTGACCGGAGGCTACGGTCTTGCTGACGGGGCGTTGGTGGAGATTGTGGAATAGAGGAGTGTGACAAATGAATAGTCAAAAGATAAGATACGGCCTTCATCAGGCGTTCAGCCGTCCTATTCTGTTTGTCGGGCTGCTTCTGCTGCTTGCGGGGGCGTGGAGTTTCACGCAGATGCCTACAAGCCTGTTCCCGGAGGTGTTGTTTCCGAGGGTCACAGTGATCGCCGAGGCTGGACAGCAACCGGTTGACAGAATGATGATCACCGTGACGAAGCCGTTGGAGAGCGCGGTGAAGAAGGTCCATGGAGTGACTGTGGTGAAAAGCGGAACTAGCCGGGGTAGTTGCGTGGTCGATGTCTATTTCCGGTGGGGGTTGGACATATATTCATTGAAAACGCAGCTGGAAAGCCGCATCAATGAGATCAAGGGGTATCTTCCGGCTGGGACGGTGATTTCCACGGAGGCGATGAACCAGTCGCTTTTCCCGGTCTATGGCTTCACGTTGGAGAGCGATACCCACAGTCGTATCGAGTTAAGGGATGTGGGCAACCTGATAGTGCGACCAATGTTCTCGCAGGTGGACGGCATCAGCAATGTCGTGGTGCGAGGCGGAAAGGCCAAGGAATATGTCGTCAAACCTGACGCACAGAAAATGACCGCGTTAGGCATCACTCCGCCGCAGATCAAGTCGGCTTTCGAGCAGACGAACTTCGTCCTTGACAACGGTAACGTGGCTGATTACGGACGGTTGTACCTGACCTTGACCGACACCAGAATTAATGACTCCGAGGACATCCGGAATGTGATTCTTCGCAATGATGGGACACGTGTCATCAGGCTGAGGGACATCGCCGATGTGGAGATTCAGGAGCAACAGGAGTTCCTGAAAATCAATGCGGACGGCAACGATGCCGTGCTTGTGGATCTGGTCAAGCAGCAGGATGTGAATCTTGTGGACTTCGCCAAGAGTGTCGAGGAAAAAGCCAAGGAAATCCGTGGGCAACTGCCTGACGGTTACGAGCTTAAACCATACTACAATCAGAGTGCATTCGTCAGCGACAGCATCAGGGGAGTGCTGAGGACAATATTCGAGGGACTGTTCCTCGCTGTGATCGTGATGTTCCTCTTCCTGAGGTCTTGGAGAGCGAGTCTGGCTGTGATCCTGACCATACCGGTGACGGTGGCGTTCAGTGTGTTGCTTTGCCATCTGGCCGGAATCACGATCAACGTGATGTCTCTCGGAGCGATGGCCGCGTCTGTCGGACTGATCATCGATGATGCCATCGTGATTATCGAACAGATCTACAGGGAACACGAGGAACGGCCGGAAGAAGATAGATTCTCAGTTGTCAGAAGTGCGATCGGTGACTTGTTCCCGGCGATGGTGGCCTCGTCCCTTTCGACGATCGTCATCCATTTCCCGTTCCGTATGATGAGTGGTCTGGCAGGGAGTTTCTTTAAGGAACTGTCTGACACGATGCAGCTTACGCTTGTGGCCTCGTTCTTCGTCACTTGGTTGTTGCTCCCGGTTCTGCACTTGATAATAGGCTACAAGAAAACGGCCGTCAAAACCAATACCGAAGACCTTGAGGAAGAGTCCATCAAGAAAGTTCATTTCCTTACCGTCCTGTACCGCAAGCCGTTGACGGCGGCTCTGCTGATCCCTTTGTTGGCTCTCGGCGGGTGGTTGGCCACGAAAGGCCTTTCGTCAGGCTTCCTTCCGGATCTGGACGAAGGCACAATCGTGCTTGACTACCATTCTCCTTCTGGAACCGACATCGAGGAGACGGACAGGCTCTGCCGTCAGATGGAGAAGATAATAATGGCACATCCCGATGTGGAGACATATTCAAGAAGAACAGCGCTGGGAATGTCGTTCAAGACCCGGCCGAGCAACTACGGAGACTATCTGATTCAGCTGAAGACCGACAGGAAGCACAGCACGCCGGAGGTCATAAGCGATCTGCGGCATCAGATCTCCACTTCTGTTCCGCTTATGACGATCGATTTCGGACAGAGAATTTCCGACCTGCTCGGAGACTTGATGAGCACCTCTAAACCAATAGAGGTCAAGGTATTCGGTGATGAATATTCCACCCTACAGAGGCTTGCCGTGGAGGCTGAGGGCATTATGAGGGATGTGGCTGGCATCGTGGACATTGACGATGGTCTGGTTCCGGCTGGTGCTTCGCTGGTGTTCATCCCGGATCAGGAGAAACTTTCGAGATTCGGAATATCCTTGACTGAGTTCCAGGATCAACTTGCCGCGCAGACAGGTGGCGTGCCTCTTTGCCAGCCAACCAACGTGATCGAGCCGGATCCGTCTCAGGCCGCGATGACTGGCGGCCTCCAGATCGGTTCGGTGCAGGATGGCGAGCAGATGCGTCGCATCCTGTTGAGATTCACGGATTTCAAGGACAATTCTCCTGAACGGATGGCCAAGGCCCCTATATTCCTGCCAGATGGAATGGTAAGACCTCTTGAATATTTCTGTGATGTTGAGGTCAGCGCCGGAGAGATCGAGCAGAGACGTGAGGATCTGAAGGCAGACATAACGCTTACCGCAAGGCTGGAAGGTCGGGATCTGGGTACGGCCGCTGATGAACTGCAAACCAAACTGTCAGAACGACTTAACCTTCCGCCGGGGTACAGCGTTTCGCTCGGGGGAGCATATTCAGAGCAGCAGAAGTCGTTCCGCGAGTTGATGATGATCCTGTCGCTGGCAGTGCTGCTGGTGTTCGCCGTGCTGATGTTCCTGTTCAAGGAATGGCTGATCAGTGCCGCTATCATATTCATTTCTGTTTTAGGAATTTGCGGAAGCTTGATCGCGTTGAGATTGACCGGCGTGCCGCTGAATGTCAGCAGCTACACGGGAATGATTATGATCGTGGGCATCATCGCCGAGAATGCCATATTCACTGTCTGGCAGTACCGGATGAACCGTCGCAGAGGTGGGGATGTCGCCGAGGCTGTGAATTATGCCATCGCACTGCGCATCCGTCCGAAACTGATGACCGCGATCGGAGCCATCCTCGCATTGATGCCGCTCGCCCTTGGAATCGGTGTCGGTGCGCAGATGCAGCAGCCGCTTGCCGTGGCGGTCATTGGAGGCTTCGTAGTCGGGCTGCCACTGCTCCTGCTGGTGCTGCCGTCGATTATGCTGTGGATCTATAAAGGTGAGAAATAATTATTGCTATTTTTGCAACAACCTTCGGTCGCTGAGCTTGTCGAAGCGCCGAAGTGCCGAACCGTTGAAGCTACGTTGTTTCGTATGAATAGGTCACTTCGACAGGCTCAGTGACCACGGACCCGGCGGCTGATTGAATATAAAAGCAATTGTGTATGAAGCTTTTGATCATAGAGGACGAGCGGAAACTTTCCGACAGCATCGTCACCTATCTCAGCGCGGAGCGGTACCTCTGCGAGCAGGCGTTCACCTTCGACGACGCGATGTCGATGCTGGATCTTTATGAATATGACTGTGTCCTTCTCGACCTGATGCTTCCCGGCGGCAACGGGCTGGACATCCTGCGTGCGATCCGGAGCAAACGCAACCCTGCCGGGGTGATCATAGTTTCCGCAAAGGATTCGCTGGAGGACAAGATCAAGGGTCTGGAGATCGGGGCAGACGACTATCTTGCAAAGCCGTTCCACCTTCCGGAGCTGAGTATGAGGATCTTCGCCGTGATCCGCCGCCGGGAATTCTCGTCCGGTAACATTATGGAAAGCAACGGAATACGGATTGATCTGCTGAACAAATCCGTTTCTGTCGGAGGTGTGCCGGTGGTCCTGACCCGCTCCGAGTACGAGCTGCTGCTCTTTTTCATCGGCAACAGAAACCGTGTGGTTTCAAAGAGCTCTCTGGCCGAGCATCTCAGCGGTGAGATGGCCGATATGATGGACAGCCACGACTTCGTCTATACCCACATCAAGAACCTGAAGGCCAAACTGGCCGCTGCCGGATGCGAGGATTGCATAAAGAACGTTTACGGGACCGGCTACAAATGGATCGAGTTATGAAAAAGAGTCTGATGCACAAGACGATGCTGCGGTTCGTCATATTCATTGCCGCGCTTCTGCTTCTTGCGACACCGCTGTTCTACAGGCTGACGAAGAACTACTATGCCGAGGATATGATAGACATCATCGAGGCGGTGCAGGAGGGCGACCCGATTCCTGTGCCGGATCTTGAGGAGGACATCCTGCACGGGATAATGATCCAGTTCGCCTTGATTGTCAGTGTTATAGGAATATCCATCGTGCTGATGATGCGTTTCATCTCCGGTCGTCTCTGGAGGCCGTTCGACAAGACTCTGGCAGCCATCGAGTCCTTTAATCTGGAAAGCGGAGTCTGCCCTGTTCTGCCGGACAGTGACATCAAGGAGTTCTCACGGCTCAACACCGCTCTTAACCGTCTGATGACCGGTAATATGAACAGTTACCGCACGCAGAAGGAGTTCACGGAGAACGCTTCGCACGAACTCCAGACTCCGCTGGCCGTGTTCCGCAGTAAGCTGGATATCCTTCTCCAACAACCAGATCTGACTGAAAATCAAGCGGTGATCGTACAGGATCTCTATCAGATGACCGACCGTCTGTCGCATCTGAACCGAAATTTGTTATTATTGGCGAAGATGGAAAACAGCCAGTTCAGCCGCAATGATTCCATAGATGTTGTCGCTGCCCTGAACGAATTGCTGCCGTGTTTGGAGAGCCTTGCCCCCGGCCTGACCGTCAGGAAGGATATTCAAGTCTCCGAATTACGCCTTAAAGCCAATAAGTCTTTGTTTGAGAGTCTTGTCAACAATCTGATCGTAAACGCTGTAAGGCACAATAAACCTGATGGCGAGATCATCGTTACCGTGACCCCAGACTCTCTTTCCGTCTCCAATACTTCCGACGAACCCGCCCTCGACCCTGCCACCATATTCACTCGCTTCAATCACGCCTCCGTTCATGACCTGAGCAACGGAGAGATTGACAATGGCAACGGCCTCGGCCTCTCCATCGTGAAATCCATCTGTGACTACCACGCCTGGCAGATCACCTATTCCTATCATTCTGGCACCCACACCTTCACAGTCCGTTTCGGTCTTTGAACTTAAAAAGGCTCTTTTTTTGAAAAAAATTATTGAAAGTATCTTTCAAATTATGAAATTATTGCTATTTTTGCGCTATGCGTATAATAGCAATAAATACATTACGTGAATATTGGATGACTCATCCTGACACGCAACAGCCTTTGAGTGAGTGGTATGTGAAAGTGTCACACGCACATTGGAAGTCATTCAACGATATCCGGAAGGATTTTAACTCGGTGGATTATGTAGGAAACCAGCGTTATGTATTTAACATAAAAGGCAACAATTACAGGTTGATAGTGGCGGTGAAATTCTCTCCGGAATTGGTCTATATCAGATTTGTAGGAACGCATAAGGACTATGACCGTATTGATGTCTCTAATATTTAAATGTGGAGTATTATGGCACAGATAAAAAGCGAATCACAGTACAAGGCGATAATGGGAAGGATAGACGAATTGTTCTTCTCGACTGATGAGAACACACCAGCGGATGATCCGAAGCTGTTGGAACTCGATGCCCTTTCCGCTCTTGTTGAGGAATATGAGCGGGAGCATTTCCCGATAGCGACTCCTACTTTGGCCGCGACCCTTCAGGACAGAATGTCCAGAGAGCATCTGAGCCAAAAGGATATCTCATCCATTTTGGGAATATCAACTCCTCGCCTGTCCGAGATAATGACCGGCAAGAAAACTCCAACCTACAACCAAGCCAGGACGATGGTTCAGAAACTGGACATCGACCCTGCGATTGTTCTGTCAGTCTGATATGTCCTTACTTCCGGCACAACTAACTCACTTCCGACGGCATTGAGATTACTTCCAATCGTATTTTGGAGGTTCGAGATAATAGACACTCTCGCCATGCTCATTGTATTGCGAATTGTGCCCCACAACTCTGATTTCATAAGGAGTAGTGTGCGTATATATGTCTTGTGGCATTTCCACTTGCAACATATAGCAAATGTCATCTCCCACACTATTGTCTTTATTCTTCATCGTCAACGGTTGAATAGAGTATATCTCCAGAGGTTTGCCATCCACATATACCTCAAAGGTCATGAATTGAGGTTCTACAGTGACAATAGAGTTCTTTTCAGCATCACCTTTATCCACAAAGTTTTGATAAGCGAGAACCTTTGTGACACTCATAGGACGTGTATAGATGAGTAATTCCCGTCTGCCTCCATATTCTAAAAACGCCGTTGTTCCATACAGTTCCAGCTTATCGTATCTGATATCCAATGTAATATCACGGTCAGCGATAACATTCCAAGCCCAGAACTCGAGTTTCATGTCATCATGAGAAACTTGCTGCTGACGAGGATATTCATTGATACGCATAGCGGCTATAGCTGCATATCTACCTTTGGGGATACTGTCAAGACAGTAATAGCCTTGTGAGTCACTTGCGGTTTCATAGGCTTCTGAGAAATCTGGATTATATATGAGTACTGTGCATGAGTCAATCGGATTGCCGTTATAATCAGTGACTTTCCCAGAAATCTTCACTATGTCTGCCGCATAAGCGCCAACAGAAATAAGTAAAACAAATAAAATAATCAATGATTTTTTCATGACATTTACAATTTATTGTAATAAGCAAAATTAGAAATTATTTTGGAAATCACATAGAAGCTGACGGTAGCAAGAGTTTGTCCGGTGAAAGCCTGTAATATACCCTGCATCGCAGATGAAGGGTATTTTTTCTCATTCAAACAAATCATCCAGAGTCACCTCGTTTTGGATGATGGCGCTGTGGCTGTTTTTCAGAATGGCGCAAATTAGCGATTTAGACAGCTTATCTCTAAAAATGATGACGTTCCCATAACCTTGTGACCGCAAGGTTTCTGGTAGGACAACATCTTTTTTGAATATTGATTTGTCGAAAATCGTCCTTTTTGTATATTTGCCGGAGTCTGGCTTTGTGATAGGAAACAGAGTTGGACATTAACATATTCAAGGAAGATAAACTATTTAAAGAAGATAAGCTATGAGTAATCAAGGCAATGCAAGGCAGTTCAGGGCCGATGTGGTAGGAAGTTTCCTGCGTCCGGCCGAGTTGAAGGAAGCGAGACTGAATTTTGCCGAGGGACGGATTTCAGCCGCCGAGCTTCGTTCCATCGAAGACCGGCTCATCACTGACCTTGTCAGAAAACAGAAGGCTCACGGCCTGCACTTTATCACTGACGGAGAGTTTCGCCGCTCTTATTGGCATCTTGACTTTCTGTGGGGCTTCCACGGTGTCGAACATATTGAATTGGATCACGGTTACCAGTTCCATGGCGAGGAGACCACAAAGGGTTCTCTTCAATTGACTGGCAAGATCTCCGGTGAGGACCATCCGTTCATTAAAGACTTCAAGTTCGTAAGACAATTCGAGGAGGATGGCATCACGGCCAAGCAGACCATTCCGGCTCCAGCGCAGTTCCTCGCGGAGCTTTTCCGTGGCAAGAATGCTGAGAACACACGAAAATTCTATCCTGATTCGGAGAGACTGATCGAGGACATCGCCGGAGCGTACCGCACATTCCTAAGGGAGATTTACGAGGCCGGCTGCCGTACCGTACAGTTCGATGACTGCACGTGGGGGATGATAGTCGATAATGATTATTGGAAGCACATGGCCGGCACCGGACTCACATTCGGACATGAGGCCTTGCAGTATTTGACACTGAACAACCTTGCGATAGAAGGCAAGCCGGAAGGGTTGACCATCAACACCCATGTCTGCCGTGGCAACTATCACTCATGCTATGCGAGCAAGGGCGCTTATGATCCTGTGGCACCATATCTCTTTGCTAAAGAGAATGTGAACGCCTATTATCTGGAATATGATGACGAACGTTCCGGTGGCTTCGAACCGCTGAAATATGTGTCCGGCGACAAAAAGGTCGTGCTGGGATTGGTGACCACAAAATCACCTGTGTTGGAAGATGTTGACGCTGCTGTGGCTCGTGTACATGAGGCCGCTGAATATATTCCGCTCGACCGTCTTTACATCAGCCCGCAGTGTGGCTTCGCGTCATGCGAGATCGGCAACAAGCTTACGGAAGAGGAGCAGTGGGCGAAAGTTGACCTCGTTCAGGCGATCGCCAAGAAAGTTTGGGGCTGATAATGTGCATTTTGCGACAAACGGACGCAAAATACAGAATTTCTTCAAAAACGTGGTTTATCTTTGTGCTCTGAATCAGCATAAGGATAATGTTTAAAGGTATCTCAATAGCGATTGTTGGTTTGGCGTTGGCTCTGCCGGTCAGTTCGCAGAGCCTGCCAGACAGTTCTGTTGTGTCCAACCTGTCCCCGGCAGCCACGCTGGCATATTCACAAAAGAGTCGGAGCTTCGACAAAAAAACTGAATTTCCGAGGACGCGGCTGGGAAGGGTGGCGGTCGTGAGCGCGCCACTGATCGCGGAAGGGTTGGTGGCCAAGAAGTTAGACGGAAGATTCAGAGGCTTGCGTAACGATTATATTCCTGATTTCAAGAAGAGTGTCGATGACTACCTGCAATATTCTCCGCTGGCGGTGATGGTAGGACTCAAGGCTTTCGGGGTGGAAGGCCGAAGCTCGTGGAAAAGGATGGCGGTGTCGGACGCTTTTTCAGCGGCCCTGATGTCCGGCATCGTCGGCACGTTGAAAAACACCACCAACGTCACCAGACCGGACGGATCAGATAACAAGTCTTACCCTTCTGGGCACACCGCCACAGCGTTCATGGCTGCCACAATGCTTACCAAGGAATATAGCGACGTGAGTCCTTGGATTGGTGTCGGTGCGTATTCGGTGGCCGCCGCGACGGGACTGATGCGTGTGGCTAACAACAAACATTGGCTCAGCGATGTGCTGACGGGAGCCGGGGTCGGAATCCTCGCCACGGAGGCTGGGTACTGGATCACCGACTTGATATTCAAAGACAAAGGGTTGTCGGCGAACTACATCGATAGTCCGGCTCTCCGCGAGGGGAACGCTTCTTTTTTGAGCCTTTATCTCGGCGTGAATCTGCCGTTGAGTGACTACGACATTGACGAGTCCAACGAATTCCGGACTTCCACCGGAAGCACCGCCGGCCTTGAAGGAGTTTGGTTCCCTTGGCGCAATTTTGGATTCGGAGGACGTTTCACTGTCTCCAACACGCTTATAATCACCGAAGAGAATGAAGCGAAAAACTCCCTTGACGCAGTGTCTTTCTGCGGTGGCGGCTACTTTTCCGTTCCGCTCTCGTCATGGTGGTCGGCCGGTGCGAAACTTCTCGGCGGCTATGTCCGCTACCCGAAACTGAGTCTTGCCGGCAGGACGGTACCTGCCGCCGGAGGCATCACGTTCGGCTCCGGCATTGACCTGACCTTCAAAGCCAATTCCTCTTACGGAATGAGGCTTTTCCTCGACTACAACCTACTCCCTCCCCACAGCCGCTCCTCCTTGGAGTTTATGAATATGCTCACTCTCGGCACCTCCTTCGTGGTTCTGCTGTGATCCTTGTCGGGCTCTCAGACATTCCGTGCGTCAGAAAACGACTTTCGTGCACGGCATTGCCTTTTGGCCGTTCTTCGTGTGCGGCAACGGCAAATTCACTCACGAGCGACCTTGTTCTTTGGTGGAGACAGGGTTTTTAGGTATATTTGAATATTCAAAGAAAAACACTAACTGATCGTCAAATACAAATTGACAAGGATTTTTGACGGTCGCTAAGATTGGCAGATATGAAGAATATTCTTATGGTGGTCGCGGCGTTCCTGGCCGCGGGATTCGGGGCTTGGGTCCAGGATGATGAGAATTCGGGCTTGGAATGCACGAGCATTGTTGTCGGAAGACTGGCAAGCGCGGACGGGTCGGTGATGACCTCACACACTTGCGACGGCACTTCGCACACTTGGGTGAACATCGTTCCGGCCAAGGATCACAAGCCGGGTTCCATGACTCAGATCCGCAAGAACTGGCGCAAGACGAAGTTCGTGGCTGACACCGCCGGGATCAAGATTGTGGGAGAAATCCCGCAGGTCGCGCACACATATTCCTACGTCAACACCGGCTATCCGTCGCTGAACGAGAAGCAGGTGGGCATCGGCGAGACGACATTCACCGGGCCGGACACGCTCATCAACCGCAATGCTCCGTTGGTCATTGAGGAGCTTTGCCGTCTGGCGCTGGAGAGATGCGCCACTGCCCGCGAGGCTGTCAAACTGATGGGTTCTTTGGCTGAGGAATATGGCTATGGGGATGGCGGAGAGTGCCTTACGGTCTCTGATCCGAGGGAGGTCTGGCAGTTTGAGATCGTGGGTGTCGGCAAACATAAGATAGGAGCGGCCTGGGCGGCGCAGAGAATCCCGGACGGACACGTGGGGATCTCCGCCAACATTCCGAGGATAGGAAAGATAGATCGCTCTGACACGGAGAACTTTATGGTCTCCGACAATCTTGAGCGTGTCGCTATCGACAACGGCCTTTGGGATGGGGAAGGCGACTTTGTCTTCTGGAAGGTGATTGTCTGCTCTTACGCTCAGGGCAGGAACTATCGCGAGAGGGAGTTCCGGGTGTTCGATCTGCTGGCTCCGTCGCTCGGCCTGAAATATGGTATGGATGACTTCCCGTTCTCCGTCAAGCCGGATTCCTTGGTTGATGTCAGAAAGTTAATGGCATTGCTGAGAGATACTTACGAGGGTACGGAATGGGATATGTGCAAGAACTGGACAATCGATGTTCCGGAGAAGGATGGAGTTCCGGCACACAAGGAGATAAGCCCTCTGGCCAACCCTTGGTTGACCACTCCGATGCGCAACACGCTGAACAGCATAGCTCCGGGTGTGATTGATTTCAGAAGGACACTGGCGGTGGCATGGTGTTCATATTCGACGGTCATTCAAAGCCGCTCTTGGCTGCCGGACGGCATCGGGGGTGTCTGCTGGTATGCGGTCGATAATCCTGCGCAAAGCCCTCGAATCCCGATTTTCTGCGGAAGCACGAAACTGCCTGCGGCCTTTGAGAAGTGCGGACAGCGGGAATATTACCCTAATAGTGTTCTGTGGGAGTTCCGCCGGGCCAACAAGCTGGCGACGCTTTCGTGGCAGACGACCAAGAAAGAGTTCACCGACAATGTGCTGGAGGTGGAAGCGATGACCTTCGAAGGTTTGCCGGAACTGGAGGCGGAATATTCAAAGGCTTCGGACAAGAAGAGGGCAAAGCTGCTGAACGCCTATACCGCCGAGATCCACGACAAATGTGCCGCGAGGTGGAAGGAGCTTGAGGCGAAGTATTGGTCGATGTTCGGACGCGGCTTTTAACGCCGATTGGATTAAAACAGCATTCTTAATTATATTCAATTGTTGGTTGAATAATATCATATCTTTATGAATATAAGGATCTTGATTATAATCATGTGGTTTTCGATGGCTTTCTTGTCTCCTATGGTGGCGATGGCTCAGGAGTGTCGCCTTCCGGATGTGGCAAAAACTAAGTATGTCGCGTTGTCTTTCGATGACGGCCCGAGCCTGAAATACACTCCGATGATGCTGGACGTGCTGGAGGAGAACGGCGTGAAGGCTTCGTTCTTCCTTATCGGTCAGAATATTACGAAGGAGACCGCTCCGATCATCCGGCGTATGGTTCAGTTGGGGTGCGATGTGGAGAACCACACATATTCACATCCTAATCTTACGCAGATTTCTGATTCTCTGATTATTGCGGAGGTGGCCAGGACGGATTCCCTGATCGAGGCCTACGCCGGGGTGAAGCCTGAATATCTCCGTCCTCCGTTCACCGCGCACAACGCCCACGTGGCCGGACTCATTGACGGAAAGATATTCATCGCCGGCCTCAGCTGTCAGGATTGGAGGGCTGACATGCCTGTTGAGGATCGTGTGACAAAGACCCTTGACCGTGTTGAGGATGGCCGCATCCTCCTCTTCCACGACACCAACGAGCGTACCGCCGAGGCGATGAAGACCATAATTCCAGAACTCAAAGCCCGTGGCTACGAAATTGTCTCCATCCCCGAACTCTTCCGCCTTTCCGGCCACACCCCTGCCTGCAACTCTCCGAAGATGTACGGTCGGGCCTATTAAGGTTGTCTCTCTTGGAGAACTTTACAGAATAAGTTTTAGCCGGTATTCGCAAAACTCACCTCCCGGTCATTGAGCTTGTCGAAATGACCGTGTGATTCCGTACGTTCAGGCACTTCGACAAACTCAGTGCCCAGCCACATCATCCTCGACCGTGTCTTCCGTGTAACGTTTTCGGCTCTAAATGCTCCCGTTGAGTGTGAATTTAACGATGACGAGTGCGATTTCTGTCATTAATGCGTCAGTCATTGTTGCTCGTAAACATAAAGATTACGGTTCATAAATATGTCCTTATTCCCTCTCTTTAGGATGTTATCGCATACGTGCTTGTAAGGGACTGTAAGCCAATTAAATATAAGTGCCATCGGGACTTTTTTCGAGTGTTGATAATTTTTCACAAGGTGCCATCAAGAACGTGGCGCGAATCCATGACCTGTCTATTGACGAATCCATCCGCCTGTCCAGAATGGTTCCGGACCGTCTTAGCGAGAAGGTCGGGATGCTCAAGATGGACTTTCTCGGACTCAACACCTTGGTATTCAAGAGTACCTGTACCCATAATATCAAGATAAAATAATAAGCCTGATGTTTACCCGTGAGTGACCATATACCACAAGGCTTGAAGGAATGAGGGAGCCAGAGTGCCGTTGTGTCGGCAGTCGGGTAATTTCTTGATATCGTTGGATCCGGCAAGGCCGAAATATTCAATGCCCCTGTTCCAGATGAAATCACCAAGTGATTGTCCTGAAGGACGGTGCTTCGCCTCGTGAAGGAATTTGTCAGTGAATTGCTGATCGCGACATTTTTTCCACCACCAGAGGCGTGAGCCGTCCTGCTCGCTGATCTGCTGGACCATCACGGTGACTTTCACCTCAAAGGTGTTCAACCGAAGAAAGTCCGGGATTGAATAGCCTGAATGGGTGATAAGCGCATGGGAGGCATAGCAGACACAGATGTGTTCCAGTTTCGGATGGCATATCCATCCCTCGGCCCAAGTCGTTCCATCGTCAAGGGTGTTCTCAAGACCCAATTCTTTATCGCTCATCGTCGCTTTCAAGCCTTTGGAGGCATTCCAGTAAGGATTACAGGTCATTACCTCCATGTCTCCCAGCTTCTCCTGTCGGAGCATAGCGTTCACAATTATCATTTTGGTGAAATCAGAACGGTAATATTCGTCATCTTCCAGATGGAGTACATCCTGAGCCGTGTCTCCCCAATAGCGTAGGCATCCCTCCACCGTAAGGTCGTCATCCTTCTCTTCTAAAGTAGATGATAACATCTGACGGTACATTTTCCCTGTTCTGGAGAACATGTCTCTGGTAAGAGAGTATAACCTTTCATTCTGGCTTTCAAACCGTTTGACTTCCGAGTCGGAACAATGCAGCTCAAACATCTCCGACAGAATGCGATAACGCTCCAAGAGCAAAGTTTGCACTTCATCCTTCTTGCCCTCATCCTTGAGCCATGAAAAGTTTCTGCAGTCGAGAGGATCACCTGTGATCGAAATGATTTTCCGTTCCCTCTCTGCCAATTCACTGTGATATATTGTCAGAGTCATCTCAGGGGCTGGCATCGCGGCGGCAAGCCTCATTGTATCCTCGAAATTCGGGCTGATTACTCTAAATGTTCTCATCGTATTCTTTTTTGCAAAAATATACAACGACACTGCCAATATCTTTCAGTTACCCTTAACCTCACACACTGCTGCTTTATGGCATAGCGGGAACGTACCTTTGCATAATAATTTAAGCCATAATGAATGAAGCAGGAGAATATCAAAGCGTGGCAAGCGAAGCGAAGTCACTGGGCACGGTTGTTCCCAAACGACTTGTGGAGTACACCTCCAAAGCGTTGTCAAAACTGAACGATGCACTTGGCGGGGATGTTGGTGGGTATGTCGCCAATCGGCTTCACATGAGCGTCGGTGAACTCTGTGATGCTTTGGCGGCGGAACAGATCGATGGCGTCGCACTGGCGATGTACAACATAGAGAAAAGGGCCCAGTCGGTAATTATCGGAGACCAGACCGGCATCGGTAAAGGTCGGCAGGCAGCCGCGATGATCCGCTACGGATTGTTGTCAGGCTATATCCCTGTTTTCTTCACAGACCGCTATACCCTGTTCAGTGATATGTACCGGGACTGCAAGGCTCTTGGCATCAAGGACGCGCGCCCTTTGGTGGTGAACTCCGGTGCGTCTGTCGTTGACTTTGATAACGTCATTGAAGAACAAGAGCCGGACACCTCTGACGAAATCTGGTCCCCTGCCGAAGACGATTCCGAAAAGTTCGAGGCGGAACTTATGAAACGCTACCAAGATCAATATGAGGTGGTTTTCAGGGCTCCCAAGAAGAATATTCTTCAGGAAATATTCAAAAAAGGTGATATTCCGTCGGAATCGTATGATTACCTTATGGTTACATATTCTCAACTGAAAGATGCCAGGCGGGATATGACCAGACTTGACTTTCTTCGGTTGTTGTGTGAGAGAAACCGAGTGCTTTTCATTTTTGATGAGGCTCACAAAAGCAGCAGCGTGAGCGCCGGCAAGATATCCGTGATCACTCAAGGTATAAACATGATCCTTTCTGAGACTCCGCAGACACAGTGCGTGTTTCTCTCCGCCACATTCGCCAAACGCCCGGAAAGCCTCATTACATTCATGAGACGCACAGCCTTGGCGGCACTGGCGACAGAAAACACTTTGGAGAAGGCATTGCATGGCGGCGGGGTGCCGATGCAGGAATATGTCTCGTCTTGTCTGGCCGCTGAAGGTCAGATGATCAGAAGGGAACACTCCGCGATAGGTTTGCCTACCCCGGTATATACCTATCTTGAAGACGATCTTGTGGTGCACGGTGAACTTTTTGATAAGGTCATGTTCTTCTTCAGGGAGATAGTCAAGTTGTCATCCATGGTTAAGACATTGGTGGGCCACGCTCAAATGAATGGCTTGCTGCTTGATTTCAAGTGCTATCCGGCAAGAGCCCAACTTTTCTATATCAACAAGGTCCTGTTGCTTTCCCTTAAGGCGCAGAAGGTGGCGCAGACCGCTATAGAGGAAGTAAAGCAAGGGAGAAGCGTGGTCATCGGGATGAGCGATACCCTTGAATGTGTCCTTCAGGATGTGGTTGTGAATGAGGATGGTACGGTCCGTGGTGACATATCGGCATTGCTCTTGAGGTTGTTGGACAAGACTGTCCGTGGCACGTGTGCCAGCCCTGTTTTTGACATAATCAACGAAACTAATGATGAAGATATTCCTGTGCTGAGTTCCAGTGCTGACGCGGTAAGGGATTACTATGAATATATTCAAAGCTGCATTAAAGAAGAGGTGTTTCATCTTCCGATGTCCCCTATTGACGTAATACGTCAGCTGATAACAGAAGAAAGTTTCATCGCTCCCGATGGAGAATGTCGCAATATCCGTTTTGAGGAATGCACAGGTCGCGCGCGTCAGTTGGAATATCTCTCGCCGGAGGGAAGCGATGATTATGTCAACGCAGTGACAAAACCTCGCAGGAAATGTCCTTCCAACCACATATTCAATGACTTCCAGAACAACAGACTGGATGTGATACTCATCAACGCCTGTGGCGCGATCGGAGCGAGCGCGCATGCCGTTTCGACTATGGAAGTTCCGGAGAACCAAGTCCGTCAACGCAAGATGCTGATAGTGCAGAACGACCTTGATGTGAATATAGACCTGCAGAAACAAGGCCGCATCAATCGTACGGGACAGCGGATGGATTTGCCTCCATTGTACGAGTATATCATCACAGCCATACCGTCGGAGAAGCGTCTGAATATGATGCTAAGGGCGAAGCTGCGTTCCTTGAGCGCGAACACCGCGGCATGGCAGGACCAGGATAAGGATCAGGCTGATTTTAGTGACATCAGCAACAAGTATGGCAATGAGGTGGCCACTGAATATGTTAGCGAACATCCAGAGCTGGCGTCAGTCCTTGATTTGAAAGGTCAGGTGACCGCCGGCAGGCTGCTTGCGCGGATCGCAATGCTGAGTGTGGCGGTGCAGCAGGACATAGTGGATGACTTGATGGCTGCATACACGACTCTGGAAGCGGAACTGCGCCGCATCAACCAATGGGATCTTGAGCGGGAGTTCCGTGACTTTGAGGCGGAGTTTGTCCGTGAAGAACTGTTCACGACGGCAAAGGCGGAAACCAAACTTGGCGGTTGTTCATATCTGACCACTTACAAATGTCGGCAAAAGACTTTCCCGTACGCCTATGAGGCGTTGGCCGGACTTTGTGAGAGAGCAAGGAGCGATTATGGGGAACCTTATGGAGGGAATCCCACATTGCGCAAACAGGTAAGGGATTACTATTCACAACGGAACAGGCATGTTCGTGAACAATTCAAGGAGCGCCGCTCTCTGTTGTTCAGCGGTGCGAAACGCGTGCTGTTGAATTACTGCAAAGATGATGAACTGGTGGAAGCGTGGCTGCAAAAAGCCTGTATTCCATCGGATAAATTGTCTTTGGCAGATTTCGAGGGTGTTAATGAGCAACAGAAGGTAAATCAGATTGCCCGCAAGCTGATTTCTTTCTCGAATGAATATAATCATTTGATTGATCGGGAAAAGACGGAGATAAAGAAATATTCGGCCGAGAAAAGAAGACTTGTGGAGATTTTGTCAAAGGCGGAGATCGGCAAAGGCTATGACAATGTCAGCGCGCAATTGGCAAGTGAGGAAAGCCCCGATAGGGTTATCGCCGTGTTGAAGGATATCCGTTTCGGGAAAAATGACAGGAACAGGTTCCTGCCAAGCCAGGTTGAGTTTGTATTTGCCCTGACGGCCGTATTCACGGAAATACACATCAATATGGTTCACAACAACAAGTGGAGTAACTATGAGCGCCTTCAGGAAATCCTTGATTCACGGTCGTGGCGGCAGGACTCCAAGGTTTGGGACTCTGAGATAGCCTTGAACAACAACAAGATAGTGGAACGGAAGATCATCACGGGCAACATCCTTGGAGCGTACGTTCATCCGGCCATCGCTGAGCTTAAACCCCGTTTCATCTCATTTTCATTAAAGGGAGAAAAGACACGGACACAAATAGGTCTGCTGCTGCCGATGGATGAATCGAAAATCCGTGAGGCGATTAAGAATATCTCGATTCCTCTCCACGAGGGGTTTAAGTATGCTGTGAACACAAATACCAGTTACACTATAGCGGGACTGGGAGTTGACTTCGCTTTATTGCCATGCAGGGTGTCGGATTCAAGTCTAAGGTGTGTGATCAGTGTGCTTGACAATCATTCAAAAGACTTTGAGAAGGACAAACGCTTTGATGACATACGCACTTTGTTCTCTGGCAGCCCGGTAAGTTCAATATATGATAAAGACGCTCCGGGCAAGAGCAAACGCAAGCAATTAATCCACTACCAGACAGATCCTCTCTCTTATGAGTCAGAGACGTTACAGACAATCATCCAGACTCTTGCCCGGATGGATGCCGTGATTATTGTCCCCCGTGACCAGATGCGGTTCGGCGATGTCAAGGAGTTGTCCTCGCGTTCGGAACGTGATGATAATGAACCGTGGCCTGTTTTGGATTGGAAGAATCAAAATGAAGTCCCGATGCCTCCGGTTAAAGAGAAAATACTTTTGCGGATATCCGCTCCTCTCATACCAAAGGCTCAGAAAGGAAAGCCTGTTTCCAGACACTCTGAATATTACAACCTCGCGAACGAGACTATGTCATTGAAAGGATTGTCATTGGGGCTGCGCGGCACAATGGATGCCATGCGTAGGAACTATATGAAATGGAAAGACTATTACAACAATTCTTTGTTACAGAGTAATATGCCAAAAGAGCAGCCATCGTTATCGGTGCAGCGGGATATCTGCCGTGAGTTGCGTCTGGTGATAGAAAACAGGGGCCAAGCGCCTTCTGTTAATTTCAGCCGTGAAGTCACGGGCAATCTTCAGGATATTCTTGACAGTGAATATCTTGAGACGAACGGACTGTACCAGGCAAAGTTTGATGACGAGATGCTGTTCATGTCTCCTGAAAAGCAAGTCGCCCAAGCCTTTCTCGATGACCTTCCATGCTCCCCAAGATTTGACGGCGTCAGAAAATGCATCCAAGACTACATTGACGGCAAGACCGACATCATAAACTCCCCGGACAGATGGTGATATGAGCTACATTGGTTCTCACGTTTCACGTGGTTGTTAGGTTCATCAAATTTGTTTTGCTGCCGGAAATTTGCAGTCGTGGTTGCCATCTTTGCCGAAGATTTAAAACATGATGTGCCATGACATTATTTGAACTGCTTCACAAGGTGTCATTCGATGACCTGATACCGACGCTCAAGGAGGTGTACGGTGTCGAAATCGACATCTATGCCTACAGGGAGGCTTTCGATGAACTGAACCTTCTACGGCTTTTCTCAGGAAGAACTGACATCTTTTTTCACAAACCGCAACGGATTGGACAACAAGTATTCAAGAAGATCTTCGGAGCTATATTCGCAGAAAATCAGTATGTATGCCCGTGGCAGAATCGAGAAGCGGCAATGCTTCAAGGGGTCCATGTCTTGGGATGTCAGCGAAAAGATACACGAACGTGAGCAGCGGAGGAACCGTGCCAAGCGTATGCGTGACGCACGTATGGAGCGGTTGATCAAGCGTCTCCGCAGAATGGCGAAAGTCGAGGACTGCATCCAACGGCTGCTGGCTTTCAGTCCCGACATTGAACTGAGCAATCTTGAATATCTTTTTGAAACATATTCAATAACAGAGTCTTGCTTCCGCCAACAGGCTGGCAATGGCGACTATGAGCCGGCGACCTTGTACGAATCAATATCCAAATACAGCCTTCTTCCGCAATCTGAATATGACAGTGTGGTGATCGTCCTTTATTCTTCGGCCACCGGCAGGGTGAGCTCCGAACTGCGTTCCTCCATTGAGGATTTGCTGATCACCGGACGGCAGCTGAAGCGTTCGGCCTTAAAGGTCTGTTCCGATAGCCGAATAACGGACGGCAGCATCAGAGCATTCATCGTCACGAGTTTGGACGAACAGTAATACTTTAGTCAAAAATTGAATAACGATTAGAATGAAAAAGACATTGCATATTATGCCTGCTGGTGCGTTATGGAGTAGGCTCGCCTACTGGTGGATAGGAAAAGAATTGGACAAACACGACATTTTGCAGTACCCGGTCCGGACGAATGTTCATTATTTGCCTGAAGATTTCTCTGAAGTGGAAATGATGAAGGTCGCCATTTCCTGGGGTGATGCCAAACTTTATGAAGACTTGAAGGTTTTTGCCCGGAAACTATCGGAGATTCAGAACTATGAGAAGGTCATTGTCTGGCATGCGGAAGATGCTGATTCGAGGTCGCTGTTTTGTACGATTGTCAATGCGGTGCGACAAACGCTGTACGAAATCGACATTACTCCTGAGGATAGACGCTCTCAATGGAAAGAGGCGAAAGAAGATGAGTCTGAGACAGAACGTGATGTGGATGTTTTTAATGTGATGCATACAGGCTGTGATGTCACAAGGTCCAGCTATTCCATGAAGCGTGTGACTGAAAAGAAAAGAGAGACGCTTCTGAGTGAGTGGAGGCGATGGGGCGGGGAAGATGCTCAGGATTGTCCTGTTTTGGTCAACCAGTATGGGGAGTCGTTCCACACGTATCGTACATATTTGTACGGGGATATTTTTGAGTTCACTTCGAAAACTGAAGCTACATTCGTTGCAAAGATTGTCGGACAAGTCCTCTATAAACATCCACAACTGTGGGATCAGTATGTCTGTGACACTGTGGTTAAGATGGCTGATGAGGGAATGATCAAATGGGTGAAGAAGGATGAGGAGAACTCTTTTCTAAGCCTTGTACAGCAGTACAAATATGATGTCGAGGAAGACTGGATTGGCTACCCACGGGACTTCCTGTATCATTTCATCGGGGAATGCGGGAAGAAGATCACCATGTCCGAGGATGACATCAAGGCGGAATATCGCCGTGAAAGAAAAGATTGCGCGGATATCTTGGGACACGGTCATCTTACCCGCGAGGACAGGCAAAAGAGAAAGAAACAGTGGGAAGAGAAGCTGGTCGTGAGGTGGGCCTCCGCATTCAACGAAAACTGGGGTTGGTATCACTTGTTGTCAGTCATCAAGGTGAAACTGGAGATGATGGCGGAATATATGCGCCAATGGTCTCCGCTCGTTAACGGCCCTCTTTACGCGGATCAGATGGAGCGCACCGTCAGACTGATACAAATTGTCCTTGACAGGGGTGGTAAATCCGACTATGCTCACACCGAAGGTGAGGATGAATATCTTGATGCCAGGCATTTCTCTCACTATGTCAACTTCCGTAACCGCAATCGCATCCCGAGTCCGGACAATGATGGAGAGATCTTCTGGTGCGAGGCGCAACGCCTCCGTTTTGACAAAGCATGGAATCTTCTCTGGGAAATGTTCCGCACGAAATTGCTTTCGTGGGATGATTGATTCTATACGGGTTGACAACGAAGTTGTAATCACAGTGGAAAGAAAATCATAAGCGGCAGCCTTGTATATTCAGAAATGATTGCGTACTTTAGCAAGAAATACTTGAGAACACGGAAGTGTAAGTTTATTCTCGAATACGAATCTGGAAAATTCACTTGGAAGAGAGTAAGCGGACATTTTCCCTCGTCATATCCCCTCAGCGGGATTGTGCGTGGGACTGCTGCTTATTTTATTCCAACGGTCTTCCAGAACCGGTATTCTAAAATGAGCGGCGGTGCTACGCTTTAGGAATAAGGCTGCATTTCTAACGGCACAAACAACTAATGAATATGATTATGAGGATAACTGTTCGCGTTTGGCAGGTTACTTATTAATCTCTATGTATTATGAGCAATATAAATTTTAGGCCTTGGATTGGCAAAAACTATCTATCGTCTGGTCTGGATGGTAAAAGGATTCTGGTTTTAGGTGAAAGTAATTTCTGCACAGATTACTGTGGAAAAACAGATTGCGAAAGCTGTGGAAAACGTAGGCGGAGAGGCCCTGTATTCGCGGAAAACATTATCAATGGCTATGTCTATAACTATTCTGGTTATAAGTATGAACAAGCGTATCTTTGTTTTGAGAAAGCGATGGCTGGAAGAGTCTTAACACAAGAAGAAAGAGAAGAATTATGGAATGGTATGGCGTTCTATAATTATATTCAAGTGGTTCCAAACGGACATAGACAAAAATGGGATACTCCGGAATCAGAATCGGCTTTTCTTGAGGTTTTAAAAGAGTTGACTCCAGATGCAATCATAGTATGGGGAAGAAGGTTATATCGTACCCTTCCTCGCTGGGATGGACAACATTCAACTTTTGATGTTGATGGCAATAAAATAGATACGTGGACATCTGATAGTAATGGAGAGACCTTCACGTGTTCTATACTTAGGACTATGATTGATGTGTGGACATATAGTATTGATGGAAAGAATATCCCTGCGCTTGCTATAGATCATCCAAGTTGTCCTAGAGACAAGGACTGGAAGTTTCGGCATAAGGTGATAAAGACTTTCCTGGAGAGAATATAGAACCCCTTCAGAGATGATGTAAAGTATGTTTTATAACTATCACTCATTACGAAAGCGTTTCGTAATATTCATTGGTGAGAGCCTGCTGTCTGAATCACGCCACGGCCCAGCCGTCAACGGTACGGGTCGCTGAGGAAAAATTGATTCCGAGCTTGATTATCTGTTTGCCGGAGGTCAGGAAAGGTTTGTCATAGCCTTTCTCCTCGATCTGACGAAGGGCGGTCTCTGGAGACTGGTCACGCTTCAACTCGATGATGTAGATGAATCTATCCGTGTCAAAGACGATGTCGATCCTGCCGTTTGAGGTGTGATATTCAGTCTTGACGTAGAGTCCCATCATTTTGAGCATCACGGACATCACATTCTGGAAATAGAGTTCCAGATCGCCCTGGATCTCATAGTCGTTGCCTGAGAGGAATGTGGTGAAGCGATTCATAAAACTTTCTGTGTCTCCTCTTTCTATGTCGCGTATGAACTGATAGACAGAGAGTTCCCCTTGAATCAAAGCCGGAGCGAAAAGTTGGCTGAGTGAATTGAGGAAGCCGCTTTTGACCTCTTCGTTCGGGTAGTCGAGATTATAGGTGTTGAAACGCTTGTCGTAATTCTTGATTGTCAGGTAGCCGGCTTGATACATAAGTGTTATCGGAGCAGGGCTCCTGTAGTTCGCGCCGGTCAGAGTCTCTATCGGAACATCATTCTTGGAAATATTATCCAGATTGTAATTGCCTTTCTTCAGATATCGGACAAGGAAAGAGGGAGTTCCGGTCTCATACCAATAGTTTCTGAACCTGTTGGCGTAGAACGCATTCAATAAACTGAACGGGTTGTACACCCCTATGCTGTCCTCGCAAAAATGGTAACCATCGTACTTCTTCGCCAGCTCGCGGTAGCATTCCTCAATTCCGATCTCGTTCGCTTTAGCCAGCTCTGCGACACTTTCGCTGAAATTGCTTCGGAGCTCGGCTTCAGAGATCCCGCAAATGTCAGCGTAGCGATTGTCCATAGAGATGTCGTTGAGGTTGTTCAGCCCGCTGAATATGCTCATCTTCCCGAGTTTTGTCACTCCAGTCAGGAATGCAAACCGGATCAGCGCGTCCTCGCCTTTCATCACGCTGTAAAGCCCTTGAAGATTTCTCCGGAAAGACTCCATCAACTCTGGATTGTCGATGTTGTCGATGATCGGCTTCTCATATTCATCAATAAGAATGACAACGTTTTTGCCCGTTTTCTCGTACGCCTTTTCAATGACAGTTTTGAACCGTGTCGGGAAATCATCGGATTCATTGTCGATTTCATATCGTACTTCCCATTTATGCAACGAATGATCAAGGTTCGCGTCAAGATCAGATGTCGAAGTATATCCGCTTCCTGTGAAGTCCAGATGAAGTATGGGATACGCTGTCCAGTCCTTTTCAAGAGATTCGATATCCAACCCTTTGAACAGTTCCTTTTGCCCACTGAAGTAAGCCTCCATTGTGGATACCAGCAGACTCTTTCCAAACCGGCGCGGCCGGCTCAGGAAGTAGTATTTCCCGGTGGAGGCAAGCTGATAGACCAACCTTGTCTTGTCAATATAGGCGAACCCTCCATCGCGGATGTTGGAAAAGCTCTGTATTCCGATCGGATACAACATAAAGATCTCCTCCTGTTTCTTTTTCCTTATTTGTCCACCCTGGCCACATATCGCCAAGGCTGATAATTACAAAGTTAATCTTTTTCATCAAAAATAGAAACAACCACAAAGCTCTTCCGTACATTTTGGAAAATGAGGAAGCAAAGTGTTTTTTGTGAATATTCAAACACACGCCCGCCGGCTCGTCGCTGCCGCAGAATGACAGTCGGAGGTATTACCTTTGCCGTGGAAAAATCAACGGACCAGCTCTGGAAGGTGTCATCAGGCGGTTTGGAAAAAGATAAGCGGCAGCCTTGTATATTCAAAAATAGTTGTGTACTTTAGCAAGACATACTTGAGAACACGGAAGTGTAAGTTTATTCTCGAATACGAATCTGGAAAATTCACTTGGAAGAGAGTAAGCGGACATTTTCCCTCGTCATATCCCCTCAGCGGGATTGTGCGTGGGACTGCTGCTTATTTTATTCCAACGGTCTTCCAGAACCGGTATTCTAAAATGAGCGACGGTGCCACGCTTTGGAATATACCCACATTTCTGACGACACAAACAACTGATGAATATGATTATGCGGAGAACTGTTTGCAGTTTGGTGAGACACATTGAAATGAACCGGAATGAACTTGATTTCCGGTATGCTATTATTTATTTTTGAACAAATTAATCTTTATGCATTATGAGCAATGTAAATTTTAGGCCTTGGATTGGCAAAAACTATTTGTCATCTGGTTTGGATGGTAAAAGAATTCTGGTTTTAGGTGAAAGTCATTACTGCACAGACATCGAAAACTGTGGAAAGTGTGAGCGGAAAGAGATCGCTGATGAATGCCATGCATTTACGGAGGATGTCCTGAATGCTTATGTGTACAACTATTCCGGAGAGAAGTATGAACAAACATTTCTTTGTTTTGAGAGAGCTATGGCTGGAAGAGTCTTAACGCAAGAAGAAAGAGAAGAATTGTGGAATGGTATGGCGTTCTATAATTATATTCAAGTGGCTCAAACCGGACCTAGGCAAGAATTGGTTAATAGCCCAGAATCTGAACCGGCTTTCCTTGAGGTTTTAAAAGAGTTGACTCCAGATGCTATCATAGTATGGGGAAGGAGGTTGTATAATACACTTCCTGACTGGGATGGGCAACATTCAACTTTGAAGGAGATTGATGGCTATCAAGCAGATGTCTGGACATATAATATTGATGGGAAGAATATCCCTGCGCTTGCGATAGATCATCCAAGTTGCCCTAGAGGCAAGAACTGGGAGTTTTGGCATAAGGTGATAAAGACATTCCTGAAGAGGATATAGAACCTTTCCCTGAATTGTAGGCTCATCGAAATCATCTCTGTTTTAATCATCTATAATATATAAGATGAATAATTCTTACTGGATGCACCGCATAACATGCGGTGAAAACGCGTCGCCGTATGCCCGGCATCTTTTTTTCGGGACTGCTGGTAGTGATGACCATTACATTTCTATTGGGTGGTCAGACTTTTCTCAGGATTATTTTGTCGATGCTGTTCTGGAGGATGGTATGAAGGCATTGGAAGATCTAATGCTGCTGGAGTCTTATTCCGGATTGGGAAGGAACCGTTACAGCCTTTACCGGTTCATCGTTCTGATGAAAGCAGGAGATGTCGTGGTTGTGCCTATGTGGGATACATTCAGCGTATGTAGGATTGTGGATGACAAAGTGCTTACAAACAAATCCATCGATTTGGATCTTCTGACCGATGACGCAGGAAATAAGCTTGTGTTGAAGGAAGACAGTTATCTTTATGATTCTTGTGGAAAGCTCGTGGATATTGGCTTCTTCCGCAAGGTTGAACTTGTAGCGACGGATATCCCACGTTCAGAGTATGCGCCTCAACATCTCTATTCCGCGATGAAAAACAGAGGAACAAATGCATGCCTGTCAGAAGAAGTCGCGAGAGAGGTTGATACAGCGGTTGCTGACTGGATGCACAAGAAGCCGATTAATCTTAAGGCTGAAATTGAGAATACCGTGGCTGAACCAGTCCTTGGGTTGATACGGAATCTGCTCCAGGATCAGAAGTTTGAGTCTCTTGTGGAGTGGTATCTGAAGGAAATAGGTGCAGTTGTGGAGAGACCGGCGAAGAACAGCTGCCCAACACAAGACGGGGACGCGGATCTTATCGCCCATTTTGACGCGATTGAGACCACGGTGATGGTTCAGGTAAAGAAGCACGAAGGGAGCACTGGAGACTGGGCCGTCCGTCAGATCGCATCATATGCTGAGAAAGGTGGCATTGAGGATTTTATGAATCAGATGTGGGTGGTTTCCACTTGTGAGGACTACAGTGATGATGCGAAACAGCTTGCTGAGGAAAAGGGTGTTCGTCTTATCACCGGTCTGGATTTCGCGAAGATGATTCTCAGTGTCGGAATAAAAAGTTTAACTATCTGAATATAGGGTGACAAATTCAGTCCCTTAGCCGTAAGTCTCATATTAAAAATTCATTACAATGAAAGCATTTAAGGTAACACCCAAAAGAATCAAGCGTTCCAATGGGCAGGTGCTGACACCTGAGATGTCAGTGGTCGTCTCGACAAATCATTCCAATCCGTTCAACAATGGGGCAACTGAGGTTGCGGAGGCGTATATGCGCATCTATGGCTACGACTACAGAAAGTCTCACTGCTGCAAGGCGGATTTTGATTGCGTGCCGTTGGGTTGATGTTGAACTATAAATGTTGAAATATGGATAAGAAGCAAAAGAAAGAAGCCAAGGATACCGCAAGGCTCCTTATTTATTTGGCAGTTGCTATTTTT
The DNA here is from genome assembly GCA_963657715.1 of uncultured bacterium. GTDB lineage: Bacteria > Bacteroidota > Bacteroidia > Bacteroidales > UBA932 > Cryptobacteroides. Next base: position 3,907 of record CAVKML010000009.1, on the reverse strand, counting down.
ATCATTGGAGTTTTCGCTATTCTGCCGAAGATATTCTCTGCGCAGGATATGCTTTTCCAAACCATCGCCGTTGTTCTGTCGGTTGTTTTTACGGCTGTCGTGACCAATCAATTGCTTACTGGTCAGTCAAATAATGAAGAATCGCGCGAGAGAAATATCAAGGTGTATGAGAATAAGATTTCTGTATATGCTGAGTTCGTTTCCAAAATGTGGTCGATTATGAATGATGGCAAAGTTGAGCCAGAGGAAATAATCGCGTTAAGATCAGAAATTTTCAACAAGTTGATTTTTTACCTTGATGATTCACAAATCAAAACCATATCTGAAGAGTTGGAGAAGCTTGAATTCGATTCCTCTACGGATGATTATGTGGCAGTGTTTGAGAATATTACAAAAGTCTTACGTTCAAGTATAATGGAGACGGAACAAGATCGGAGCAAGACCGAAATCAAGACTTTGTGGAATAGATTCAACCATCTTCTTAAGGATGATAACGAGCCGGAGTTAGAAATACAAGTTCCTGATAAGGAGGAGCCAAAGTCAGAGTCGATGCCTGAAACACAAATTCCGGATATGGTTGAAATTGATAGACATATTCATAGAAATTGTGTCCATTTCAATATGTTGGATGACAATTGGCAGAAGAGCATATTCGCTAATGACGTAAATGCTCTTGGCCTTTGTGAATATGGTGAGGTTTGGAGGACGAATCTGATCAAGCGTTGCCGTAATAACGATATTGTATTTCTGTATCAAACTGGCGGACCTGGATATATCGGTGCTTTTCTGGCAAAAGGTTGGGTTGTCTTTGAAGCGGACGGGAATGGCAATGTGGAAAAAGAAGTCAGATATGAATTTGACAAGCAGAAGAGTGCGACGGCTGTTGAGTCTGAGGCCGAGAGAAATAATGATATCAGTCGTTTCTGCGCTCGTAAACTAATCAATGATGGATGTACTAAAGTATCTTTCTTGCTTGTTGAGCCGCTTGTTTTCTGCGAGGAAGGTGTCGGTGTTATCTCCGTTTATAGAAGAACAATATCCGCTTATGATTCTCATTATGCTTGGTTGACTCTTGGCCGGTTTAAGACAATGGTAGATGGAAGGCCTGATAATTTAAATAAATATCACTTCAATGGAGAGGAAAAGATCTTTGAGACTAATAAAGATGCTCTTCGGAGGATTATCTCAGAAGATAAAGTGAAAGCGGCTGTGTGGGATGCTGAGGCAAATAGATGGAAAGATAAATAAGGGAAACGCTCTCCGGCTTTGTAATTAGTTGGCCAAAATATTTAATTATAGAAATAGTTATTATGGCAATTCCAATAGATCAACATCTTCATCAGGAGGAGAAAGATTATAACTATATTGACAGGTCGTATGTCCTTCAAGAAGACATTTCAGGGCAATTGCCTCAAGTTGAAATCTGCAACGTTGGTTCTTTGCCCTTCAATGATTTTGTTATTCCGCCATATCAAAGGCCATATAAATGGACGGCAAAGAATGTCAACCAACTTATTTCAGATATTCTTGCATTCAGAGAGCAAAAGCAATACAGACTTGGTACCCTTGTTTTACATAACAACGAAATTGTTGACGGGCAACAACGTATAATTACGCTGGTATTGCTTATCCGTGTCATGTATGATGCATTGACAGACGATAGAGTCAAGGCTCATTACTCTGATATATACAAGAAGATAAATGCTTTTGCAGAAAGAGTGTCTTTTAGCAACCGCTATTCATTGCATAATGTAGTGGAGAATATTCACATTATAGAGAACATAAAGGTTGATTTTGATCAGCAACTCTTTGATTTTCTGCTGACAAAGTGTGAATTTGTTGTTGTTGGATTACATAACATATCGGAAGCCTTTCAATTCTTCGATTCTCAAAATGCCCGTGGAAAAGATCTTGTCGCACATGATTTGTTGAAAGCATACCACCTGAGGGAAATCTCTTCACTAAGTCGGGAGGACAGTGAAAATATTGATGAGTGGCAAAACAGGCCAACCACTTTCTTGATGGAGGTATTCCAAACCTTGTTCAGAGCAAAAAGATGGTCTCGCGGAAAGTGGGCAAGATGGTTTGTCAAGGAGCATACGGATATATTCAAAGGTGTTTCATTGGGCGACGGGAAACGCTATCCATTCTATCACATGGAAGTAATAGCCCATATATTCTCCAACGCATACAACCAAGACCCTGTCAGAATGATAGACAGAAACCATATTGAGTACCCCTTCAATCTTGATGATCAGATAATCAATGGAAGTCGATTCTTTGATATGATTCGTCATTATATGAATCTGTATGAACACATCCGTCAATATGGGAAAACCTTACCGAAGGGAAGTCGGGCAAAGGCTATTCTAAACTTGATAACTTCTTACAATGGGTCGGGTAGAACTGGAGACGGATATATAAGGGATATGTTCTATACGCTTCTTTTGTACTATGTGGACAGATTCGGAGAAGAAGAACTTGACAAGGTGGTGCCTCAGTTTTTCATTTGGGCATATAAACTGAGGCTTCAGTTGAGGACTGTGCAATTGGCATCCGTTGACAACTACGCATTAGGTGGTGACAGCCTGTTCAGACAGGTTTTTGATGCTAAAACTCCATATGACATTATCAATGTGAATATGGAAGGAGTGCGGTCAAAGCAATGCTCCGGTTGTGAGGAAGTGAAGGAAATGTTTAAAGAATACAACAAATATTATGGCAATGATTAATAACAATATAGCGCAACTGACAGTGAAGGACTTGCTGTCAGAGGGAAAGTATGTCATTCCAATTTATCAACGCAACTATGATTGGGGAGAAAGAGAAGCGGTTCAATTGCTGGAAGACATTTCTGACTATGCCAGGAACAATATTAATCAAAACTATTATATCGGTTCCGTTGTTGTCTTTGTCAGAACCGTCAATGGAAATACGTGTTTTGAAACTATAGATGGCCAACAACGTTTGACGACGTTGACTATTCTTGTAAGTTTGTTGAAGCACCTTCAAGTTGCGGACTGGTTTGAGAAGCCCAATCTTTCTTATGACCACAGAAAAGAGGCCGATGATGCTCTTATTATGCTTCAGAGTAATCAATACTCAGAACATCAGGCCGCGCAAAATATAATTGATGTGTATGGCTTGTTGAAAAAGAATCTTCCGCAAATTCTCAGTACAAAAGGATTGACTATAAAAGAATTTTCAGAATACCTTTTTACGAGGGTGATCATTCTTCGTATTCCAGTTCCGCAAGACACTCAATTGAATCATTATTTTGAGATTATGAATACTCGCGGGGAACAACTTGAAAAGCACGAAGTCCTCAAAGCGATATTGCTTGGCAAGTTGGATCCTAAAGAGCGCAAACTTTTCCATCTTATATGGGAGGCCTGCTCGGATATGAGTTCATATGTTCAAATGAATTTCCCTGTTGGCCAGAGGTCAATAATTTTCGATGACAAATGGACAAATCTTCGGTCTAATGATTTCGATTCCTTGTGTGAAGCACTTGAAACGAAAGATGGCCGCAGTTTGATTGAGGATGATGAAGTTTGCGGACCTCATACTCTCAACAATCTTTTTGAGGATGCAAAAAACAATGTAAGATATGAACTGCCTCGTGAGGGCAACCAGGATGAAGGCAAGCAAGACAGATTCGGTTCGATTATAAATTTTCCGAATTTCCTTTTGCAAGTACTCAAGGTGTGCTATCACGATGGGAAATTCTATAATGAAGAGATCGATTCTAAAATCAGACTCGACGACAAGGTTTTAATTCCAATCTTTCATACTGTGTTGGAATATATGACCGACGATGAGGAAAGAAGGCTCTTTGTGAAATATTTCATTACGAACTATATTAAAAAATGCGAAAAAAGAGTAAAAATAGGGTGAGATTGATCTC
>CAVKML010000008.1:0-86788 GCA_963657715.1 uncultured bacterium | reverse complement strand
CTTTCCTAAAAAAAAGAATCAACGCTCTCTTTTCGTTCTCGGTACTTGTTGTACTAATCTTTCAATATTGTCAATGAACTTACCGTTACTTCCGAAACGGGCTGCAAAGGTAGCACTTTTTTCTTTCCCTCCAAACTTTTTTTGACATTTTTTTCATTTTTTCACTAAAAACAGCGAAAATCACCCCGTACTTCAGAAATAAAGAGAATGGCCTGCCTCAAACATAACAATAAGGCAAGCCACTCTTGGCATTATAAAGTCGCCAGACTTATCTGAAAATATTCATCTAGGAACACAATTCTTGTACTCACTCCCTTAGGGCGACTCAAAGAACTTATCAATACCAGACTGACGGCTCCGGCCCCATCACAAAGGCAAGCTCCCCGCCTTTGACAATGTCGGAATATTCAATATAAGCCTTGTCATAAGGTTTGCCGTTCAGGGTGACGCCCTGGATGTAGCGGTTCACATCGCTCAATCCGGAAGCCTTAACCTTGAAGACACCTCCTGCAACCTTCAAATCAACCTCCTCAAAAGCCGGAGCCCCGAACCAGTACCTTGTGGAAGCCGGTTCAATTTCATAGAATCCCATAGCGGAAAGGACGTACCAAGCGGACATCTGGCCAGCATCCTCATTGCCGGAAAGGCCGTCCTCGGCATTCTTATAGAATTCGGAATAGATACGACGTGCCAGATCAGCGGTCTTGTACGGCTCGCCCGCCATAGTATAGAAGTAAATGACGTGATGGCTCGGCTCGTTTCCATGGGCGTACTGCCCTATCAGACCTGAAATGTCCGGAGATGCATCCTCACCATCTATTCTGGAATCAGCGCAGAAAAGCGAGTCAAGCCTCTCTACGAACTTCTCACGAGAGCCATAGAAATCCACAAGGCCGGAATAGTCGTGAGGAGCGAGCCAGGTATATTGCCAGGCGTTTCCTTCGCAATAATCATTGGCGCGATGCTCTGAGTAATATGGATTGAACGGAGTCCTCCAGCTGCCGTCGGAGAAGCGTCCCCTAGCGAATAAAGTCGTGGAATCCATATAGTTACGATAGGAATGGCTACGGGCGCGGAAATATTCAGCATCCTCGCTCTTGCCAAGACGGTCGGCCGCGGAAGCCACGGCGGCGTCGGCGATGGCGTACTCCATGTCGAAAGCGATAGACTCAAGCATTGTGTCAGAAGGAATATAGCCGTACTTCTGACGGTAGTTGAGGCCTCTGATGGTGTCCATCATTGTCGTCTTCATAGCCTCCCAAGCCAGATCACGGTCAAAACCGTCGAATCCTTTCACGACAGCGTCGGCGACAGCGATCACCCCCGGATTGCCGACCATGCAGTCGGTCTCGTTGCCGACCAGATGCCAGACCGGAAGACGGCCCTGCTTCTGGTAAATCTTGAGCATCGAGGCCACCATATCATTCTCCCTGTCCGGATGCAGGATTGTCATCAGAGGCATCTGTGCGCGATATGTGTCCCAAAGGGAGAAGGTGGTATATTCAGTTCTCGGAGCGTCCACATCGCTGAAGGTGGAAGGCATTATCATCGTGTGGTAAAGCGCTGTGTAGAAGATGGTACGGGTGTCAGCCTCCGAATCCGGAGCGATCACCTTGACCTTGGAAAGTTCCGTGTTCCAAGCCTTGCGGGCGGCCTCGGCCGCAGCGTCGAAGTCCCACCCAGGAAGCTCCGCCGACATATTCAAAGCCGCCTTTTCCTCGCTGACCGGGGAGACCGCGACCTTCACCATCACCTGCTCCCCCTCAGTGGTGTGGAAGCCGGCGCGGAAGTAGTTCACTGAATATTCTTGACCGTCCGCCGATGATCGTTTCGCGGCGATTTCGTCAATGGAATCGAACGACTTCGAAAATTGTGCGCGGAAGAATATTTTCTGGTCTTTGGCCCAACCGGTGGAAAACCTGTAACCTTCTATGGTACAGCTATCCACAACATTGAATTTCGTGTCGTATGCTCTGTCCCAGCAGCCTCCGTTCTCAAGGTCGAAGACCACCGCCGAACTGTCCGAAGCCGGAAAAGTGTAGCGACTGAATCCGACTCTGGTGGTGGCCGTCATCTCGGCGGTGACTCCGTAGCGGGTTAATGGAACGCTGTAGTAGCCCGGTCTTGCGACTTCCTTGGTCCTGTCAGCATAGGACCACATTCCTGTGGCCTGTGCCGCGGCGATCGCTTCAGGAGAATCATCTTCCGGTTCCTCACCTCTTGAATATCTCACCGTCCCTACCACCGGCATGACCGTGATGTCAAAGAGGTCTCCGATTCCGGTCCCGCTCAGGTGAGTATGCGAGAATCCGATGACCGTGGAGTCGCTGGAATGGTAGCCAGAGCACCAATCCCATTGCTGAGGAATGCTCGTAGGTCCCAGCTGGACCGCTCCGAAAGGCACACTCGCCCCGACGAACACATGTCCGTGACCGCCGGATCCTATTCTCACATTTACATAACTCGTGAAGTCCTCCAAATCCTTCGCTGCCGGAGAACAAGCCGCCAAGACACCGAGGGCGGCGATGATTACTGTCCTTATTGTTTTCATCTATGCTGACTTAATGTTATCGTTCCGCTAATATACTTCGTTTAGTTCTCACGATTTAATAGTGAACCTGTTACTAAAAAAGAGCTAATTGAAGTTTCTTCAATTATGAAAGGAATTGTATACAAAAAAGGGGACGATAGATTATTGTTATCTACTGTCCCTATAGAGAGGGGGGTTACAATGGCTTAAAATTCTGCCTAATTGCTGAACTACTGAATCAATGCAAAGACTAACCAATCTCTTCTATACATGAACTTGGACACTCTTCCGCAACTTCAAAAATCGTACTTGCTTCCTCTGTTCCAAAGTTTGCGGTATCAGATTTTGTCTTTTTGAAACAAGCTACTTCTTTATTATTTAAAACAAAATGGTTAGGTGCTAATTCGACGCATTTCCCACACCCCGTGCACTGGTCTTGATGAATTTGAAATGTTGATGATTCCATAAACTTGGTTATTAAATTCATTTTGCAAATATATAATAAATTGGTATATATTTGCAATAAAAAAAATGATGTTTCTGAAGAAATTATTGATTTTTACCATATTGACCAGCATTAATGCCTTATGTGCTTTGGGGCAAGCTGATGAGTTACGGAATGAAGTAGTTTTTCTGACAGATTCAATTGGCAATCGGTATCCGGCATCCGAGGGTGATTTGATGACAAGGAAGCACTTGATGCGGAAGTTTGCGGATTATGGGCTAGAGTGTCACGAGCAAACTTTTGACATCACTGAATATATGTGGGGTGAAGGCAGCTTGCAATTAACTACAGATAACACAATTACACCATTTATATTCGGAAAAAACTTCGTGGTTCAGGCCCGCAGTGCCACCAATACACTTTCTACGGAATATGTGGTCATATTAGATGCCATACCTGATTCTTGTCATTGTCTGATGCAAGGCAAAGTGGTTATATGTCCCTACAAAGGCGACAGCGGCCGGACACCAAGCATTGCTGAAATGGAACGGGCAGGAGCTGTGGCTTCGATCTACGTGAATCCACCGCAAAGGGTCGTTAAGCCAGTAATCTCGAAAGCCGGGCGTATATATGACACGCATAAGATCCCAGTCTTTGTCATAAACAACAGCGAACTTACGAAATTCATTCCTCAAAGCGTTGCTGACACTTTGACGGGAAGCATCTACACAGCGCCACCGACACATAGAATACAAATAGCCACAAAACATTATGAGACTCACTTGCCAGCGGCCAATATCTTAGGCTTTAAACGAGGTTCGAGTGATGAGTACATAATCATTGGAGCACACTATGACACCCTTGCTCCAAACAACGAGAGCGGCGAACCCAGGCGAGGTGCGAATGACAACGCATCGGGAGTGGCGATGATGATGGCTTTAGCCAAACGAATGAGTGTCATAACGACACATCACAACATCATATTCATTGCTTTTGGTGGAGAAGAGAAAGGATGCCTCGGATCAAGAGAGTTTGTGGCACAAATGCCTTTCAGGAAAGAATATGTGAAAGAAATGATCAATCTTGATATGCTCGGCCGTCCGGAACAGGGAATATTCTATTACAGGCAGTTCAACAACCCAACAATAAAACCAAACGACATAATGCCACCGACAACCCTCCTCCTGACAGAAGGCGAAGATGCTTTGAGTGACCATTTCGATTTCGTAAAAGAGAACATACCTGTAACATATTTTCACACTGGTACTGATCCTATGATTCACACGGTGGAAGACACCAGTGACAGACTTGACTATGTTGGGATGGCGGATATACTTGAGTTCCTTACTCGCTACACAGTCACCTTGTCCACACAAACAAGCACGATGACGCAAGGTGATGATCATATCAAAAACAAAGATTAAAACCTATATTCTGAGATTTTGACTATCTTTGTTAAGATTAAGGTAATTTGAAAGATTATGGGCTTTTTTACTTTCCCTGGAGAACAGGAGCATAGAAGGTTCAACTATAAGCCTCTCTACTATGACAAGGAGGAGGAAGAGCGCCGTCAGAAGTTCGGAAAGGTTGACGGCACTTTCGAGAAAGAGAAGGAGAAAGGAGAATACGTGCCTGGCTCCTACATCCGTGGCTCGCTGCGTGAAGGCAACTATGCGAGAAGGGCTACCGTGACCACCAAGGCACAGAAAATCATCGGGATAGTCGGATTGATCCTGCTTGCTATAGTACTGATTTATTTCACGAAATTCTATTCACTTCTTTAGAATGGAGCTCAGGATACTGCCTGGAAACATAGCGAATATGATCGCCGCGGGAGAGGTCGTGCAAAGGCCGGCGTCCGTGGTGAAGGAGCTTGTGGAGAATGCCGTTGATGCCGGAGCGGAACAGATCTCGGTGATAATCAAGGACTCCGGGCGGACTCTGATCCAAGTCATCGACAACGGCAAGGGAATGAATCCGGACGATGCCGTGCTCTGTTTTGAGAGGCACGCGACATCGAAAATCGCTACGGCCGATGATCTGGAGGACATCACGACCTTCGGGTTCAGGGGCGAGGCGCTCGCCTCAATCGCAGCTGTCGCGGAAGTGACCTTGAAGACCCGCACGGAAGACGAAGAGGTCGGCTGCCAGGTCGAGTTCGCGGCTTCGATCCACAATTCAACGACAGAAGTGGCCGCCCCGAAAGGGACCAACATAGCCGTGCGCAATCTGTTCTACAACGTTCCGGCCAGAAGGAAGTTCCTGAAGTCGGACAACGTGGAGTTCAAGCATATTGTCGAAGAGTTCACGAAAGTGGCTCTAACAAGGCCGGAGATCGGGTTCACACTCAGCCACAACGGCAAGGACATCTACGTCCTCAAGCAGGCGAAATCACTGAAGTTCAGGATCATGGATCTGCTCGGGGCATCCGTTACTGGAGACGTGGTGGATGTCAGCGCTGACACTTCCGTAGTAAGCCTGCGCGGATTCGTGGGCAGACCGGACACGGCGAGGAAGACTTTGGGAAACCAGTTCTTCTTTGTAAACGGAAGATATTTCCGAAGCCCGTACCTGCACAAGGCCGTGATGAAGGCCTACGAAGGGATGGTCGCGGACGGGGTGACACCGTCATATTTCATCTATCTGGAAGTGGATCCGCACAGCGTGGACGTGAACATCAGCCCGACAAAATCCGAAGTCAAGTTCGAAGACGACTCATTCATATTCCAGGTTGTCTATGCTTCGGTGAAGGAGACACTGGGGAAAAATTCGTTCGCCGGGGGGATTGATTTCAGCAATCCGGAGGCTAACGACATGCCGGTTTTGGGATCACATTTCTCTGAATATCAACCTGAATCGATCCCGCAGGTGGCGGTGGACAGTGGGTATAATCCGTTTGATCCGGTCTCTTCGATCGGCGGCACTTCGATGGTTGGTGAGCACAGTCGAACCACAGGTGCAGCGACCGATGAATATGGTGCCGTAGGGAAAGTCGCTTCGGCAAGCTCAGCGACCGGAGGATACGGCTCAGCGACCGGTTGGAAAGGATCAGGCAACGGTAATTTCGGGCAATATGTTGACCAAAGGGAAGACTATGGCAAACTTTTCGAAGAGAAAACGCTGCCGGTCAGTCAGACAATCATCCTCGGCGGGAAATACATTGTCGCCCCGGCAAGAGACGGCCTGATGATCGTGAATGTCAGAAGAGCCAGAGAAAGAATCCTTTACGACAGAGCGCTGGCCGCTCTTACAAAGAATGAACACGTCACGCAGGCGAACATGTTCCCGGTAAAGGTAGAGGTCGGAGCCGCGAACAGAGCTGTTTTCGACGACAAAGCGGAGCTGCTTGCCAGACTCGGGTTTGACATCTCACCGTTCGGGACGGACACGATTGTGGTCAATGGGGTTCCGGAGGGATATTCATGCGAAGCCGGGAAGATCCAGACGATGGTCTCGGACCTGCTGCTGATTCTTTCGGACGACAGTTCCTCGCTGCCTGGGGTTATGGAAGCGGCCATGGCGGAGAAAGTCGCCCTTCTGGGAGCGTCCGGATGCGACCCTTTAGCATCTCCGATGGAGGCGAGACACCTGCTGGACACACTGCTTTCCAGCAGCAACCCTGAACTGACCGGCAACGGAAAAAGGATCATGGCGATAATGACCACCGCGCAGGTGGAAAAATTATTTTAATTTTTTGAATATAAGAATATGGCATACTACTACAACGGACAATCCGGCTTCGGCGGTTTCCTCAACAGGTACCCACCGGTGACAAAGAATATCCTGCTGATCAACATCGTGATGTTCGTCGCCACGCTGATCAACCAGAACTTCATGGTGAGCACATTCGCGATGTTCTACCCGACATCGCCGTTCTTCCGCATCTGGCAGCCAGTCACTTACTTGTTCATGCACGGAGGCTTCTGGCACCTGTTCTTCAATATGTTCTGTCTCCTGATGTTCGGATCCGCCCTGGAAAGGACAATCGGGTCAAAGAAATATCTCATCTTCTATTTTGTAGCCGGATTGGGAGCCGTGCTGACACACACAGTCGTTGAATATTTCCAGATGGAGGCCATGGCTTCCGCCAATCCTGAAATCCTGACAGCGGGACAGATCAATCTCCTGCGGACACCTACGCTCGGAGCCTCCGGAGCGATCTACGGAATCCAGATCGGCTATGCGATGCTCTATCCGAATGACATCTGGACGCTTATATTCCCGCCTATTTCATTGAAGGCAAAATGGTTCGTCTTGATATTCATCGCCATTGAGCTGTTCACTGGTGTGACAGGCACAATGGACGGCGTGGCGCATTTCGCCCACCTCGGAGGAATGCTCTTTGGCTTCCTGCTGCTTCTTTATTGGAAGAAATCCGGCAAGCTTTGGCAAAGGTGACAAGCTGATTCGTTATGAGCAGAAAGACACGCAAGGATTCGTTCGGCGGCATCATCGCAAGAATGCTGATGCTGCTTGTCGCTTTCCTGCTTCTGCTCAGCTATGCCTCGATGGTCGTGAATCCCGCCAAGGCATGGTACATGACGGTCTTCGGATTGCTGTTCGTGCCTATCGCGATTCTCAACGGAATTTTCCTTGTCCTTGCCGCCAGAAAAGGCTCCAGCTCATTTCTGATTCCGTTGCTGGCGTTGCTGCCATCGTTGATATTCATCGGACGGTATTTTCAGTTTTCGTCGGGTGCGGTCGAGAAGGAGTCCGAGACGATCAAGATATTGACTTACAACGTTGGGCATTTTGCTTTGGGACGCGCTCCGGAATTCAAGGAGGAAGGCAGCCGGGCGGCGTGCGCAGATTCGGTCGTGAGGTTCATCATGGAGACCGACGCTGACATCGTGTGCCTTCAGGAGGTAAACCTGCCCGGTGAATATGATGTGTCACGATTTTTCGAGAAGCGGTTCCCAGGGTATCATGTCGGTTACTTCATGTTCGTGACCGACAAAGGCAGTTACGGGAATGTCACGCTGAGCAAGTTTCCTATCGAACGAAAAGGGAAACTGACGTTCGAGAAGAGCTCGAATCTGGCGATATTCACGGACCTGAAGGTTGCGGATGGCACCGAGATCAGGGTCTATAACTGTCATTTCGAGAGTTATAACGTCTCTTTGTCCAGGCTCAAGAAGTCTGTGGAGGACAAGGACGGGGAATTGATGTGGGAGACGGAGGAAAAAATGAAGAAATCCATCCGGCGGAGGCCGGAGCAGGTGGACAAGGTGATGTCAGACATCGAGGACTGTACCTTGGAGGCGATCGTTACCGGCGACTTCAACGACAACCCGATGTCGTACACGTACAACCGCCTCAAAAAAGGCCGTGATGACTCCTTTGTGGAGGCCGGCAAAGGCTTCGGAGCGACATATTCATTCCTCTGGCCTTTCATCCGCATCGATTATATTCTTTATCCGTCGCATTTCGGTGCCGTGTCACACACCGTCCCCCGCGTCCGCTACTCCGACCACTACCCCGTCATCGCTGAGATCAATCTGAAATAGAAATCACTGAATCATTTCCCTATAGGCAAGTACCCCGCTCGACCCAAGAATTTTGGTAACGTGCAAAATTCTGGTTGAGCGGGGTACTGCCTATCACAAAATATTACTGAACAGAATTAATGTCTATCAGGTTATTGAGAATCGCATAGACAGTCAGGCCGGCGACGGTCTTGATGCCGGTCTTGCGGGTGATGTTCTTGCGGTGAGTGATGACAGTGTAGATGGACAGACTGAACTTGTCGGCGATCTCCTTGTTGAGCATTCCTTGCGCCACACAGACCAGAATCTCCTTCTCACGGGCCGAAAGCTCATCACTGTCGGAAGCCACGTCAGGCTGCCTGGAATCGACAGCGGAATGAATCTTCTTCAAGATCCCAACAGAGTCATCATACAACGAAATCGCCCCATCGTACTGCTTCAAGACATCCTCCGTCACAGCCGGTCCCTCCAACGCGATCACGGAAGCGTCACAAAGCTCGGCGATCGCCAGACGGCCTTCCTTCCTGCTTTGGAAATCAAAGACCGACGGATCTATGATTATAATGTCGGGAGCAAGGTTGCGAAGCCTGGTCTCACTGGCCTTGGAACAGTCAACAAGATTCTCCAGAACATGAAATTCACCATGCTCTGAAAGAATGCTCTCCAGCCCTCTGGCAACGATGTCAGACGGCACGATCAAAGCAACTGTCTTCCTATTCTCAATCATGTTCAAACACACTTACGATCGGCACAAGAATATTATTCTCAACATAGGTGTGCCGCCTCAGATCATCATGCAGATGATAGATGGACAACAACACCATAATTTTCAATTCATTGGAACAATCGCCAGGAAGGTATTTCATCACGATGTTCTTCAAGTCCTCAAGCTTTTCCTCTACATTCTCGTGATGCTCCTCGAACTGCTCGATTGAATATCCGGAAGCCTTCACCCCATCCCTCTGCAAAGCCTCGATGTACGGGAAAACGACCTCCTCCTCATAGGCGAAATGCTTGTCAAGTTCCTCCTTGTAGTCATTGAAGAACTTCAGGACGACCTTTTTCTGCCTCTCGTCAAACGGAGCCACAAGCTTGTCGAATGAGTTCTCGAGGACACGGAGCGCCTGTCCCGTATAGTAAAGATGGGAACTGTGCAGGTAGTCGATGATGTTACGTATGTTGCCGCTTGCCAGCTCCTCTTTGGAAGGAATGTGATCCGGGAATGAGTAAACATTGCAGATCAGAATGAAGGTGTCCGGATCGATGCCGCATTTATGGCAGGCCTCGGACACGGGCAGACCGGCATACTTCAGGTCAAGACCCATTCTGGAAATCACCTGAAGCAGGCTGTAGTCGATGTCAATCAAGTCCGAAACGGACATCTCTGTGGTTAGGATTTTCGTCATATCTTTCATTGGTGTAGCCTGAGGCCACGTTAAAATATTCATTAAATCAACAGCGCCGTGATGTGGAAGCCGATGAAGGCGGCAAGCCAGGCGACAATCATCGTGTAGGCACAGATCGCTATGGCCCAACGCCATTTACCTGTCTCGTTCTTTATCGCCACAAAGGTAGCGATACAAGGGAAATAAAGCAAGATGAATATCATGTATGCAACAGCCGCAGGAAGACTGACAGAGCGCGCCAGCGTGCCTTGAAGCTGAGTGTCGGCGGCGAGAGCGTCGGAGTCACCGGACTCGATGACCTCGGAGACTTCCGGCTCATCGGAAGCGTACATCACGCCCAAAGTACTTACCACCAGTTCCTTGGCGACGACTCCGGTCAACAGGCCGATGTCCATTTTCCAACTGAATCCGAGCGGATCAAGAGCCGGGGAGACAGCCTTGCCGAGCTGACCGATGTAAGAATGTTCCTGCTGATACTCAGCGCCTTTGTCAGAGCGAGGGAAATAGCCCAGACACCAGATCACAACGGAACCGATCAGGATCGTCGTGGCCATCTTCTCAAGATATTGTTTGCCTTTTTCCCAGGTATGTCTCCAGATCGCCTTTCCGGTCGGGACCCTGTAAGGTGGCAGCTCCATCACGAACGGAAGATCATCCTCCTTGATGAAACGGCTCAACACCACCGCGGACAAGATCGCCAGCAGGACTCCGAGGAAGTATATTCCTAAAAGGGCGAGGGCGGAATTGTGCGGGAAGAAGGCTCCGGCGAGCAGGACGAAGATCGGAAGTCTGCCGGCGCAGGACATGAACGGAAGGATGGCGATCGTGATGAGGCGGCTCTTCCGGCTCTCTATCGCACGCGTCGCCATAATCGCCGGCACATTGCATCCGAAGCCCATCACCATCGGGATGAATGACTTGCCGTGAAGGCCGATGCGGTGCATCAGCTTATCCACGATGAAAGCGGCGCGAGCCATATACCCGGAATCTTCCATTATAGACAGGAAGAAATATAGAATCAATATGTTAGGCAGGAACACCAGCACACTTCCCACTCCGGCGATCACGCCATCCACGAGAAGATCCTTGAGCCAGCCGTCCTTCATGAAATTCGCGACGAAATCCCCGAACTGTCCCACGAGCCAGTCGATCCAGTTCATCGGGTAATTGCCCAAAGTGAAGGTGGACTGGAAGATGAGGTAAAGCAGGAGGATGAATATCGGGAAGGCCGCCCATTTGTTGGTGACGACGGCGTCGATCCTGTCGGTGATGGTCTTCTTCGGCTTGGAATCCACATGAGGAGTGTAAGTCTCGGCGAGAGCCCCGTGGATGAATGAATATTTCGCATCGACGATCGCGGACTCCACATTCGTCTGGAGCAGGGTCTCGACACGGGCGGATTCCTCGGCGCGGACCTTGGCGATCTCCTCGGCGTTGGACAGAGTCCCGATCACGCGCTCGATCTGCTTGTCGTTCTCCAGGTACTTGATGGCCAGATAACGGGTGGAGTACTTGCCACGGATGTCCTCGTTCTTCTGGATCAGGAGCTTGATGCGGTCGATGCTCTTCTCCAATTCCTGACCATGGTTGATGTGGATATGGCGGGCCAGTCTCTCATCATGCTTCTCGTAGATCTTGATGACCGTGTCGAGCAGTTCCGGGATTCCGGTACCGTCACGGCTGACGGTCGGGCAGACAGGCATTCCGAGAAGATAGCCAAGCTGCTTGATGTCAAGGCTGTCTCCCCTCGCCTGTAACTCGTCGTACATGTTCAGAGCCATCACGACACGGAGGTTCATGTCGATGACCTGGGTCGTGAGGTAGAGGTTTCTCTCGATGTTGGACGCGTCCACGACGTTGACAACGACATCAGGGACGTTCTCTATCAGATTCTTGCGGACATAAAGTTCCTCGGGACTGTAGGCGGACAATGAATATGTTCCAGGCAGATCGACAAGAACGATCTTGTAGCCTTTATATTCAAAATGCCCTTCCTTGGCGTCCACGGTCACACCGCTGTAGTTGCCCACGTGTTCGTGACTGCCGGAAGCGATGTTGAACAACGAGGTCTTTCCGCAGTTCGGGTTGCCGACAAGGGCGACTCGGATGACGTGGTGTCTCTCTTTGGCGAGACGTTCCATTTCCAAATTCAGAGCGGCCACCTCGTCACAGTCATCGTCAAAGATCGATGTGACATCCTGCTTCGCGTCCACGACCGCCTTGGCCTCCTCCTCACTGATGACATCAATGAGTCCGGCCTCGGAGCGCCTCAGCGAAACCTTATAGCCAAGTATTTCATATTCAATAGGATCTTTCAGTGGAGCATTGAGTACGACGGCGACCCGTTTTCCGGTGATGAAGCCCATCTCGATGAGCCTTTTCCGGAAGCCACCATGACCGTTCACCTTGGCGATGACACCGACTTCACCTGTTTTTAATTCAGAAAGTTTCATGCGACTAAAGTAGGGATTATCCCTTCAATACACTATTATCCAAAATCGTCACAAAAATATTCATTTTACAAGATTTACACAATCGCTAACAGTTGGTATAAGGTGGCGGCAAATCACTAATTATCAGTAAAAAGGATGGCTCCCGCCATGGACTCGCCGCGCCATGCACGAAACTATCTTGCCAACATTCAACGAGTTACCTTCCAAGCACATCATAAGCATCATAATATATTGGCATTGATAGAGGCTGGATTTGATGATAATTTTGCGAACCAAGACAGGAAGATTAAAAGTGTTTGCAACCAGAATAAAATCATTGATCATCATCGTGGCGGCAATGGCAATGTCAGTCACTGCAATCGCCCAAGTAAGCGGTTCCCGAAACGGTACGGCTCAAAACAATGCAAAGGACATCACCGGCACGGTCATCGACCAAGCGGACGCTTCTCCGGTCGCGGGGGCGGCTGTGACCCTAAAAGCGGATAAGACAATCTGGGATGTCACAGACTCCTTGGGCAGATTCAGGCTCAAGGCCACAGGCGGAACGCTACAGATCACCTGCATGGGCTACAAGACATTGACAACCGCCGTGAGGAAAGACGGAAGATATTCATTAACCCAAGATTCGTTCGCCATCAACGAGGTGGTGGTGACGGCAACTGAAAGCCACGGGCTGACAAGCTCGTCACGGATCGGACAGGACGCGATCGCGCATATCCAACCATCCAGTTTCGCGGACCTGTTGGAGTTGCTGCCAGGAGGACGTTCCGTAGATCCCTCATTCTCAACACCGAAAACAATCGACCTCAGGGCTGTTTCAGTCTCCGGAGACAACTACAACACATCCTCACTCGGGACACGATTCCTGATCGATGGTGTGCCTGTCAACAACGATGCGAACCTCCAGACCACACCTGCTTTCAGCAACTACGGATCATCGTTCGTCAACGCCGGAGTCGATATGAGGACCATCACCACTGAAGATGTCGAATCCGTCGAGATCATCCGCGGAATCCCTTCCGTTGAATATGGCGACCTCACCAGCGGCCTCGTCAACATCAAGCGGCGCAAGGGCGGCAACGACACCAGAACCCGTTTCAAGGCCGATATGAAGAGCAAGCTATTCTACTTTGGCAAGGATCTGGAATGGGGCAAGACCGACAAGCTGACGATGAATTTCAGTGGCAACTTCTTGGATTCCAGAGCGGATCCCCGCAACACGAGACAGAATTACAAAAGACTTACCGGAAGTTACAGGATAGGAAAGACCTGGACCGGGGAACTTGTCAGAGTCCTCAGCGGCAGCCTTGACTACACCGGTTCGTTCGACAACCAGAAGTCCGACAAGAATCTGGACTTCGGCGACTGCGGCCCGATCGAAACCTACAGGTCAAACTACAGCCGATTCGCGCTGGGCGGGGAATATACCGTCCGGAGCAAGAGCCTGAAATCGTTCTTCCAGAGCCTTGACATCACCGGTTCCCTTACCTATGAGAAAGACCTGATCAGCAGATGGAAGTTCGTGGAATATAGCTCCCCTATGCCTCTCTCGACAAGCCTGAAGGAAGGAGAGTTCGATGTCACAATAGTGCCGTACAAATACGAGGCGACACTGAAGGTGGACGGGAAGCCGTTCTACGCCTACCTCAACGGCACGGCGAAATTCCGCAAGGATTTAGGGAGAACGAAAAACATATTCAAGGCTGGAACCCAATGGAATGTCAACAAGAACTTCGGTAAAGGAACCATATTCGACCCGGAGAGGCCGTTCTCAGTGGATATGAATGTCCGCCCGAGGAACTATTCCACAATCCCGGCCACACACCAGATGTCAGCCTTTATCGAGGACAATTCCTCACTTACTTTCGGGAACGGATTCTTGGTCGAATGGCTCGCCGGAGTGAGGGTTGCCGCGATGGCCGGAGCCGGCAAGGAATATTCCGTCAATCTCAAACCATACTTTGATCCGAGATTGAACCTCCGGTTGGAAAAGGCTTTCGGAAAAGATGTTAAGGTAGGTCTGTCCGGCGGAGCGGGCTGGCACACCAAATTCCCGACGATGGATCAGCTTTACCCGGATCCGATCTACTATGACATCACCCAGATGAACTACTGGCCGGTCGAGGAGAATCTGCGAAGGATCAATGTCTATGTGATGAAGATAGACCCGACGAACTTCGACTTAAAGGCGGCGAGGAATTTCAAATGGGAGATCGCTACCGACGTACAGATAGGACGTGATCTCTCGTTCAACATAGATTATTTCAGAGAGGATATGACTTCCGGATTCAGATATGCCAGCGAATTCACACGAGTGATTTACAAAGACTACCTGGAGGAGACGATCGACAAGAACACCCTGATCGGCCCGCCTTCCACTGAGACAACCCCGTGGGTTCCGGACACGCTTCTGGTCAGCCACACGTTCAACACGAACGGCAGCCGCACCCTAAAGGAAGGCATAGAGTTCACTCTTTCGGCTCCAAGAATCCGCCCGATCAGGACAAAGGTAACCATCAGCGGAGCTTGGTTCAGGACAAGGTACAGCAACAGCCAGCCGACATATTACAGGCCATCGGTGGTCGTGGCCGGCAAGACCTACCCTTACGTCGGCTACTACAAGGACACGGACGGTTTCCTGCGCGAGGTCTTCAACACGAACTTTATGTTCGACACCCAGATCCCGAGGCTGGGAATGATCTTCTCGACCTCGTTCCAGTGCCAATGGTTCACCGGAAGCCAGAACACAGCCAAAGACGCAAGGCCGATTTCCTACATCGACAAGAATCTGGAGAGCCACCCGTTCACGGACGAATCGGCCGCCAACGGCATCCTGGCGCAGATGATCAGGGAATATACCCCTTCGATGTCAATATATTTCAGAATCCCGTTCAGTATGAACATCAACCTCAAGGCCACAAAGAAGATCTACCACGACAAGATCTCCTGCGCCCTGTTCGTGAACAAGATTCTGGATGTCTCGCCTGACTACAGGACGAACATGGGCATCCTCGTGCGCCGCTCCGTCCTGCCGTACTTCGGAATGGAGCTGAACTTCAAACTTTAATGAATATGCTGACACACAAAACCATAAGGAATATTTTCATCGCACTTTCGATCTTTCTCTGCGGATGCGAGAAGGACCCGGGGCAGAATGTATTCACAATCGTGACTATGAACGTCACCTGCCCGACCGTCAGTGCCGGAATTGAAAGGGTCGAGGTGGACAACACCCTTGACGGCTCGTTCATCCGAGACCTCAACACGAGGCAGGAATATGAGATCCCTACGTTTCAGGTCGGGACAGCCACGGTCAAGCTCAGGAAAGGAATATATATGATTTCCTTCGACGGCAAGGCCGTGTTCAGTGACGGTCAGCGCAAGAAGGTTCGTTTCGCCGGTTACAACTCGCCGATGACATCCGTGGCCTTGCTGAACGACAAAGAGACATTGAACCTCGAATTGACAGTACTGAAATGAATCGGATCATCTGCATAATATTCACAGTCTTGACAGCTGTCATACCGGCAATGGGGCAAGGTGGCACTGATGTCAATCCGGCCTCAGAAAGGTTTCTTTCCCCTGTCCGTGCTTTGGGACGAACCGAGATCGCCGACCACAACGCAGGCAGTTTCCTGCTATGGGACATCCCGACATATTCAGAAATCAAGGCGGTCTATGATTTCCGCCGCGAGGGTGACGCCCTGCTGCCGCAGGAGGGAGACGGGCTGGACCAAGGTTCAGTCAAGGTCAATTCTCTGATCCGCTTGCAGAATCATTCGGCTGTCAGGGCCGGGGCAGAATATTCAAGAGGGGTGAAAAGGAATGTCCTTTGGAACTCCACCTCTGATTTTGAGCTGCTGTACCCTGATGTGATGGTGGACACGGTCGGAGGCAATCTCCAGAAGGAGCAATATTCATTCTACGGAGCTTGGTCACGGCTGATCGGGAAAGCGCACATCGGGGTCTATGGTGGCTACAGGGCATTGCACGAATACCGTCAGGTGGATCCGCGTCCACGATCTGTCACATCAGATCTGAATACCACGTTGACCGGCGGAATCGCAGCCAAAGGCTATGTCTTTGACCTGAACGCCGAGTTCAGAGTTTACAAACAGTCTCAGGATGTAAGTTTTTACGATCAGCTGGGAGCCAACACATCCGAGTTGCATTTCACCGGTCTTGGAAGCCGTTTCGCAAGATTCGACGGTGCCGGAGACTTCACGTCCAGCAGGTACAACGGCCACAGCTGGGAAGTCTCCGCGACAGCCACGCCGGGACATCCCGACGGTTGGACAGGATTGCTGTCCTACAACAGTCTGGACATAGAGTGTCTGCTGGTCGCCAACAATGAGGTGCCGATCACTGATCTGTGGATTCAGAAAGTGGACGGTCTCGTAGGTTACAAACGTCTAAGCGGCTCCGTGAAATGGAATATCCTCGCAAGAATGACCTATGAGCTGCGGCAAAGCACAGAGAACATCATCGACACAGGCAAAAACAAGGAATATGCTGTGTTGGGTTCCCTGACAATGTACCGGAACCGGATTCTGTCCGCCAACCTAAAAGGCGCGGTGGAGATTCCGTCTGTGGCCGGAACATTCAGCGCCGAGCCTGTCTTTGAATATTACCGCTCGTCCGCTGAGTATATATTCCCGAAAAGGGAGATGGCTTTCAGTTTTGCTGACGCCGGTTTAAAAATGGGTTTGAGGAGATCTCACAAGGATTGGCTGTTCAGTGTCAATGCGAGGCTGCACCGCACTTTCGGTCTGGACGGTACTCTTTCGCTTCCAAAGGAGTATACCGAAGAAAGGATTCTGGAGCATTATGAGCATTTTCATTCGATGATCTCCTCAGGGCGGACAACCGCCGGACTGGACATATGGCTCCAGCGCAAGGTCGGGCAGAACACCGCTGTCTTTCTTAGACCGGAATTCACGTTCAGGTCCATTGACGGATTCGGTCAGGCGGAGTATCTGACAGCCGCCATAGGACTGGCGTTTTAATAAACGAAAATTATAATTATTGTTAACAACTAATAGATTATGAAAAAGTTACTTTTGATTCTTTCTGCAGCGCTCGCCCTTGCGGCCTGCAATGATGAAGATCCGATCTTCACCCTTTCAACCGATGAGTTGAAATTTGATGCCAACGGTGGCACACAGACCGTATTCATCTCCTCCAACAGAGGCTGGACGGCACAAGTGCCACAAACCGACACTTGGTACACGGTCTCAGCCCTCAGCGGTAATTCTGACACCGAGGTAACCGTCACGGTTGAGCCTTACGAGGATGCCACACCAAGAACCTCGACGCTGACATTCGACACATCCCTCGGTCTCCAATCTTTCAAGATCACTCAGAACGGCCCTGTTCCGCCGGAGCAGCCGGAATCATCCGCTTTGAAAGTAAGAGGAAGAGGAGGAAGAGTCGCCTTCCCTGCCGTTCAGGGCTATGTTTATGAAGTCGCCGAGACACCGGACTGGATCACGGTCGCCGAGACCAGAAAGGACAGTGTGGTCCTTCAGCTGGACACCAACAGGACTGACGCTTACCGTAACGCCGACGTTGTCCTCAAGACGACAGCCGGAGCTGAACTGGAGAAAGTTTCCCTTGAGCAGAGCTGGAGGGACATCGAGCCAGGTGAGGTGCTGATCGAGGAAGTGTTCTTCACCAGCAACGCCCTTCCTACCACCGGGAAGCCGGACAAGTTCCACGGTGACCAATACTTCAAGATCACGAACAACTCAGACGAACTCCTCTATCTAGACGGTCTTATGATCTCCGAGGCCAAATACCCTTCTTCCACAAAGACTCCGTTCGAGTTCCTGGAGCCTATCAAAAAAGAAGCCTGCGGGGTAGGAACCGTATATGTCATCCCGGGCAAGGGACACGATGTCCCTGTCGAGCCAGGGAAATCCCTGATCATAGCGAACAATGCCCAGAACCATCTGGCCACAAACCCTAATTCCTTCGATCTGAGTCACGCTGATTTCGAATGGTATGACAAGTCCACTTCCGCATCCAATCAAGATGTGGATAACCCTGACGTCACGAACCTTGACATCTGGTTCACATACTCCCTCTCCGTATGGATTCTCCACGACAGAGGATTCGAGGGCTACATCATCTCCCTGCCTCCTTACGGAATGACCAAGGAGAAGTACCTTGAGAACTACAAATGGGAGGGGAAATACATCAACCACTCCCTTGCAGGAGACTTCGAGATGAGCATCGCCAAAGCCTACAAGATTCCTAACACATGGGTTCTGGACGGAGTGAACACCGCCATCGAAGAGAATTTCCAGTACACAAGCTGGGACGAGTCCATCGACGCCGGCTGGACCCACTGCGGCAAGATCGACAAGGATCCTGAGCGTTACGGCAAATCCGTCCTCCGCAAGAGAGGCGCGGACGGCAAGCTGATCGACACCAACAACTCCACCAACGACTTCACCCCTGACTCAACACCGTCCCTCAAGCAGTAAGACGGCCTCATAAACTGAAAACAGTTGTCCTCACAAGTCTGGATGCTTCGACACACTCGGCATTCACTTGTGAGGACAAGCTAATCAGCCACTTAGATACATAAAAGATGAACGGGGTTTGCTGTCGCAGCAGACCCCGTTCGCAATTCTAACCTAAAACTTAACCTATGAAAAAACTATTCGTTGCAAAGGTATATCTTTTTTATAAAACAAGCAAGGTTGGGCAGTTTTAATTTGTCCCAAACTTCTGTTTTCCTGATCCAAAAGATAGAAATAACGTTTTAGACCATTTTTGCTATTGTTATTTTGTTTCTTTTACCACTTCCGATGCATTCTCTTCAGCGGATTTCACATCAGGCAAACAACTTTCGTCTAGTTTGATAGTCTTTATCCGGACATCCATCAGAGGCTTATCTCTCTGGTCTGTGGCCACTTGCGCGATACGATCAATGACATCAAGACCACTGACAGTCTCTCCGAAGACAGTATAGGCACCATCGAGCTGTGCACATGCATCAGCATCCTGCACAATGTAAAACTGAGAACCGGAAGATTCTTTCTTTGGGTTGGCCACGTCTCCCCTGCGGGCCGCGGCGAGAGCGCCCTTCCTGTGGGTATATTCAGGAACAAACTCCGCCGGAATCGTGTAGCCCGGGCCTCCTTGGCCATACTTCGCAACCGCGGCCGCGGAAGTGTCCTTGGTGAACGGATCTCCACCCTGAATCATGAAACCGTTGATGACCCTGTGGAAAAGAAGGCTGTCGTAGTAACCGGTCAAAGCCAGTTTGGCGAAGTTCTCACGATGCTTCGGGGTCTTGCTGTACAATTTAACCTTGATCGTGCCCAAATTCGTCACGATGTCGAAAACCGGCTCCGCCGGCAATGTAGCGATGATGTCCATAGCTGTTTTTTCTTTTGCGGCCTGTTCCGCGACAGAGATGGAATCCAAACGAGCCCTCTCAGCGGCAGCTTCCGCTTCGGCGGCGGCTCTCTTTGATCCATTGCCGCAACTGAACGCCACAACAACTGTGGCGGCGCAGACCAAAATGTTTAAAATGTTCTTTTTCATATTCATTGAAAATTAAAACTTGCGATAGTTGTAGCCCAGGATGTCGAAGATCTTGAAGGACTCCGTCTGCAGCGCAGCCTTGTACCTGTCCAGATTCTTGTTCTCCGGAACGCACCACTGTACCTCGCTCAAGGCGGTCATACGCGGAAGAAGCATGTACTCCAGATGCTCAGGCGTGGCGATATATTCAGTCCAAAGATTCGCCTGCACGCCGAGTATGTGCTTCCGTTGTTCCGCGTCAAGTCCATCAAGAGGCTCATAGCCATAGACTTTATCAAGCGGGAGATTGCCTCCGATGCCGAAAGGTTCCTTGTCCTTATTCTGGGACTGGTAGTAGTCGAAATAACAGTATGTGTTAGGGGTCATAATGACATCGAAGCCCATAGCGGAAGCCTTGATGCCGCCATCGGTACCTCTCCACGACATAACGGTCGCACCCTTTGCAAGCTCTCCCTCAAGAATCTCGTCCCAGCCGATGATCTTGCGGCCATGATCGTTCAGGAACTTCTGGACACGCGCCGTCACATAGTTCTGGAGGAATTGCTCCGCGGTGTGGTTCCCGTCAGCCTTGATGCCGAGTTCCTTGATCCTGGCCTGACAGGCTGGACACTTCTCCCATTCAGTCTTAGGACACTCGTCTCCGCCGATGTGGATATATTCAGAAGGGAAGATGTCCATCAGCTCGGTGAACACGTCTTCAAGCAGCGTGAACATGCCTTCCTTGCCCGGACAGAGAACCTGTGGAGAAACTCCCCATCTGGTCCAGACTTCGTAAGGGCCTCCGGTGCAGCCAAGTTCCGGATAGCCGGCCAGAACCCCCATCATGTGGCCTGGAAGGTCAATCTCCGGGATCACAACGATGCCAAGTTTGCCAGCGTAAGCGACAATGTCCCTCATCTGCTCCTGAGTGTAGTAGCCGCCATAGCGGACACCATCGTTGGAGTTCCAGTCCTTCTTGATGACGGTCCCGTTTCTGAACGCTCCCACCTCAGTGAGTTTAGGGTATTTCTTGATCTCTGCGCGCCAGCCCTGATCGTCAGTAAGATGCCAATGGAATCGGTTCAGCTTGTACATGGCCATGACATCAAGATACTTCTTGACCTCATCGACAGAGAAGAAATGCCTTGAGCAGTCAAGATGCATGCCTCTGTAGCCGAAGCGTGGCTTGTCCTGAATCTTCACGCAAGGAAAGAGGAATTTCTCCGAAGCGTCAGGAGTTTCACCGAATATGCTCACGCTCGTCAGCTGCTTCAAGGTCTGGACGGCATACAGGAAGCCGTTGTACGAAGAGGCGCGCACGACGCAGTTGGTCTTGCTGATGACGATGGAATATTCCTCCTCGCCAAGAGATGTGTCTTTAAGGAATATGAAGCCTTTCACTTTAGCGCAGTCTTTACCAAGGCCTATCGGAGTGGCATAGGAACATATCCTTCCGCTGATGAATGTGATCTTGTCGGCGAATTCCTTGATGATTTCCTGACTCTTTGGGTCAATTCCCTGGTCGCAGTTGAAATTGGCACCGGCAGCTTTGAACAAGCCTTTCCCAATCTCAACGCTTTGAGGATAAGGAATCACATTGATCGTCGTTTCGGTCCCATTCGCCGCAATGGAACAGAACCCGAAATGAAGCACAAGAGCGATGATGCTGATGACTTTTTTCATTCTTGAATATATTAACGTTGATTCATGTTCATAGCAATCCTATAAAACGCTTGCTAACAAACTCTAAAGATACAAAAATCTTTTGGTTGTCAATACAGAAGCAAGCCCAGAACGCCACCCGCTACGATGATCTTGATCGGTCCGACCTTGAAAACCATAGAGGCGACGACAGCGGCAGCGAACAGTCCCCAGCTGATCCAATCCGGGAAATTCTCCTTTACAATGCTGATCTGAGGGGTTATCCCGTTCCAATCCACACTGAACATCAGAATCAGGGCGGCGGCTCCGATAAGCCCCACGACCGCAGGCCTAAGGCTGGCCAGAACACTGGCGAAGACCAGGCTGTTCTTGAATTTCGTGTAGAACTTGACTATCGCCAGCACGATCATGAAGGACGGCAGGATCACGGCGAATGTCGCAGACAGCGAGCCGAGGATGCCGACAAGGTGGCTTGCCCCGGCCTGATGCAGGACCTCGTAGCCGACATAGGTGGCACAGTTGATTCCCACTGGCCCCGGAGTCATCTGTGAGATGGCCACAATGTCTGTGAAAGCGCTTTCGGTAAGCCATCCATGAGCCACAACGACCTGTGTCTGGATGAACGAAAGCATGGCGTAGCCTCCTCCGAACGTGAACAGTCCAATGACGAAGAACACCCAGAAAAGTTGCAGGATAAGCGCCAACTCAGTCATTCTGCACCTCCTTTTTGTTCTTGATGACGGCAATACTTGCGGAAACCACAATCAGCACAAGCAGGATGTAGATAGGCGAGAAACTGAGGAACGACACCAGAAAAAGTGTCACTCCGGAGATCGCCCACGCCCACCATGTCTTGTTGTTCTTTCTCGCCATGTTTATCATCGGCACAGCGATCAGCGACACCACGACCGGGCGGATGCCTTTGAATATTCTCTCCACCACTGGATTATCACGGAAGTTCGTGAATATCATGGCAATGAGAAGGATGGTGACGAACGACGGCAGCACCGAGCCAAGGGTTGCCACGACACTGCCTTTCACACCGTGGAGCTTGTGGCCGACGAATATGGACATATTCACGGCAAGAACTCCGGGGGCGGACTGGGCCATCGCGATGATGTCCGGCAGTTCCTCGTCGGACATCCAGTCCCGTTTCACCATCTCATCCCTGATCAACGGAATCATGGCGTAGCCTCCTCCAATGGTGAAGGCCCCGAGCTTGGCGAAGACCAGGAAGATCCGCCATAGGGAAACCTCTTCCTGAAGGGTATTTGTTTGTTTTTCTGACATATTCATTAAAAAAATCTTCTTACTCATAGGCCACTTCGACAGGCTCAGTGACCATAAATTCAGTGAAACGGAATGGTCAAATCGGTTGCCGAGCTTGTCGAAGCACCGATTTAACCATACCTACCGTTCAACCATAGCGGCGACAACTTCACGGGAGGTCCTGCCGTCAGGGCCGTGGGATGAAGAGTGGAACTCACTGCATCCTGTTGACGCTTCCAGATGAGCGATATTCCCCGGTCTCACGCCAGAGCCGGCAAGGATGATGATTCTTCCGGCAGCCTTTTCGTTCAGTTCCCTAAGGGTCTGTTCTCCTTCATTGACATTGGGTGCGTGTCCGGCGGTCAGAAGCCTGTCGCAACCCAGAGCGATTATGTCTTCCAACGCCTCGAACGGATCCATGCACTCATCAAAGGCACGATGGAACGAGACGTGAAGTCCTCCCGCCTCGGCCACCAATCGTCCTACTGTCTCAGTGTCAATTTGTCCTTCCTTTCTCAGCGCGCCGACCACAACAGCGTTCACCCCCAGTTCACGGCACATCCTGACAGACATCACCATCGCATTTACCTCATCCTCATTATAGACAAAGTCACCGCCACGAGGCCGGATCAGCACGTTCACAGGGATATTCACCGCCCTCAATGTCGCCACGATGTTTGTTCGGTCCGGGGTGACTCCCCCGCAGGACAGATCCTCGCAGAGCTCAATCCTCCCGGCTCCGCCGTTCATCGCCTCGACCGCTTCCGCCGCATCGGTGCAGCAGCACTCCAGAAATCGTTTGTTTTCCATGCAGCAAAGTTATAAAAATATACTGATTTGAGTCGCTTCGACTAGCTCAGCGACCAAGTATTCCTTGATCCTTCAGTCCATGGTCAATGAGCTTGCCGAAGTGACTGAAGTCCAAAACAACAAAAGAAGGCTGACCAACCGGCCAGCCTTCTTTCTTTATCTGTGAGCCAAAATTAGTCGCTGAGGGAGAACCTCTTGAATGAAATGACCTTGGCCTCAGGATCTACCGACTTGATGTAAGCCGCTACAGAAACCTTCTCGTCTGACTGAACGAAATCCTGCTCCTCAAGAGTCTGCTCCTTGAAGAACTTCTGGATACGTCCGTTGGCGATGTTCTGGATCATCTGCTCTGGAAGTGAGGCGGCCTTCTCGGCTGAGACGGTCTTGATGATCTCACGTGCCTGCTCAGCCTGCTCAGGAGTGATCCAACCCTTGGCGGTGTTGGACTCGATGTGATCCTCGCTGTCAACGTGGGCAGGGTTGATGCCGACCTTCTTGAGAGCGGCCTCGACAGCCTTCTGAACCATCTCGTCCTTTGTCTTCTGAATAGCGAGCTCACGCTCTTTCTCGACAACCTCAGCAGGGCAGTCGGCCGGTGAGACAGAGACTGGGTTCATGGCGGTCACCTGCTGGGCGACAGCCTTGCCGAGTTCGGCAGGAATCTCCTTGTTGAAGGCGACAATGGCGCCAAGCTTACCGTTGAAGTGAACGTAGTCACCGATGAACGGAGCCTCGACGGCGGCATAGTAAGCGAGAACGTGCTTCTCACCGGTCTTGCCGGTCTGGGCGGAGATTTCCTCCTCAACGGTGTGACCGTTTGAGCATTTGCTGGCCTTCAGACCCTCGATATCAGCAGGGAACGACGCGATAGCCGCGTCTGCGATCTCCGCTGCAAGAGCCTTGAAGTCAGGGGTGGCGGAAACGAAGTCGGTCTCACAACCGAGGCATACGATAACACCCTTGTTACCGTTGATGCGGACAAGAACCGCACCCTCGGAGGTCTCTCTGTCGGCGCGCTTGGCGGCGACGAGCTTACCCTTCTCACGGATGATGTTGACTGCCTTCTCGAAGTCACCCTCAGCCTCGGCGAGAGCCTTCTTGCAATCCATCATACCAGCGGATGTCATCTTGCGTAATTTCATTACGTCTTGTGCTGTAATTGCCATAACTCGTTCTCCTTTAATTACTCAGCCTTTGGTTCCTCAGCAGCGGGGGCCTCAACCGCAGGAGCGGCCTCAGCCTCTACGTCAACAGGCTTCGCGCTTTTGCGGGCGCGGAGCTTCTTGCCTGTAGGGTTGGCAAGAGCCTCACCTTCGGCAGCCTCGTTGCTGGCCTCTTTCTCCTTCTCAAGCTTCCTCTCGTTAAGGCCTTCTTCAATGGCCTTGCAGAGGACAGTCATGATTGTCTCGATCGACTTCGTAGCGTCGTCGTTAGCCGGTATCACATAATCAATCGGGGTAGGATCGCAACAAGTGTCAACCAATGCGAATACCGGGATGTTGAGGCGGTTGGCCTCCTTGACGGCGTTGGCCTCCTTCTGGATGTCAACTACGAAGAGAGCGGACGGGAGACGGCTCATGTCCTTGATGGAACCAAGGTTCTTCTCAAGCTTCTCTCTCTGACGGTTGATCTGCAGACGCTCTCTCTTGGCGAGCTTCTCGAACGTGCCGTCTTCCTTCATCTTGTCGATGGTGTTCATCTTCTTGATAGCCTTGCGGATGGTTGGGAAGTTGGTAAGCATACCACCAGCCCAGCGCTCGGTTATCGATGGCATATTGACTGCCGCAGCCTTCTCGGCAACGATCTCCTTAGCCTGTTTCTTTGTGGCTACGAAGAGAATCTTGCGACCTGAACGCGCAAGCTCTTTCATTGCATCGGCAGCCTCGTCTATCTTGACGATGGTCTTGTGCAGGTCGATGATGTGAATCCCGTTCTTCTGGTCAAAGATGTATGGAGCCATCTTAGGGTTCCATTTCCTGGCCAGATGTCCGAAATGTACACCTGCATCAAGAAGTTCTTGGAAATTTGTGCGTGGCATTTTAAAATTCTTGTTTTTTGTTTTAAACTTTCCTCCAGACCTTTTGCCGACAGCCTGAAGGCTCTTTTCTTCAATCCCGGAGCAGTGGTCCTTGACCAGTCTCTGAGATTTTCCGCAGTCCCGGCAATCCCCGGTAGCGTTCACCGGATTCTCATCCAGCGAAAAGTCCGCGGGATTTGAAGCACCGGACTGTGCTTTTTCATAAATCAGCTTATGCCGCTGACAATCCAGACAAGACTAACGCTTGCTGAACTGGAAGCGTGCGCGTGCGCCAGGCTGACCAGGTTTCTTCCTCTCGACCTCGCGGGAGTCACGTGTCAGGAAGCCTTCGGCCTTGAGGGCTGAGCGGTAAGCCTCTCTATCCAGATCGCTGAGAGCGCGGGATATTCCGAGTCTGATCGCTTCGGCCTGGCCTTTTGTGCCGCCGCCGACAACGTTAACCTTGACGTCAAACTGACCTTCTGTCTTCGTAACCGCAAAAGGCTGGTTCACAATGTAACGGAGAGCGTCAGTCTTGAAGTACTCCTCAACACTGCGGCCGTTGATTGTGACATTGCCTTGTCCAGCTGCGAGATAAACACGAGCCACGGCTGATTTACGTCTTCCAAGGGCGTTTTTCTGTTCCATTTGCTCTGTTAGATTTCGTTCAACTTAATTTCTCTAGGGTTCTGTGCCTGGTGAGGATGCTCTGGACCTGCATAGACATGCAGATTGTTGATGATCTTGTCGCCAAGGCGTGTCTTAGGGAGCATACCCTTCACTGCTCTCCTTACGAGTTCAGCAGGTCTCTTCGCGAGGATCTCCTTCGGAGTCGTGAAACGCTGTCCGCCCGGATAACCGGTGTAGCGAACGTAAACACGATCAGTCATCTTGCTGCCTTTGAGGATAACCTTCTCGGCGTTGATGACGATGACGTTGTCACCGCAGTCAACGTGAGGGGTGAACCCCGGTTTGTTCTTGCCGCGAAGGACAAGAGCGACTCTTGAGGCAAGACGTCCGAGTGCCAGATCCGTGGCATCGATGACAACCCACTCTTTCTTTACAGTAGCCTTGTTCAAGGAGACTGTTTTGTAGCTAAGTGTGTCCACTGTCTTGATCTTTAATGGTTTAACATAAAATATTGCGATCCCTACACAACATAGGGGTCGCAAAGATAGGCATTTTTTCCGAAATATTCAAACTTAATCTTTTATAGGCACTTTGGGATCATTCATTTGCCGCAGTCCACATCCGAGCCTGCTTTTCCGAACGGCAAAGACGCCGATTAGATGGACAGGACGGCGAGGACGTTGATGAGTTCCTTGTCGATAGGCTTGTCCAACTTTATGGCCTTACCGATCGGGACATAGACGATCTCGTTGTTGGAGATGCCGACCATGATGTTCCGTTGGCCTTCCTGAAGAGCCTCGATGCTGGCGTAGCCGAGGCGGCTTGCAAGGATTCTGTCATAGGCAGAAGGGCGTCCTCCACGCTGAAGGTGACCGAGGATGGTGACACGGACATCATATTCAGGATATTCCTGCCTTACCCTTTCGGCGTAGTGCATCGCTCCCCCGTCCTTCGGACTTTCGGAGACAAGGACAATCGAGCTGTTCTTGCTCTTGCGGCAGCCATGGCTGATGAATTTCTCCAACTGGTCGATGTCCGTCTGATCCTCAGGGATGATGGCGGCCTCGGCGCCGGCGGCGATGGCTGAATTCTGCGCGAGGAAGCCCGCGTCACGCCCCATCACCTCGACAAAGAATATGCGGTCGTGGGATG
Organism: uncultured bacterium; assembly: GCA_963657715.1. Lineage (GTDB taxonomy): Bacteria > Bacteroidota > Bacteroidia > Bacteroidales > UBA932 > Cryptobacteroides. Next base: position 59,392 of record CAVKML010000008.1, on the reverse strand, counting down.
TCGCCGTGTCCCTGATCTTGTCCACACACTCTACAATCGTGTTAAGCGCTGTGTCATAACCGATTGTGGAATCCGTGCCATAAAGGTCGTTATCTATCGTGCCTGGAAGACCGATGATCGGCGTGTCATATTCATGAGCGAAAGCCTGGGCCCCGGCGAGGGAACCGTTGCCTCCGATGACAATCAAGGCGTCCACTCCGAACTTGACAAGATTGTCGTAGGCCTTCTTGCGTCCTTCCGGAGTCATGAACTCCTCGCTGCGGGCGGTCTTAAGGATCGTCCCGCCCCTCTGGATGGTGTTGCTGACACTCTCCGTTGTCAGTTCCTTCAGGTCCCCGTGGATAAGTCCCTCATAACCGCGATAGATTCCGAAAACCTTCCATCCGTTGTAGATCGCCGAACGGGTCACGGCTCTAATGGCGGCATTCATTCCCGGCGCGTCACCTCCTGAGGTCAGGACACCGATTGTCTTTATCTCTTTCATACTAATACACTACTGATTAACCATTATTTTATTCTGTCCTGCAAAAATAGTAATTTTGCAGACAAATGACATCTCTCGCAAGGAAAATGCCAAGCGGAAAGGATGTCAGAGAATATCGACAATATGACAATTGGGAACATAGATCTCGGGGAAAGGCCGGTGCTCCTGGCACCGATGGAGGACGTTACAGACGCTTCTTTCAGAGGAATATGCAGGGAGCAGGGAGCCGACATGGTCTATACGGAATTCATCCCTTCGGAAGGACTGATCCGGGACGCGAAGAAGGCCTACGCCAAGCTCAAGACCACAGATGACGAGGCTCCTGTCGGAATCCAGATCTACGGCAGCGACCCGGATGCGATGGTCGAGGCCGCCAAGATGGCGGATCACGCCCAGGATCTTGTCGGAGGACATGGATGTGATCTTATAGACATAAATTTCGGCTGTCCTGTCAGCAAGATAGCAGGAAGAGGCGCCGGCTCGGGGATGATGAAGGATCCGGACAAGATGGTGATGATCACCAAACGGATCGTCGAGGCCGTCGGCAAGCCGGTCACGGTCAAGACACGACTCGGCTGGGACGAAGGCAGCAAGATCATTGTGGAGTTGGCCGAAAGGCTTCAGGACACGGGCATCAAAGCTTTGACAATTCATGGACGCACCCGCTGCCAGATGTACAAGGGCGAGGCCGACTGGACACTCATCGGAGAGGTAAAACAGAACCCGAGGATGCATATTCCTATAATAGGCAACGGCGACATCAACTCCGCGCGGAAGGCGAAGGAGGCGTTCGACCGCTTCGGCGTGGACGGGATCATGGTTGCCAGAGCATCCTTCGGGCATCCTTGGATATTCAAGGAAATCAAGCACTTCCTTGCCACGGGAGAGGAGCTTCCGCCGCTTGGTGTACGGGAGCGGGTCGAGCTTGCTAAAAGGCAGATGCAGTTGTCACTGGATCTGAAAGGCGAGCCTACCGGAGTCTATGAGATGCGCCGCCACCTATCCTGCTATTTCAAGGGGCTGCCCGACTTCAAGGAGACCAGAATGCGTCTTGTGACGGAAAACGACCCGTCGGAAGTGTTCAAGATTCTGGAATATATCGCCGAAAAGTGGGGAAATACTGAAATTTCAGAGGCAAACAGCGTCTATGGCTTATGATTTTTTGTATATTTGCAGTCTATGCTTGACAAGATCCTTCTTGCACCATATTATCTGACGCTAAAGTTGAGGCACGCCTGCTACGACCACGGCATCTTCAAGGTGGGTACCTGCGAGGTACCGACTATCTGCATTGGCAACATCACGGCGGGCGGGACGGGCAAAACTCCTCACACAGAGATGATTCTGCGCACCCTCCTGCGAAGCGATGACTGGGCGTTCCGCAATCTTGCCGTACTGTCAAGAGGACACAAGCGCAACAGCAGCGGTTTCCAGCTGGTTGAGAAGGACGGCAAGGTCAAGGAATATGGCGACGAGCCTTTGCAGATAAAAAGGAAATTTCCCGGCGTGACGGTCGCCGTGGACAGGCAAAGGATCAAGGGATGCGACATTCTCTGCCACCCGGGAAAGCTGAAGACAGAAAGGCGCACACGCAAATGCGCCGACGCATCGATTCCGCCCGCTGACCTGATTGTGCTGGACGACGCTTTCCAGTACAGAACATTAAGGGCATACTTCAACATCGTCCTCGTGGACTACAACCGCCCCACATACAAGGACCAGTTGCTCCCGTTCGGAAGATTGAGGGACTTGCCTCAAAGGCTTCACCACGCCGACATCATCATCGTGTCCAAATGTCCTGCCTATCTGGAGGACGAACAGAAAATAGAGTGGGCCAGGTCATTCGGTCTGGATGACTATGATCTCAAAACCTGCACCGGAACAGACAAAAAGGGATCGGTCAAGACACTGCTCTTCACAACCATTTGGTACAATACGCTCCAACCGATCTTTGAGGAAGGAGACCGGAGGTACGCGTACTCACAGAAGCTGATCCTCTTTTCGGGAATAGCCAAGGACACGCCTCTACGGATGTACCTCAGTGACGAACACAAGATCGTGAAGAGGTTCAGCTTCATGGACCACCATAACTACAACCGCTTCGACATCAAGAAGATAATGAATGCCGTGAAGGAGCATCCTACGGCTGTCGTGGCGACGACCGAGAAGGACTGCCAGAGGATTCTGGATTTCAAGAGGATTCCGGAGCAGTTGAAAGTACGTCTCTTTCAGGTGCCTATCGAAGTCGGATTCCTTTCGCAACACGAAAAAGCGGTCTTCGAGAACACTCTGATGACCGCCCTTCGCAATTTCACTCCGGAATATTAATTCTTCACTATTCCTAATTTCTCCAACAGAGTCTCCGGCTCGGGATCGTGCCCTCGGAAGCGGCGATAGAGTACATCCTCGTCCTCACTGCAACCTTTCGAGAGAATGTTGTCACGGAACGAGTGCGACACCTCGGTGCTGAATATTCCTTTTTCCTTGAACAGGCTGAAAGCGTCGGCCTCCAGTACCTCGGACCATTTGTAGGAATAGTAGCCGGCGCTGTAACCACCTGAGAATATGTGGCTGAACGAAGTCGAGATGCATGCCTCAGGGATCGATGGAACCACATTTGTACTCTTCAAAGCGGCTTTCTCAAAGGCAATCGTACCAAGAGTATGCATTGTTTTCAAGTCACTGAGCCTGTCGGTTGCTGAGCTTGTGGTTCGACAAGGCTCACCAACCATCGAAGCATCGAAGCGACCGGATTCCGAAGCATCCTTCAACGTGTGCCAAGCCATGTCCAGAATTCCGAACTGAAGCTGGCGCACCTGAGCATAGGCCGCATGGTAGTTCTTGGCCACCACAATCTTGTTTATAAGCGAATCCGGAAGCGCGTCCCCTGTCTCGAAATGCCGGGCGAAAGTGTCCAGGAACTCCGGCTCAAACGCCCAGTTCTCCATAATCTGCGAAGGCAGCTCCACGAAATCGCGCGAAACATTCGTCCCGGTGAGTGATGAATATCTTCCCTCAGCCAAAATGCCATGCAGACTGTGCCCGAACTCGTGAAGCAGGGTTGTCAACTCATCATGGGTCAGAAGCGAAGGCTTCCCGGCCGCAGGTTTCGTAAAATTGGTCACAAGGCTGATGAACGGACGCTTCTCCACACCTTTCACGATGCTCTGGCCACGGAACTCGGTCATCCAAGCCCCTCCCCTCTTGCTGGCGCGCGGGAAGAAGTCCGCGTAGAACAAAGCCTTGTGTACCCCGTCAGCGTCTTTCACGTCATATACCTTCACATCCGGATGATAGACAGGAATATCCTTTCTCTCCTCGAACGTCAGGCCATAGAGCTTTCCCGCCAGACCGAAAGCCGCGTCGATGCAGTTTTCCAGACGGAAATACGGCTTGAGCTGCTCATCGTTGATGGAATAGCGGGCATCCTTGAGTTTCTCCGACCAAAATCCGAAGTCCCAAGGCTGGATCTCGGAATCGTCGAAACCATTCGAACGGGCATATTCATAAAGCTCCTTGACCTCAGCCTTGGCGGCAGAAAGCGACGGTGCCAAGAGTTTCTGGATAAACTCATTGACCGTCTGAGGGTTCTTCGCCATCCTTTCCTCAAGCGCATAGTCCGCATAGGTTTCGTAGCCGAGGATATTCGCTATCTTCAGACGCAGTTCAGCGATTTGCCGGCAGAGGTCTATGTTGCTGTTTTCCCCTTCAGTGGCTCTTGTGTTGTAGGCCATCCACATCTTCTGACGCAGGTCACGGCGGGTGCTGTACTTCATGAACGCACCGTAGCTCGGAGCCGAAAGATCGAACGCCCAACCATCCATCTCCTTGGACTTCGCCGTCTCCGCCGCAGCCTCACGGACAAAATCAGGAAGCCCCTCAAGGTCAACGCTATCGGTAATATTCAAAGTGAAAGCGTTCGTGGCCGCAAGCAGGTTCTTGCCGTACTGGAGGGTAAGCAAGGAAAGCTGCTCGCTGAGCTTGCTGTAAGTTTCCTTGTCATCGGCTCCGAGATTGGCACCGTTGCGCACGAATGACTTCCAGGTCTTGTCCAGAAGCCTCGCCTGATCAGGTTCAAGCCCCTCAGTACTCTCATGCACAGCCTTGACACGGGCGAAAAGCGGCTCATTCAGAGAGACGTACATTGAATATTCAGTCATCATCGGGGAGACTTTTTCCGCCACTTCCTGCATCTCGTCGTTCGTGTCAGCCTCCATCAGGTTGTAGAATATGCTGGCGATGTCGTTCAGACGGCCTCCGGCCTCGTCCAGAGCGGCGACCGTGTTCTCGAAGGTCGGAGAGTCCGGATTGTTCACGATAGCGTCGATCTCGGCCTTGGCCTCGGTGATGGCCTGCCCGAACGCAGGAAGATAATGTTCAGTCTTGATCTTGTCGAACTGAGGCGCGCCATAAGGCAGCGCGGAATCTGTAAGCAATGGGTTCATGTTGTTGTCACAGGATGAAAGCAGACACAGGAACGCTCCCGCGGCCGCAATGATTCTTTTGTTCATAAAAGTATGTTTCAGTGTTATTTGGCATAAAATCAATATTTTACCACGGTAAACGATTGCTTCTTAGCCCCTTGACGGATCGTCACCGAATATCTTCCCGGTGTGAGTCCGGACATGTTGATCCTGGCCGGATCGAAAGCACTTGCCTTGATCGCCGTGGCCTCATAGACAGTCCGTCCGGTCTGTGAGACAATCTTTACGGACAGCTCCTCTGGTTCGGCCCCGGTCGCTATGTTCAGGTAGTCTTTGACCGGATTAGGATAGGCGGAATATTCAACGGAAGGATCCCTGACCAAGACTTTGAAACCGATCTCGGCGGAAGATCCCGAGGCATCGGTGGCTTTGATTCCGATCACACTGGAGCCATACCTCAAAACGGTCCCGACGACATTGTCACCATTATGGACGAGATGTACGGTCTCAGGGTCACTGGACAAGAGATCATATTCAAGAGTTTCGCCGTCAGGGTCACTGAAATATTCGTTCATATTCAGGATGAAGGTTTCTCCAATCTTGGTTATCAAAAGGTTGGAGGCATCCTTTATCTTTTCCGGAGGTCTGTTCGCCAGTACGGTGTAGGTGACGGTCATAGATGTGGCCGCGCCGTAGGAATCTGTGGCTGTGAGGGTCGCCGTGTAGGTTCCTGGCCTTGCAGCAGACGCATCGATCGTGATCGTCGCCTCCCCTTTTTCAAGTCCGGAGAATGTGTCCGCAGGGCTTCCGGCCTGATAGTCAGCGGTGATTGTGTGTCTGTCCTGATCGGTTATGATCAGATTGATCACTTTTTTCTCATGCGAGCAGAGGATAAGGTCGCCGGTGATGTCGCTTTCGATCACAGGTGGATTGTTGAAGACCGTGTTGAACTTCGCGATCGGGGACGATTCCCCATAAACATTCACATAGGATAGACCCACGACTTTCACATAATAGGTTGACGAGAAATCCAGACCAGTGAATGTGACTTTCTCCGTCTCTCCGACCAGAGCCTTGGACAAAACTTCCTTTGTCAACACACCGGCCAGGTCCTTATCTGACGGATCCGCGTTCTCGACCAAGGATTTGTCCTTCCCTATGATGACTTTGTAGCCGTATGCGGGATAGCCGTCCTCATTGCCTATGGCCGTCCAAACGATGTCAACTGAGTTTGTCCGGACCGTTGTCTTGACGTTTTCAGCCTTCCCAGGTTTGATGTTTTCACCATAATTCAGCGCGGCCACAGCATCCACAAGACCACCCATGCCAGAAGGCACGATGTCTGCACGTCTGGTTTTCAGAAGTTTGTCCTTCAACATATCACAGGTGAAGCCTTGACCTCCGCAACGCGACACAATCAAGGCCGCGACTCCGGAGACATGAGGACAGGCCATGGATGTCCCGGACATATTCCCGTAGGTTCCGCCGGGAAGAGTGCTGTAAATGCTTGAGCCTGGAGCCGCAAGATCGACAAAATCACCGTAGTTTGAATAACTCGCCTTGCTGCCGTCACGCGCCAGTGCTGAAACGGCGATGACCGGTTCATAGTTCGACGGCGCGGAATTGCTGATATTATCGTTGCCGGCGGCGAACACAACCAGGCCTCCTTTCATCGGCGAGTCCGGTAGCTGGTTTCCATTCTTGTCACAGCCTGCGTATTTTATGAAATAGTTGATCGCGGCCTTGTCAGCGATTGAGACCTTGGCGTTAAGCGCGGCGGACAGCTCACTTCCGGTGAGTGTTCCGTCACCGTCCGAATCATAGTTGTATGACCAACTGTTCTGGCAGATGACCGCACCGTGGTCCGCAGCCCAAATGATCGCTGAATAAGTGCTTCCCTGCTTTGTCACAGTCTTGCCATTTGACACGACATCCCGGAATATCTCGCATGACATCAAAGTCGCTCCCTTCTTTCCTTTATCAAAGTCACCTCCAGCCACTCCGCGGACACCTCGGCCATTGTTGTTGACAGCCGCGATTATACCGGCCACATGGGTTCCGTGCCTTCCGGCCACAACGGTTCCGCTCTTGTCTATAGTACTGTAGTTTGTCTCGGAGCAGTTTCCGGCAAGATCAGGATGCGCCGTGTCTATTCCGTAGTCAATGACAGCGACGACCACCCGCGGGTCTCCATCAGTGTAGTAGTTCCACACCGGGACGACATTAATGTCATACTTGCGATAGGAAGAGTTGTAAAGTCCCCACTGATAGGAGAATGAAGGATCGCTGAACGCCGCCGGGGCAATCACAGGTTGGCTTTCGACCCGCTCCACTCCAGGAATCGACAGAAGCTCCGCGGAAGCCCTTGTCGCAGTGACAGAATCGGAATATTCAATGATGTAACACTTGTGCAGCCCGGCTTTGCGATGGCGCGGCTCGAACTCTCCGGCATCCGGGAACGCTCTTTCGATTGATTTGATCCCGAGTTCGTCCAAAGCCTGGTTCAACTCCATTGAACGGGTCACGACCTTGCCTTTGCCGAGGTCTTCCTCGATCAAGGCGATCATCTCGTCACTGAACTCCACCAACGCGACCCCTGGCACTATGGAACAATCAATGGATGAACCCGATTCCGTGGCAGGTTCATCCACAGGTGCCTCAAACATGTCTTCCTTGGCGCAGGACACAGACGTCAGCAACACCAACAGTGGCAGAAAAATCCGATTATTCATTTTCATGTTCCAACACCGCCTCTTTCATGGCGATTCATGAACCTAAATATCGGAATATTTTCCGGATTGACAAAATGAACTGACACCGAGCGTGATTTGCCACGGCAGCGTCAACAGCCGTCTTTCCCTGATACCGCCGAAGCTTTGATGCGGTCGAATGAATCAGAAACTATAGCCAAGTCCGAACGTGACGGTGTTGCCAAGGACATCATTAGCGGTCAAGTAGGCGATGTCAAGGCTGATGCCGAAGAAGCGGATGCCAAGTCCGACGGTCGCGAACGACGGGAGTACCGCATCCTCAGTTCCGAAATGGTAGCCGGCTCTCGCGAGCAACCTGTTTTTGAATGAATATTCCGCTCCGGCCGCCACAGTGACATCTCCGCTGAAGAAATAGTCGGCATCAGCGGCCAACCGGAGGCCGTGACTCTCAGAAAATGCCTTTGCCCAGTCCGCGCCGACCGTGGCCGAAGCCGGAATGTCGAACGAATCACCGGACACAGACTTCACCGAGGAGCCGAGCGACGAGACTCCGGCCGTGATGTTCAAGCCATCAATCCGGTAGGCAAGAAACACATCCGCTGAGACTGATGAATATGAGTTGTCCTCCGAGAGTTTCTGCAAGGCGTAGCGCACATTCGCGCCGGCGGACAGGTTGTCCAGAATCAGAAATCCCGCACCTGCGTTCAGCACCATGTCGCCAGGCGTGAACGTCCCCGCGGCGTTGCCGGTCTCATCCGTCAATGAATATTCCTCCCCGATCTGGTAGGCGCCGCCCACAGAAAATCCTAACCGCTTCCCGGCCCTGAACGCGGACCCGAAAGCGAGGTTCGTGGATTTCACGCCGTCAGGAACCCACATCTGGCCGGACACTCCCACTGACATCCTCTCCGCAGCAAGCGGAATGATCGAAGAGTTCCGGAATGATGAATATGCCGTCCCGGACACTGACGCGACTCCGGAGAACCCCATTCCCGCAGAGACAGGATCACGGACTATCCTGACAAATGCCAATGCTCCTCCATCCTGCGCCGAGGCAAAGGGGACAGTGGTCAGACAGGCCATAGCCGCCACCAGTATATTCTTGAAATTAATCATCTGCTATCGTATTTCCAATTGCGAATATATAAAATAATTCTCTTTCTCCTCGGATTACCTTTTAATAACCTTTTCCCCGTAAGTTTTTCCAAGTGGCAAGTATGACAGAATGCCGAGAATCCATGAATAGAAAAAAGTGGGGAACGACACGCGTGTGTCTTTCCCCACTTTTCAATTATGGATAATCGGACTATTCGGCCTTTTCGCTTCCGCCACCTATCGCTCCATTATAGAGAGTCTCTCTCTCCGGGAAGACGTAGGTCCAACCGTTGTTGTCATCGACTCCTACCTTGATGGCGATCGCATCGTGGATGTTGCCGCCCTTGCTGAGTCCCTTTCTGTCAATAGGGAGTTTCCAACGCTTGTAGTCGCTGAATCCGAACCCTTCGCCCCAAAGTTCAAGCTCACGGTAGTTCCGGATGTCCTTGATCAGAGCCTCACCTGTTGTCGTGCAGGTGTAGGTTGTTCTGCCAGTCTCAACGTTCAGCCTGTTGAGAGCCGCCTGAGCGGCACTTTCATTGCCAAGATAGTAGTTGGCCTCGGCCTCGATGAGAACCATCTCGGAAGTTCTGATGAAAGCAAGGTAACCGATGCCAGGAGTCCCGAAAACATAGTACTTAAGATGGTCTCCAAGCCTGTAATAGCCGGCAGCCAAAGGAGCGGTGAAGCCGCTGACCGCCTTGCTGGCCACGTATGCCTTGACTTCGTTGTACAGAGCTTCGTTAGTCATCACCTTCTTGTTGTTGTCGATCGTGAATCCAAGATATCCCTGTCCCTTGTCAACATCCCCCTCTTTGTAGGAAGGGAACTTGTCTATGGTGAGGAACAATGCCTTGCGGACATCATTGTTGTCAGTGATCTGGTCCGTGAGATAGGTGTTGATTCCGCCCGCGCCGTTGGCTGAGGATGTGGCATAGTAACCATTGCAAGAGAACTGCGTTCCGTATGTCCAGTACCACTGGTTCTCGGTCTCGTCGCCGAAACTTCCGAAAAGCCATTCGCTGTTAGGCCTGCAGAAACCGTCGTTGTAAGCCTCGCCTGTCACCAGAGGATGACCTTCCTCGGCTAATTTGGCCTCTGAGACGGCCTTTGAATAGTCTTGTCTGGTGAGGGCGGCTCTCGCGTAGACCGCATGAGCCACATTCACATCAGGAATCCAGACATCGCCCTCCTCACGGGTCACGCTTGTCTTCCCGAAGTTGGAGATGGCCTCTTCGCAATCCGCATAGATCTGGGAATAGACATCAGCCTGGCTGGAGACGGCAAGATCACCTGTTGACTCGTCAAGCCTGAGCGGAACGCCGTCTGACGCACCGTTGTTTGAGTCAACCCAACGCTTGGCGTAGTATTGGAGGAGCTTCTGGTAGCCGTACGCTCTAAACGTCAGGGCGGAACCTTTGATGAACGCTTTCTCCTCATCGGTCGCCGAGCTTGCGTCAATCTTCGCAAGGATCGTATTGGCCTGGCCGATGATGTTGTAGTAGTAATACCAAGCGTAGAAACTGTACTTTGAAGTCTTATTGTTGCAGAAACCCATATTATGGACAGTGGACCAGCCTGAAGCGTAAGCGTTATATGTGTAGTTCTGGCTCGGGTAGTTTTCGAAGAGACGGATCACGGAATTCTCTCCGCAGTCAGAGCTTCCCATATATTGCTGGGAACACATTGTTCCAGCTATTCCATTGAGTGCCGCATAAGCGTTTTGGAAGTTGACGACAGCCAGAGCCGCGCCTACTGAATTAGTCGGAGCCGTGTCGAGATAGTCTTTCCCGCAGGATGAAACGATGAATGTTCCAGCCGCAAACAGTCCCAATATTTTTACAAAAGATTTCATATTCAATACTTTCAATTAAGTTTGGATTAAAGATCAAGGGTCACGCCGATGTTGAAGACGCGGGCTGTGCCGTAGGTGTCGTCGGACGCTCCGTTGAAAGAGAACTGAGGGTTCATACCCTTCAGGGATGTGATGGTGACGAGATTCTCCACGCTTGCGTTGAGGAGGATACCTTTGACGTTAATCTTGTCCGTCCATCTCTTAGGAAGCCTGTAGCCGAGGTTGATGTTCTTCACCACGAAGTAGGAGGCATCATGGAGCCAGCGGCTGCCGGCGGCGTTGTTGTATTGGCTTCTTTCGAAATCGACAATCGGAATTCCATCTGGATCTATTCTGTTCGCCTCGGTCATGCCGGCCGGCTGAGCCGTCCAGGATTTGAGGATGTCCTTATGGTTCTGGCTCGCGCTTGACGCGCTGCTTGTTGACATCAGGCTTGCGTATGAACTGTCATAAACCTTGCCTCCGAGACTGTAGGTGAAGAGTGCGCTGAGGGTGAGGTTCTTCCAAGAGAGTGCCGTGTTGAATGAACCGTAAGCCCAAGGAATGGCGGAACCGCACCAGTCACGCTTGGCGTAGTTGTAGTCGTAAGTGTACTCCTTGCCGTTGATGCTGACAATCTCGCCGGCCTTGCGGGCGGCATCAAGTTTGGTGTTGTCGATTTCATTGTCGAGCTCATAGACGGAGTATCCGTTCGTCTGGTCAACTCCTACGAACTGGTAGGCGTAGAACTCATAGACAGAGTGTCCTTCTTCGTACCTGCGGATTGAGCTGACAGTGATCGGATCATGGTTCGGAAGCGTGATGATCTTGTTTTTGAGGAAAGTCACGTCCAGTCCCACATTCCAGAGCCAATGGCCATTTCTGACGACATCAACATCTGTAGAGAACTCTACGCCACGGTTGGAGACCGATCCTATGTTCTTGCTGACGGACATGTTCCAACTGTCTCCGTGCGACCAAGAACCAGCGGAAAGAGGAAGCGGAACATCGAAGAGAAGGTCCTTGGATCTCTTGTCGAAGTAGCCGAGACTGAAATTAACCCTGTCGAACGCTCGTCCTTCCACCGCAACATCAAGTGTTTGGGTTGTCTCCCAACTGATGTCATTAGCCGCGAGGCTCTTCTTTATAAGGGACGTCTTCTTACCGTTCTTGTTGATCTCGTAGAGAGCCTGATAACCATAGTAGCCCACACCCGCGTCATTGCCGACCTCACCGAAAGCGGCGCGGAGCTTGAGGGCATCGATCTTCTCAACGTCTTTCAGGAAGTTCTCTTTCTTGATGTTCCAGTTGGCTCCGACCGAGAAGAAGTTTCCCCAACGGTTGTCAGGATGGAATCTTGAGGAACCGTCACGGCGGAAGGATGCGTCAAAGAAGTACTTCTCTGCAAAGTTGTAACGAACCCGGGCGAGGTATGACTCAACCCTATATGTGTCGTTTGATCCAGTCGTGTAGGAATCGTTCAGGAAGTTACCCATAACGATATTGCCCGGAACCGCCATTTTGGTGTTCATGGAAGACTGGTACTTTCTGAGATAAGAGTAGTTCTCATGACCTGCGAGCACATCAACATGGTGTTCGCCAAAATTACGTTCCCAATTCAACATCTGTGAAAGGGTGTAGTCATGATAGCGGTAGTGTGTGTCAGTGAAACGTCCGTTGTTTGTGGCGCCGTCACCAATTTCAGGGTTGTTGTACTTTTCCGTGGCGGTTGTAGAATGGTTCACGATACCCTTCACCGTGGCCGAGAATCCGTAAGGCAGAGTGATTGTCGCGAACGCCTGTCCGCCAAGGACATTACGGTGAGAGTTCTGCTTGTCCGTCCTGAGTTCGTAGGCGACATTTCTGTTGTCCAGATAGTCCGCCTCAGTGTCATACTGCTTCTCTCCGTTGGCGTCAAGGGCGAATGAGCCGTCCGCGTTGTGGAGGTAGTAAGGATAGATAGGAGCGGTGTACCTTGCGATGTAGAACGGGTTGGCATAGTAATTTCCGGTGGCGTTGTCGTTGTAGTTACGCTCGGAGACCGTGGCGTTGACATTGACACCGGCCTTGAACCATTTGTTAGGAGTGAAGCTGGTGTTGATTCGGCCGGTCATTCTCTCGTAGTCACTGGCCACAATATAGCCTTGCTCGTTGGTGTAACCGAGGGAGGCATAGACATTGAATTTGCTGGATGCGACACTTCCTGACACAGAATAGTCCTGACGGTAGCCGGTGCGCTCCACAGCGTCAAACCAATTGAGGTCATTGTAAACACTCTTCCTCTTGGCGATAAGTTTTCCGTTCGCGTCGAAGAGAGCGTTGTTGGCTCCATCATAGATGTTCAGTTTGGTGTAATCCGCCACGAGATGCTCAGTGGCATAGGTGGCCGCGGCCGCCGCGTCGAGCTTGAGCGATCCATGCATGGCATAGTTTCTCATGGCCGTCCAAGATGTCTCCATCCACTCGTCCGGATTGAGGGTCTCATATTCAGGAAGACCGCGGGTGTATATTCCCTGATTGATCTTGACAGTGATTGACGGGTCTGTCGAGCCGCGTCCGCTCTTTGTGGTGATGAGGACGACTCCATTGGCGGCGCGGTTACCGTAAAGCGCGGAGGAGGCGGCATCCTTCAAGACAGAAATGCTGGCGATGTCCGCCGGATTGATCTCGGCGATGTTGCCCTCGAACGGAGCTCCATCGACGACGAACAGAGGAGTGTTGGAGCCGTTCACAGAGCCGAATCCACGGATTCGGATAGTAGGGGCCGAGCCAGGTTCTCCGTAGGTGTTGTTGACTTGCACTCCAGGGGCGGCTCCCTCAAGGGCTCCGGTGGCAGATGTCGTGGTGCGCAATTCGAGTTTCTTCTCGTCAATCTGCGAGACTGAGCCGGTGATGGATTCCCTCTTTTGGGTACCATACGCGACGACAACGGTCTCATTGATGGAATTCGCCTCCGCGAGCAGCGTGACTGAGACGTACGGAGCGATCTTGACAATCTGAGGCTTCATTCCAAGGAAAGAGACCTCAAGTTCGGTCGCATTGGCCGGAACGTTCGTGAGAGCGAACTTTCCGGATGCGTCAGCGTATGTTCCGATGGTTGTCCCGGGAACGATGATGGATGCGCCCGCGACAGGCTGTCCATCGTCTGAGTTTACGACACCAGAAACATTCTGAGTCTGGGCCAGGGCTGCGCCTATGCTGATAATAAGGAACAGCGCGAAGGAAAATAATTTTTTACCCATAAGCTTAATCTTTGTTAAACTTGACCTTTAAAAAATCAATAATGAATATTATTACTTACGTTTTAAACATATTCTACGTCATGTGTTATTAATCAATCCCGGTCCAATTGCGTAGCTGCCACACGCCGACCTACTAAAAACGTTTTGCAAGATAAATACTTTTTTCTAAATATACAACGTTTTTCATATCGCTGTGATATAATTTTGGCTAAAATCCATATCATTTTAATGCATTTTGTCTTGATTTTATCACAAAATATCAACATTTCGGTCACTCTCCATTCAGTGATATTCTCTCGATGCATATGATTTATAACCCCCAAATATTGAAGTAATATGTCAAAAATCTCTTTTCACGAAGTCTGCCTGTTATGGAAGACTGAAAAAGGGCGCTATGTAAAAGTGTCCACTATGGCAGCATATTCATTGATCATCCAAAATCACTTGGAACCCAGTTTCCGGACGTTGGATGATGTGCGGCAACTGTCTGTCCAGAGTTTTGTCAACACAAAACTGTCTGAAGGAATGAACATAACGACAGTAAAGGGTCTGCTTATTGTGTTGAAGATGATCCTTCGTTTCGGAGAGAAAGAGGGATTGGTTGGACACAGGGTGATAGATATCCGTTTCCCCACTCAAAGAACCAGACCACAAATGCCTGTGCTGTCCGTGATGGAAGAACAGAGGATGCTGTCTTATCTGGCGGCACATCGCAATACTTACAATCTCGGACTTCAGATCTGTCTTTTCACAGGAATCCGTATCGGAGAGCTCTGCGCGTTGAAGTGGGGGGATGTGGATTTGGAGTCAGGGATAATCCGAATAAGGAGAACTGTCCATCGTGTGTACCTGATAGACAATGGCCCCAAGCATTCAGAACTGACAATCGACTATCCCAAAACCGCTAACTCATATAGGGATATTCCCGTGATACAGAAACTTTCTGACATCCTCCGAGAATATTTTCAAGGACAATCCGATGAGATTTTCATTGTTTCATGCCTTCCTCGCCCGACAGAACCTCAGACGATGCGTAATCATTTCAAACAGATAGCCGGCTCTCTTGGCCTCTCAATGCTTCGCTTTCACGGCCTCAGGCACACTTTCGCCACCCGATGCGTGGAAAGCAAGTGCGACTACAAAACTCTCAGCACGATCCTCGGTCATTCTAATGTGAGCACCACCTTGAATCTTTACGTCCATCCCGGAATGGAACAGAAACGAAAATGTGTTGAGGAAATGCTTCGGTCCATCATGTGAATGGTCATGGAGTATTATAATATTCAAAGGTCAAGTTTTACAAAGATTAAAGATGGAAAACATGCGGTTTATGAAAGATTATAATAATTTGAAAGTACCGGTTTCTTGTGTAAGAATCTGTTTTATTGGCATTTTGGGGCGCAGTGTTTCTACTTAAACGTTAAAAGTGATTTTTATTTTTAATTACAAATATAAAAATATCAGCTACCATATATTTAAATTTGAAAGCATTCTGGCGGTGATACTTTTAATAGAGGCAAAGTAAAACGTTAAATAACGGACGTGTACTCAACTTTCGTGCTGTTTTAAATAGTTGGATTTTTGAAATTAAATTTTTTAATTTGCGAAAGGTATTGAGGTTTTTGGCTTTGCTTAAGGGTTCTTGATGCGGTGCCTGGCCTGATCCTGAAATAACAAAAGGTTAGTGGTTTTGATTATTATTCAATATTCAATAATCGTTAAGTTTAATAAAAGTTTTAAGCTTATGGGTAAAAAATTATTTACTATCGCGCTGTGCCTGTTCGTCAGCATAGGCGCAACGTGGGCTCAGACACAGAAGGTGTCGGGTACCGTCACGGAGGCAGCGACAGGGGATCCTGTCCCGGGTGTCACCGTCATGATCGAAGGTACTCTTACAGGAACCAACACCGATCTGAATGGTAACTACACCATTTCAGCGCCAGCCAACGGAACCCTCGTGTTCACTTCCGTGGGATTCGCCTCCCAAAAGGTTTCCGTCAACGGCAAGAACGTCATCAATGTTGTCCTGTCTCCGGACGCTGAGTTCCTTGACGAGACCATCGTGGTCGCCTACGGTGTTCAGAAGAAGTCATCATTCGTCGGATCAGCCACACAATTGAGCGGTGAGACTCTCAAGAAGATGCAGGCTACAAATATTTCCAAATCACTCGAAGGAGCTGTGGCAGGTCTCCAGACCGCAAGTTCATCAGGAACCCCAGGTTCTGGCGCAAGCATCCAGATCCGCGGTTTCGGATCCGTCAGCGCCTCGACAGCGCCTCTTATCATTGTGGACGGCACCCCTTACGAGGGCAGCATCAACTCTATCGCCGCACAGGACATCGAGTCCATCACCGTCCTTAAGGACGCCGCCGCCAACTCCATGTACGGAGCCCGCGGATCCAACGGTGTGATCATGATCACCACAAAGAGAGGCACAGCCGGCAAGATCACCATCAACTTCGACGCGAAGGTCGGAGTGAACTCAAGAGGAGTTCCCGCATACGATGTGATCACAGATCCGGGCGAGTACTATGAGATGACTTGGGAGGCTATCCGCAACTCTGTCTATTACTCCGGATCAAAGGATCTTGCGCAAGCCGGAATCTTTGCGTCTGCCGCTATGCTTCCTGAATATCTCGGTTCAGACTACAATATCTACAAGGACATCGCCAACAACGAGATCATCGATCCGAGGACAGGAAAGCTCAACGCCAATGCCATCAACCGCAAGTGGAACGACGACTGGAACAAGGATGTGTTCCGCAGCGGAATCCGCCAGGAGTACAATGTCTCAGCCGCAGGTGGCTCTGACATGACCCAGGCCTACATGTCCTTGTCTTACCTGAACGACCAAGGTTACGTTCCTAACTCCGGCTTCAAGCGTATCTCCATGCGCGCCAAGGTTGACCATACCATCAACAAGTTCATCAAGGCCGGAATCAACCTCTCTTACGCCAACACTGACCAATCTCAGTACAACAACTCAGAAAGCAGCAACTACTCAAACCTGTTCATGTTCTCACAGTCCATTGCGCCTATCTATCCTATCTATCTTTATGACGCGAATGGCAACCGCCAGTACAATGAAAGGGGCGAGACCATTTACGACTGGGGCGAGACAGGCCGTGGATACGCTCCTACCAGCAACGCTTACGGCCAGCTGAAGTCTTCAAAGATGAGTACGATCAGAGACAACATCTCATCAAGAGGCTACATCAACATCAACATCCTCAAGGATCTTGTCTTCTCAGTCAACGCCGCCTACGATGTGTTCAACACAAAGGGAGACTATTACATGACCCCTAACGGAGGTGACGCGAAGAATGTCAACGGACGTGGAACACAGGAGACGCAAAGGTACACCGCCTTGAACGCCAACCAGCTTCTCACTTGGACACCGTCATTCGGCGAACACAACCTCAACATTCTTCTTGGTCACGAGACCAAGTCCGACAAGTCCTACTACCTCGGAGGCGAAATGACAAATTTCGTGAACTCAACAGTCACCGATTTCGCCAACGCTACTGTTTACCAGGATCTCACATCGTACACAAGCAGCTACTTCCTTGAAGGTTTCTTCAGCCGCGCCGAGTACAATTTCGCCAATAAGTACTATCTTTCAGCCTCCTACCGTATGGATGGCTCATCACGCTTCGCCAAGGACAAGCGTTGGGGAGACTTCTGGTCCGTAGGTGCTTCCTGGAACGCGAAATCAGAGAAATTCCTCCAGAACGTGGATTGGCTTGACTTCCTCAAGATCAAGGCCAGCTACGGCACACAGGGTAACGACAACATCGGTGTAAACCGTGTTTACGAGAACCTTTACCGTATTGACCGTGTTGACGGCGAGGCCTCCCTCATCCAGACTTTCCGCGCCGCTCCAGACGTGACATGGGAGAAGTCCAACAACTTCAACACCGGCTTCGAGACAAGGATCTTCAACAGGGTGTCCCTCAACTTCGAGTACTTCGTCAAGGAGACAAAGGACATGATCTACTACCGCCCTCTCGCCCTTTCACAGGGAGCGCCTACGACCCAGCTTGTCAACGACATGGACATGATGAACACCGGTATAGAGTTCGAGATCAACGCCGACATCTTCAAGACCAAGGATTTCCATTGGAGTGTTTCCCTCAACGGAACACACTACAAGAACAAGATTACCAAACTTCCATCCGACTATCCAGAGGAAGGCAAGCAGATCGGTACTTGGTGGCGTGAAAAGGGCAAGCCTCTCTACAACTACTACCTCTACGAGTGGGCCGGAGTTGACTCCAAGACTGGTCTTCCTCAGTACTACAAGTATGACGATGAAGGCAACCAGACCATCGTGAACTCCACATCAGAGGCCACTTACCGCAAGACCGGCAAGACTCCTATTCCTGACCTCTACGGTGGTTTCGGAACGACTCTCGCCTACAAGGGATTCGATTTCAGCGCAAGTTTCGCCTATCAGATCGGTGGTTACACCTATGACTCTGTCTATGCGGGACTGATGTCAGCCGGTAACGCTGGTTCCAACTGGCACAAGGACATCTTCAACAGATGGACCACGCAGAACACCGACACCGATGTTCCTCGTGTCCAGATGAACTATCAGGAGGCCAATGCCAGCTCAACAAGATGGCTAACCAAGTCCTCATACCTCAGCCTCAGGAATGTAACCCTCGGCTACACCCTTCCTAAGAGCGTTGTCAGCAAGCTCACTCTGAGCAACCTCAGGGTATATGTAACCGCCGATAATGCCTTCTACACATCGGCAAGAAAGGGGATGGACGTGCGCAAGTCCTTCTCCGGCGGCAACGGCAACACCTACTCTGCCCTCCGCACAGTCTCAGGTGGTGTAACTCTCACATTCTAATTATTTAAGAAGATATGATTATGAAAAAATACTTAGCAATATTGGCATCCGCCGCCATGGTTCTCGCGTCTTGCGACAAGGATTTCGACGTTCAGGACACCTCCCGCCTCTCCGGCACGGAAGCAGCCGACTTGGTTGAACAAGACCCGGAATTCCTATCCTCTTATGTGAACGGGTTCTATGCCTCGATGGTTCAGTACGGCGGCTCTCACGATAACTTCGGATTCCTCAGCATCGGTTACAACACGGACATGATGGGGCTTGACATCGCGATCAACGGAACTTGGAACTGGGGAACTTATGACATCAACCACGATTTCGGTGCCTACGACTACAGGCGTCCTTATCAATTTTGGAACTTCTTCTACTCTCTGATCAAACAGAACAATGAGGTCATCGACTTCTTTGGAAGCGAAGACCCTACCAATGAAACGTTGAGAGGTTATCTCGGCCAGGCCTACGCGCTTCGCGCATTCTCCTACACCTACCTCATCCAGCTTTTCCAGGATCCTGTAGAAGGCACAACCCCTTCAGCCAAGTTCAGGGATGACGCTCCGGCCGTACCTATCGTGTACGCCACCCGTGACGGATTCTCGACAGACGAGGCCAACGCAGTCGCCGGAAGAAACAAGCTTTCCGATCTCAAAACTGAGATCGAGCGCAACATAGCCCTTGCCCTTCCTCTTCTTGAAGGCTACCAGAGAGCGTCCAAGAACGAGGTCAACTATCAGGTGGCGCAGGGTATAGCCGCACGCTACTATCTCCTCACCCAACAGTGGGACAAAGCCATCACCGCGGCCCAGGAAGCTCAGAAAGGCTTTGACCTGATGGATGCTGACCGCCTCGCTTCCGGCTTCGACGAGATTGAGGACAACGAGGTTCTTTGGGGATTCAATCACAACACCGAGACCCAGACCGCATACGCATCATTCTTCTCACACATGAGCAATGACAGCCCTGGTTACGGTGGAGTCGGACAGTCCGTACACTGCATTGACCGCAGTCTTTATGACCAGATTCCGAACACTGACTACCGCAAGGCTCTGTTCAATAACGCGGACGGCGATGCGACCGCAGCCTTGACAGGTGCGAAACTGCCTTACGCGGCACGTAAGTTCGGCTACGACGCTTCATGGCTGCAGGACTACATCTTCATGCGCAACGCAGAGATGATCCTCATCGAGGCCGAGGCTCACGCCCGTCTTTCCGACGGACAGGCGACCTCTACACTCGCCAAGCTCATGGCCAAGCGTAACCCGGCATGGACAAACTCAAATGTGACTGTCGATGATGTTCTCCTTCAGAGAAGAATCGAACTTTGGGGTGAAGGTTTCGAGTACTTCGACCTTCGTCGTAACGGCCTTTCTGTTAACAGGAAATATGAAGGGACCAACCACTCCGCAGAAGGACAGTACGAGTTCCCTGCCCACTCTGCAAGCTGGAACTTCCAGATTCCGAGACAGGAGATGCAGAATAACGTCAACATCACCGAAGAAGAACAGAACGAGTGGGTTTCCGGTGTCGCCTAACAGTCGTTGATCAATCAAACAAGCAACAGAAATGAAGAAGATATTCAAATATTTGCCGCTCGTTGCGGCAATCGCTCTGGCTTCCTGCGCAAAGGAGGCCCCAAGCAAGAGTTCGGTCGAGTCCGGATTCACCAAGTTCACAGGCACTCTTCCTACTGTCAGCATCGCCAGCAATGCTGAGTGCCATCCGCTTGACGGCTACGCCACAGTCAAGGTGACATACACAGGAATCACCACCAGCCTCGACTCTCTCTCAGTAGGTGTGCTTTCAGACACCGACCCTACCTTCCGCACCGCGAACTACACAAAGATCGAGAATCCTGCGGACGGGGTAGTCAGCGTCAATGCCAAGGTCACTCCTAACAAGACATTCTACATCAGGGGTGTTGTGGCCTGCACAGCCGGCACAAGCTACTCCGATGTGATTGAGGTCAAAGTGCCAGACGTACCTTTTTACGCAAAGATAGCGGGAATCTACGCCACTAAAGTGACATCCGCCGCTTACGGAGACGAGTACACCAACACCATCACGGTTGTTCTTGACGAATCGGACCCACAGAACAAGTGCCGCATCTTCGGACTTGAGCCATACTGGGAGAAACAAGGCTACGGCACGGATGTGACAAAGCCTCTCAACTATTGCAACGCTACAATAGACAATGACGCAAAGACTTTGACGATCCAGGTTGGCACCAACCTGCACTTGACTACTGCCAGCGAAGCACGATACCTCTATGGTTTCGACGACCCTGATCCTAAAAAGGCTTCTGATGAATATATTGATGTCGTCTTCAAGTGGGGCTCAGATGACGCTTCGCTCTACCTTCCTAACGGTTATGGCACAGTAATGGTTTCGACATCTGACGGCAAGGCCTCGTTCGAGGATTACTACTATGGTAACATCAGCTATAAAAAGAATTAATCAAACACTCTGATACTTAATCCCCGGTTGTGCTTTGAACGACAGCCGGGGATTTTGGGTAAATTAGTCAGTAATACTGTCGTAAATAAATGAACACAAGAAACCTACTATTAACGTTGCCGCTGACGGTCTGCATGCTGGCGGCCTGCTCTGAGAAAGAAGTGACCGTCAAAGAGAGTCCTGATGTCACAGGACATAAGGAGGTTCCGGCTGACGCCGTTCCGGGACACATCAGAATCAAACTCGAACGCCAGAGCGCGGAATCAAAAGGAGTGGATCTGTCTTCCCTTGGAAGTTATACACTTGTCAGAACCTTTCCGGATGGAGGACGTTTCGAGAAACGTCACCATGAGGCTGGTCTTGACTTGTGGTACGATGTGTTTTTTGACAAAGACATTCCTCTTACCAGGGCTTCAGGTTCGATCAAGGGAATAGAAGGCATTGAATCAATAGAGTATGTGCAGCCGATAGAACCTGCCGCCGTGTTCACATTCAATGACCCGGATTTCAGCAAGCAATGGCACTACTACAACCCAGGAACCAGCAAGGGAACGGTGGCCGGGAGCGACATAAACTTGCTTCCGGCATGGGAAGTAACCACAGGCAGGAATGACGTTATCGTCTGTGTCAATGACGGAGGTATCACATGGAACCATCCTGATCTTGCGGCGAACATGTGGGTCAACGAGGCCGAACTGAACGGGAAACCTGGTGTGGACGACGACGGAAACGGTTATGTCGATGATGTCTATGGCTATAACTTCGTCGTAAAAGAAGGATCAAATCAGCCGATAGGAACAATATCATTCGATGACCATGGCACACACGTGGCCGGAACCATCGCAGCCGTCAATAACAACGGAATAGGATGCTGCGGAATCGCCGGCGGCAATGGAACAGCCGGATCCGGAGTGCGTCTCATGAGTACCCAGACCGCAGGTGGAAGCGCGTATATCGGTCAGTCAATGATCTATGCCGCAGACATGGGAGCGGTGCTGATGAACTGTAGCTGGGAGATAGGCTCGTACTCGAAATCGCTCTCTGAAGCGATAGATTATTTCAACAAATACGCAGGACTGGATGAGAATGGCGTGCAAGTCGGACCGATGGCTGGTGGCCTGATGATCTTCGCCGCCGGAAACGACTCCAAAGACACCTGCTACCCGGCGCAACAAGACAATGTGTTCTCCGTGGCGGCGGTAGGTGCTGACTATGTCCGTTCCTACTACACCAACTACGGTGAGTGGGTTGACATCTCAGCCCCTGGAGGAGACGCACAGAAAGGATTCAACATCTATTCGACAGTCCCGAACGGATACGGCATGATGCAAGGCACATCCATGGCGGCACCCCATGTCACAGGAGTCGCCGCTCTCGTCGTGTCAAAATACGGTCGTGTCGGCTTTACACGCGAGATGCTGATCAACATCCTTAAGAACAGTGCGAACCCAAAGATGTTTGACTACAACAAAGGTTTTGAGAACTTGTTGGGAGCGGGCTTAGTGGATGCCGGCAGGGCCGTGTCATTCAACATAGACTCACCGAAGAAAATCGAAAACATGACAGCCACGGCCAAGTCAAATTTCGTCACCCTCAAATGGAATGTGCCTGGCGAGGATGGCACGAAGCCTCCTTTCAGGTTCAATCTGTACTATGCCGAGCGCTCGCTTTCAGGCCTCGATGTTGACAATCTTCCGTCCGATGTGACGAAAGTAATTGTGGACACAAAAGAAGGAATTTCCGCGGGAGATGCGATGACCGAGATTGTCAGCGGTCTGAAATTCAGCACTGTATATCATTTCCGAGCCAACGCTGAAAGCATTCTTGGAAGCATCTCCGATCTTTCGGATGAAATAACAGTCCGTACGTTGGATAACTCAAAGCCAGTGGTTGAAGCGCTTGACGGAACAGCCGTCACGCTCAAATCTCACGAAACCGGATCTCTGCGTTTCAAGGCCACGGATGCGGACGGACATGAATTGAAGTACAGTGTCACCGGTACCTTGTCCGGTCTTACGCATTCCATGTCCGACGGAATCATCACATTGGAGATCGATGCCTTGAACGCCACTGATGACAAGACCTACAGCGGGACCCTCGCAGTGACTGATTCCTATGATGTGACCGAGATCCCTTTCTCCTACACCGTCCTTAAAAACCACGCTCCGGAGGTCATCAGGGCAATAGGCAACATTGTCCTCAACTCCAAGGAAGAGCCTGTCACCCTCAGTCTTTCAGACTACTTCAATGACGAGGACGGAGAAATTTTGGAATATTCCTCCTCAATGTCAGGAATGAACAGCACGGTGACCCATTCCGTCATCGACGGAGTCTTGACAATCACTGGTAAGTTTTTTGGAACAGCCAGCCTTAATGTGACCGCTATGGACGCAAGAGGAGACAATGCGGTGCAAAAGGTTGACATTCTGGTACGTGACGGCTCACGTCCGGTTGACATCTACCCGAACCCTGTCAAGGACAAACTTTATGTCAGGCCAGGTGTCGAGACCGGAGATGTCAGCGCCAAGATCGTAGCGTCGTCCGGCGCGGTGTACTTTGACGGCGCTTTAGGCAATGCCACTCCTTTCTCTCCTGCATCCATAGACATGACCGGAGCTTCTGCCGGAGCATACACGGTTGTGGTCACCTGCTCTGGAGTGGAATACAAAACTCAAGTTGTCAAACTCTAAAATTTCTTGAATATGAAAAAGTTAATCTCAACCATAGCTTTGTCCGTCATAGGATGCGCCGTGATCTCCGCCCAGACGTTACCGTCACTGCTTGTAGGGACTGACGTGGCCGGACTGGGAAAAGCCAACGTGAGCGTGGCGGATCAAGCGGGAGCATATTCCTTGGAAAACAACGCAGCTTCAATGTCATTCGCGGATTTCAAGGTGGCAGGCTCGGTCTCTTATGGAATATGGCAGCCGTCGTATGCGAAGGACAAGATTCTGGGAGCCGGAGCGGCATGCAAGGTTTCTGACAGATTAGCCTTTGGACTTACGTTCAAAAAATTTGACCAGCCATCATACGAAACGACAAGTTCAGAAGGACAGTCCAGCGGGACTTTCTCTCCAAGCGAATTGTCCGTCGGGCTGGGAGCCGCATATTCAATCACGGACTGGCTTTCTGTAGGATTGACCGGACGAATGGTCAATTCACGTCTGGCCGATGACGCAAAGGCGAATGTGTTCGGCGCCGACATCGCCCTCTTCTACAGAAAAGACGCGATAAGCGCCGGCCTGTCCGTAAACAATGTCGGCGGCAAAGTGAACTATGGCGGAAACAATTACAATCAGCCGACACTGGTGCGCGCCGGTGCGGCCTGGCGCATCGGCAAACCGGAAGCCTCATTCGTCACTCCGTCTGTGGAGGCGGACATGTTGTTGGAAGGAGGATTCATGGCAGGTCTGGGGATTGAATATTCCTACAAGAGCCAGCTGTTCGCCCGTGGCGGTTTCCACTATGGCGACAAAGAGAAAGCGATCCCGACTTATGCCTCGCTTGGTCTCGGTGTCCGTTTCTGGGGAATAAGTCTCGATGTCACCTATCTGACAGCCAGCGACATCCTCGGCAATTCCGTGGCGTTCGGACTCGGCTATCGTTTCTAAGCAGCTTCGACAGGCTCAGCGGCCACTGATTCAGTGACAGGAAATAGGAAAGGCAAAGCCCTATGGCAAATTTTGGTAACGTGCAAAATTTGCCATAGGGCTTTGCCTTTCCACGCCTAACTATAAATCTACCGTTCCAGAATCTTGTTCTGCTCCGCCACAGAGGCATCGTGGATCGCATTGAAGAAAGCCGTGATGAACTCTTCAGGAAGACCGTAGTCCTTGCCTTTCTCAATCATCGACGAGAGGATGTTTTCCCAGCGGACCGCCTGAACTATGGCGATGTTATGGGCCTTCTTGAACTCTCCGATCTTGCGCGAGATCTCCATTCTGGAACCGAGGGCCACCAACAGGTTCTCATCTATGACATCTATCTGGGACCGGAGTTGCTCGATGCCTTCGTTGTATTCCTTGTCATTTGTGACTTTCTGGCGGACGGTCAGACTCTCAAGCAAGGTCTTCAAATCCGATGGAACCAACTGTTGCTTCGCGTCACTCAAAGCGCAAGACGGATCACAGTGAGATTCGATCATCAAACCGTCAAGGCCAAGATCCATCGCCCTTTGGGACAAGTCTTTTAGATACTGTCTGGAACCTCCCATGTGACTTGGATCAGCGAAAAACGGCAACTGCGGATAACGGGTGCGAAGCTCCACCGCGATCTGCCATCCCGGAAGGTTTCTGTAAGGAATCTTCTGCGAAGTGGAGAAACCACGATGAATCACGCCCAGTTTCTTGATGCCGGCCTGATTCAGCCTTTCAAGCGCCCCGATCCACAAGTCAAGGTCAGGATTGACAGGATTCTTGACCAAAACCGGGATGTCCGTGTCCTTCAAGGCGTCAGCGATCTCCTGCACAAGGAAAGGATTGGCCGTGGTACGGGCCCCGATCCAAACCATGTCGATGCCATATTTCAAGCACTCATAGACATGCTTCTCATTGGCGACCTCTGTGCAGACCTTCATACGATATTCATTCTTCACTTTCTGAAGCCATTTCAGACCAGGTGCGCCGACTCCCTCGAAGGATCCGGGATGGGTGCGAGGTTTCCATATTCCCGCGCGAAAAACGTGGATGCCGAATTCGTGCAGACCTTTGGCGGTCATCATCACCTGCAACTCTGACTCGGCGCTGCAAGGACCGGCGATGACAAGAGGTGGGATGCTCTCGTCGAAGAATCCCCACTCCGAGACGGGGATGATGTCAAGTGTACGTTCCATAATTATCTCAAAATCTTTTTAATCCTGTTAGCTTCATGAATAAGTTCAGTGACGCTCTCACCATCATAGTCAGCAATCGCGTCCCGGAAGAGTCTCATCTTTTCCAGATATGTGTCTATGACATGCAGCACATTGTCCCTGTTCTGTTCCAAAATCGGTGTCCACATCTCGGCAGAACTCTTCGCCAAACGGACAGTGGACGAGAATCCTCCGGACGCAAGGTCGAAAATGTGCTTCTCATCTTTTTCCTTGTCAAGTACGGTGAGCGCCAGAGCAAACGATGTGACATGCGAGATGTGCGAGACGTAAGCGGTGTGTACATCATGGCTGTCTGCGTTCATGAAAAGCGGACGCATATTCAACACATCATACAATCCCTCAACCACTTTCACCGCCTGCGGATCAGAATCCTCAGTGTTCGCGAATATGCAGGCACGGCCGTCGAACAGATTCGGCATGGCGGCCCAAGGCCCTGAATATTCAGTACCCGCCATCGGGTGTGTCGCCACGAAACGGCCACGCATCGGATGGTAATGCGCCGCACGGACGATGTTGCTCTTGGTGGAACAGGTATCGATCACTATTTTCTTGCCGTTCCCCTCCTCTTTGAATATGTCAAGCACCTGCGGGAGCATCTTCACGGCCGAGCCGACCGGGATAGCTATCACAGTGATGTCGCTCCTGCGGACGCACTCCTCGAACGGGACGATCTCGTCCACGAGTTCCATCTTCCCGGCAGCCGCGGCGTTCACGGGATCGGCCTCAACTCCGAGAACCGTCTTGGCAAAACCTCTGCGTTTCAAGTCGATGGCCATCGATCCGCCGATCAGGCCCAAGCCAATGATTCCTACTATCATTGTAAAATATTTTTTATAACTTTTTCTATTTCTTTATTCGCACGGTCAAGAACTTCCGGCTTGGCGCAAAGTGAAATACGGATGTAATTGTCACCATTATTTCCGAATATAAAGCCCGGAGTGACAAACACACCGGCTTGATGCAGAATGCGTTCCGAAATCACTTCCCCGGCAGTCATCCCGTTCTCCGCGTATTTGGACGGCACTCGTCCCCAAAGGAACAGCCCTGCCGTGTCATGGTCATAAACCGCACCGAGAGTCTCGAATATCCGACCTGCCGCCACACGTCTGCGGACATATTCAGAATTCAGTTCCTCGAACCATTCCGGAGACTGGTTCAACGCTTCGATCGCCGCAAGTTGGAGGGGCTTGAACATTCCCGAGTCCATCTGGCTCTTGACTTTCAGAACCTCCGTGATCAGTTCCGGATCTCCGCCGACCATTCCGATTCGCCAGCCGCTCATGTTATGCGCCTTGCTTAGCGAGTTCAGTTCCAGACAGCACTCGTCCGCCCCTCTGGCGGCCAGAATGGAAAGCGGTTTCCCGCAAAGGATGAATGAATATGGGTTGTCATTCACTATCAATATTTTGTGTCTCAACCCGAAATCCACAAGCCGTTGATAAAGTTCAGGAGTAGCCTTAGCTCCGGTCGGCATATTCGGATAATTGGTCCACATCACTTTCACGCCTTCAAGATCCATTCTTTCCAAAGCCTCGAAATCCGGCCACCAATGGCTCTTCTCCGTCAAATCATAGGTGACAATCTCGGCTCCGACAAGTCTGGAAGCTGAGGTGTACGTCGGATAGCCTGGATCAGGGACAAGGACCTTGTCTCCTGGATTGACAAACGCCATCGAGATCAAAAGGATTCCCTCCTTGGAGCCGACAAGCGGCTGGATGCCGTCATCCGAATCCAATGTCACTCCGTAATAACGTGAGTACCAATCGGCAAAGGCTCGTCTCAGCTCCGGAAGTCCCTTGTAGCTCTGATAAGCATGGTTGCCATGCTTGACGGCCTCATTGGTCAAAACATCGATAGCCGTCTGCGGAGGCATTCCGTCCGGAGCGCCTATTCCTAAATTGATTATCTTGTCCTCCCCGCGAGCCGCTCGCCCCGCGTTCAACGCGTCAAGTTCTTTTTGCTTGCGGGAAAAGTAATATTCCTGGACAGAGGAAGTTCTTTTTGCCGGTTCAATGATCATGGTTACATTGAAGATTTATATTCGCCTAATATGTTAAGTCCTTCCATCAGGGGCCTTACAGCCTTGAGCGCCTGACGATAGCGGTCGTAAGTCGCGAACTTGATGTCCGCATAGAAGAAGTATTGCCATTCCTGCCCTGGAATCGGCAGGGACTGGATTCTGGTGAGGTTCATGTCGTAGAACGAGAGAATCGTAAGCACTTGAGCCAAAGAACCTGGCTTGTGTGGCAACGTGAAGCAGAGAGAGGCCTTGTTGGTTTCACGACGTGGAACTGTGATCGCGTCATCCAGAATCAGGAAGCGTGTGAAGTTCTGCTTGTAGGTCTCAATGCTGCGGGCGAGAATCTCAAGACCATTCTGCTCAGCCGCCAGTTCAGAGGCGACCGCTCCCACACCCTTCAAGCCTCCGGCCGCGATGTCAATCGCGCTTTTGGCCGTGTCCTCGGACTCCACCATCGTGATCCATGGGCAATTACGCTCAAAAAACTGACGAGTCTGGTTGATGGCCATGTAATGCGTCCGAACCTCCCTGATGTCGTGGACATCCTGTCCAGGCAGCGCCATAAGGTTCTGATGTATGGGGATATACACCTCTCCTTTGATTTTGTATGGATTAGATCTCAGAAGTTCGAAATTAGGGATCAATCCTCCGGAGATTGTGTTCTCGATGGCCATTACGGCCGCTTGCGCCTCACCTGAGGACACAGTCTTGAACAAACCTTCGAAGGTCGGACATTCGACGATGGAGATCTCTTCCCCTCTCGCGGAATAGAACTTCCTCGCAGCCTGCTCGTGAAAACATCCTCGGTAACCTTGTATCGCAACTTTTGTCATGTTCATCAAGTTCGTTCAAAAAATTCTGGCCTTAATATAAAAAAGGCCGCCCGGGAAAGCACCGGACAGCCGTATATTCATTTATCTTTTTTCTGAATATTCCTGCACACGCTCGTCCGGTCCTCTACCTGCCGCGGTAAAAGAAATAAAAACCGAAAGAATAAAATCGTGTGCTTATCATCATAACGTCGCAAAGATAGTAAAATCAGAAGAAAATTGTACCTTAAACGGTCATTATTTCCTTTTCCTTTGCCGAAACGAGTTCATCAATAGCCTTCACTTTCGCATCTGTGGCCTTCTGGATCTCGTCCTCTCCCTCTTTACGCACATCCTCGGAGAAGTCTCCGGCCTTCTCGGCCTTCTTCAAAGCGTCAACTCCATCACGGCGGGCGTTGCGCACAGCCACCTTGATGTTCTCACCGGTCGCCTTGGCCTTCTTGATGAGTTCCTTACGCCTTTCCTCTGTGAGAGGCGGAACAGGGCAACGGATGACCTCACCATTATTCGAAGGGGTGAATCCAAGATTCGCGTTGATGATAGCCTTCTCTATCGCAGGGATCATGCTCTTCTCCCACGGTTGGATGGCAATGGTCCTGGCATCCGGAACAGTGACCGAAGCAACCTGAGAGACAGGAGTAGGAGAGCCATAGTAATCCACTGTCACATTGTTGAGGATGGACGGATTGGCCTTTCCGACACGATAGGTCTTGAGATCTTCCTCAAGGAACAGCACAGAGTCCTCCATTTTGGACTTGACTCCGCTGATGATTTCTTTAGCTTTGTCTGTAAGCATAGTGTATTATGTTAATTTGTTATCTGTCAATATATTCAAAGACGCGTCAATATATTCTCCCGCCGTTTTCAGGCAGACGATTATTTATGAACGAGCGTCCCGACCTTTTCTCCGTTCACCAATTTCAGCAGGTTCCCCTCGCCGTTCACATCGAAGACAATGATCGGCATATTCCCATCGTTGCAAAGGGCATAGGCCGTCTGGTCGAGAACCTTGAGATGCTTCGCCATCGCCTCGTCGAATGTCAGATCATCGTACTTGACGGCCGTAGGATCTTTTTCCGGGTCAGCGGTATAGACTCCATCGACACGGGTTCCTTTCAGCACAACGTCAGCCTTGATCTCAAGAGCCCTGAGCGCCGCCCCCGAGTCAGTTGTGAAGAACGGGCTGCCTGTCCCGCCAGCTATGAGTGCGACACCACCTTCCTCCAGCACCTTGACGGCGTTGTCACGGTTATAGTAGCGTACAAGCGGCTCCATCGGAGTTGCGGAGAACACCTCGGCCCTCACACCCTCATCCTTAATGAACTGGCTGAGTGCCAATGAATTTATCACGGTAGCCAGCATTCCCATTCTGTCACCCTCGACACGGTCGAATCCCTTGTCAAGTCCCTGAAGGCCTCTGAATATGTTGCCTCCGCCGTTGACGATGGCTATCTGCAAGCCCGCCTTCGCCGCCTGCGCGATCTCCTTTGAATATTTCCGCAGACTCTCCGGATCAAGTCCTTTTCCTACGGACCCGCCCAGGCTCTCGCCGCTCAATTTAAGCAAAACTCTCTTGTACATAGTGATTTACTGAATCAATAATGGTTAATCAAGACCACCTCCCGTCGGCATCCTCGCCTCCCGAAGCCATCTTATTCACAAATATACAAAAAAATGTCAGATAGAGCCTTGATAAAGGTCCTCTATGGGACACAAAAAAAGAGGGGATGGAGTAGAGTGCCTTTACAGGCACAGAGTGAAACGTCAAAAGGATACCCTTAATATCTTCGATAATGACCTTTCACTCTCTCAATCTTGCCAAAGCGGACACGTTTATACGCATTTACCCAAACAAGCCTGATTATCTCCACTCCAATGGAGATTTGAGCAAAACATGGATATTTTCTTCTTTTCATTAATGTGTTTATTAGTAAGGCGAAAGAAATATCCTCCTTATTCAAGCACCTCCCCTCTTTAGACAACAAAGGCACGCACCTATTAAGGGGATAGATACATGCCTTGCTTTTCCTTACTGTCATCAACACATTAATGACTTTTGCAAATATACAAAAATATTCGTTCACATGCAAGAACGGGCACAAAAAGAGGGTGGTTGAATCAACCACCCTCTTTTTGTGCCCAAAGCCGGGTTCGAACCGGCACGTCTTTAAGGGACATTGGATTTTGAGTCCAACGCGTCTACCAATTCCGCCATTCGGGCATATTCAAGTAGACTTTTCCTCAGGAAGCATTACACTTACACTTCCACAAGGTTTGCAAATTTATTGATTTTCCTCCGATATTCCAAAACATAGTTCAAAAAGCACATAAAAAATTTCGAAAAGCATATTGTCAGGCAGAAAGCGCTCATGGCCGGACAAAAGGTATGATAACACTACCACCGGGCAAGATCGTCTGCACTCCAACTTTCCATACATCATTTTTTCAGGAAATCAATCCGGCATATTGGAAAAGTAAGTATCTTTGCATGATTTAAGTTAACACTGAGATTAATATGGACCTTCGAGGAAGACGCGAAAGCACGAATGTGGACGACAGGCGAGGAATGGGACGCGGAGCCAAGGCTGGAGTGGGACTGGGCGGAACGATCGTCATCGCATTGATTGTAATGCTGCTCGGAGGGGATCCTTCCTCTGTGCTGGAGGGAGTGTCCTCTATCCAAGGCATCGAGCAGACCGACGGGCAGGTTGAGTTCTCCACCGAGGAACAGGAACTCGCATCGTTCGCGAAGAAAGTCCTCGCCGGAACAGAAGATGTCTGGACAGCCATATTCGCGAAGTATGGCTATGAATATGATCCTCCGAAGATGGTGCTATATTCAGGATCAACCACTTCCGGATGCGGTGCAGCCAATTCATCGGTAGGTCCGTTCTACTGTTCGGCCGACCAGAGCGTTTACATCGACCTCAGTTTCTTCACCTCGATGAAGCGGCAGATCGGAGCGGACGGCGACCTGGCCTACGCCTACGTCATCGCCCACGAGGTCGGACACCACGTCCAGTACCTTCTGGGCACACTCGGAAAGGCTCACCAGAAGATGGCTAAAGTCAGCAAGACCGAGGCGAACGCCATTAGTGTCCGGCTTGAGCTTCAGGCGGACTACTACGCCGGAGTCTGGGCGATGAATGACGACAAGAAGTATAAGTCCCTGGAGAAAGGCGACATAGAGAACGCACTGAACTGCGCCTCGAAGATCGGAGACGACTACCTCCAGAAGAAGGCGCAAGGCTACGTGGTGACGGAATCCTTCACCCACGGGACGGCGAAGCAGCGCTACACCTGGCTGAAGCGGGGACTTGAATATGGCGATTTGGATCACGGTGACACATTCGGTGTAGCGGCATCTAAATTGTAGTGATTTGGTGCGGCATCCGTGGCCGCTTTATGATCCACGGAAACGACATAGAGCTTTTGGTCCGGAAACGGGCGACGAAACATATCATATTTAACGAAATTTTAAGCTCAACAAAATGAAGCACTTTTCTTTACCAAAGGATGGTGGACTGATTGAGGAGAACCTGCCTAAGAGCATTCTCCACTCTTACGAGAAGATCACCACCGAGATTTTTGATGACGCGGCCATAGGCAGCGACAGAGTGGCAGACATCATCGTCAAAGCCATCAAGGACCACGAGAGAGCCGCGCTCCCCCGTACATTCAAACTCGGTCTTACAACCGGAAAGACCCCAGTCTCACTTTACAGCAACCTCACAAGGCAGTTCAAGGAAGGCAAAGTCTCCTTCGCCAACGTAGAGGTGTTTTCAATTGACGAATATTATCCTTGCGACAAAGACTCCAAACAGAGCCGCAACAACAGGCTCCACTCAGAGTTTTTGGATCAAGTTGATGTCAGGAAGGAGAACATTCATATTCCCGACGGATCTGTCCCTAAAGATCAAGCTTCCGACTATTGCGCCGAATTCGAGAAAATCGCCAAAGGCATTGACCTGCTCGTGATCGGTGTCGGAGAAGGCGGGCAGGTTGGTTTCAACGAAGCCGGTTCCGCCGAAAAGAGCCAGACCCGCACAGTGCCGCTTTCGTATCAGTCCAGAAAGAGACAGGCCCACAACTTCAACGGGGACATCATGGTGACACCAAAGGTGGCCATAACCATGGGCATCGGAACCATGATGAGCGCGAGAAGAATCGTCCTCATGGCATGGGGAGAGGACAAAGCGGGGATTGTGAAGAGAATAGTCGAAGGCGAAATAGATCCTTCGTGTCCAGCGTCTTGGCTTCAAAGTCATGACAACATCTCATTCTATACTGACGAGATGTCCGCGTCACTTCTTACCAGATCAGTCGCCCCTTGGATGGTAGGCCCTTGCGAATGGACTCCTAAACTGATCCGCAAAGCTGTCGTATGGCTTTGCCAAAGGGTTCACAAACCGATTCTGAAACTGACGCAGCAGGACTACCTTGAGAACTACCTCGGAGATCTCATAGAACTCTACGGACCGTTCGACAAGATCAACATAGACGTGTTCAACGACTTCCAGCACACCATCTCAGGTTGGCCGGGAGGAAAACCGAATGCTGACGACACAACAAGACCTGTCAAGTCAACCCCGTTCCCGAAGAAGGTGCTGATCTTCTCACCTCATCCCGACGATGACGTGATCTCGATGGGAGGTACATTCATCCGCCTTGTGCATCAAGGACATGACGTGCATGTGGCCTACGAGACTTCCGGTGACCTTGCCGTACATGACGATGTCGTGCTTCAACACATGGACGCGGCATACCAACTCGGATTCGCAGACAAATTCGATGAGGTCAAGAGGATCATCGACGCGAAGAAGTCTGGCGAGCCGGAGCCTAAGGAACTTCTCGCGATCAAGGCCGCCATCCGCCGCAGCGAGGCGCGTGGAGCGGACAGAAGTTTTGGCCTGAATGACAAGACCAACGTACACTTTCTCAACCTGCCGTTCTACGAGTCAGGCGGAGTGACAAAGCTTCCTCGCACCCAGAAGGACCTTGACATCATCAAGGAACTGATTGTGAAGATTCATCCTGACCTGATCTATATGGCCGGAGACCTTGCCGATCCTCACGGGACGCACAGGGTCTGCACAGAAGCCGCCCTCGAAGCCATCGAGCAACTCAAGGAGGAGGGCAACGACTGGCTGAACGACACCACGATATGGCTCTACAGAGGAGCCTGGATGGAATGGGAACTCTGGAGGGTGGACATGGCCGTTCCGCTCAGCCCGGACGAACTCATCGAAAAGCGTCACGCCATATTCCGCCACCTGTCCCAAAAGGACATCGTGCCGTTCCCTGGCGACGACCCAAGGGAGTTCTGGCAGAGGGCCGAGGAACGCACACAGAACACCGCAAGGCTTTACAATGAACTTGGAATGGCTGAATATCAAGCCATCGAGGTTTTCCTGAGATTGAAATAACAAGGCTTCAAAAAAAATTGAAACAACATATTAAAAGAATATCATCATGAAAGTAATCATCAGAGACACAAAGAAGGAAGGCTCCATCTGGGCCGCCCACCACATCGCCGCAGCCATCAAGGCCAAGGCTGAAAAGACTGACAAACCATTCGTGCTTGGCCTGCCTACAGGCTCAACTCCGCTTGATGTCTATGCGGAACTCGTCAGGATGTACGAGGCCGGAGAGATCTCGTTCAAGAATGTCATCACATTCAACATGGATGAATATGTCGGACTCCCTGAAAGCCATCCTGAGAGCTACCACAGCTTCATGTACAAGAATCTGTTTGACAAGGTTGACGTTCCCGCCGGCAACATCCACATTCTCAATGGCAACGCCCCTGACCTTGCGAAAGAGTGCGAGGATTACGAAAAGGCCATTGTCGAGGCCGGTGGAATCGACCTGTTCCTCGGCGGAGTCGGTGAAGACGGACATCTTGCTTTCAACGAGCCGTTCTCTTCCCTCAATTCCAGAACAAGAGTCATGACCCTGACCCAGGACACCCTTGAGGTCAATTCCCGTTTCTTTGACAACGATGTGAACAAAGTTCCTAAGCAGGCCATGTCTGTCGGCGTCGCTACCGTATGCGGTTCCAAGGAGGTTCTCGTCCTCGCTTTCGGAGGCAAGAAGGCCAAGGCTGTCAAGGATGCCATCGAGGGACCAGTAAGCCACTATGTCACTCTATCAGCCCTTCAGCTGCACGAGAACGGTGTCGTTGTGCTTGACGAGCCGGCGGCCGGTGAACTCAAGGTCAACTCTTACCGCTATTTCAAGGCCGTCGAGGCCGCCGAGAACAAATAGCACGTGGAGGCCAATAACCTGTAAATCAGAATAATACCAGGACATCCTCCTACCTGTCATGGGCAGGAGGATATTCATTTAAAAACTAATATATCAATATGTTATCCTCC
The DNA here is from genome assembly GCA_963657715.1 of uncultured bacterium. Classification (GTDB taxonomy): domain Bacteria; phylum Bacteroidota; class Bacteroidia; order Bacteroidales; family UBA932; genus Cryptobacteroides. The sequence continues at coordinate 24,193 of CAVKML010000008.1, read as the reverse complement.
ACGATTATCGCGGCGTTTCTGGCCATCGCCCGCATTGCGGGGAGCAATGGGTCGGACAACGCGATAGACTGTAGCTTCGACAAGCTCAGCGACCGAACGAGCAAACAAGCCACATTACAAGTTACAACCCAGCCTGATGCTGAGTTTTGGCAAACCGCAAGACCTGCAAGCATCCACCCTTTTGCCCATGGTGAGCCACAGCCGGATGCTGAGCCTGTCGAAGCATTCACGTTCAGAGGAAGCCCTGCCAAAGAGAACGGTGTAAAGGAACGGTGCGAGCGTTACACGATGAAAAATCAAGGACTTGAACGGGAATATTACCTTTACCGTCCGGAAGGATTGAAGACCGGCGCTCCGCTCGTGATTGTCCTGCACGGCTACGGCGGCTCGGCACTCAAGGGAAAGAAAGCCATGATGGATGTCGCCGACAGGAACGGATTCGCCGTCTGTTACCCTCAAGGGATAAAGGATCCGAAAGGCAAACCAGGCTGGAATGTCCGCTACCCATCCCAGGAAGGCATGAAGACCGATGATGTGAAGTTCCTCATCGCCCTTTCCAAGGAACTCCAGAAGAGATTCGACCTCAGCCCCAAGAACACATTCCTCACAGGAATGTCCAACGGCGGCGACATCATCTACCTGATAGCGATGCGCGCCCCGAAAGCATTCAAGGCCATGGCCTCGATCGCCGGACTGCAGTTCAACTGGATGGAGACTGAATATTCCTACAAACACCCACTTCCTTTCATGGAGGTCCACGGCACGCAGGATCATACCTCCGAATGGCTCGGCGACCCCGGGAACAAAGGCGGCTGGGGAGCGTATATTCCTGTTCCGGCGGCAGTCAGCAGGATCATCGCCGTCAACGGATGTACCGAGGAATATGTCACCGAACTTCCTCGCCGTGAGGGACGTAATCAAGTCACCATCTATCAGTTCAAGGCCGGCAAACCGGCGGTGAAAGGTGGCAAGCCGACCGAAGTATGGCTCTACAAAGTCGAAGGCGGTGACCATTCCTGGTCCGACAAAGACATGGACACATGCTCCGAAATCTGGCGTTTCTTCAGCCAGTGGCTTGACTAGGCGGGCGATAACAGAAAAAGGTGTTCTCCACACAATAATCTTTGTAAATGTGAGCCGAATGAACTAACTTTGCAATAGACAAAACAAAACTTCAAAGATGTCCAATTACCGCATTTTCGTGGAGAAACACCCGGAGTTCCAGGTGGAGGCCAAAAGTCTTCTCGCCGAACTCAACGAGAACCTGCAGCTGGAGCTGAAAACGCTTCGGCTGCTTAATGTTTATGACCTTTTCGGATTCACGCCGGAACTTCTGGAAAAGAGCCGCTACAGTGTCTTCGGAGAGATTGTGACCGACTCTGTCACAGATTCGATCGATCTGGACGGAGCGAAGTACATCGCCGTGGAGTACCTGCCCGGCCAGTTCGACCAGAGGGCTGCCTCGGCAGTGGACTGCGTACACCTTATCGAGCCTTCGGCACAGATCAGCATCAAGAGTTCAAAGCTCCTGATCGTTGACTCTGACGCTTCCGAGGAGACTCTTGAGAAGATCCGGCACTATTACATCAACCCAGTGGAGTCCCGCACGAAAGACCTAAGCAAACTAGCTGACACAGAGCATGCCGCCGTCAAGCCGGTTCCTGTGCTTGAAGGGTTCAGGAATATGAGCGGAGACGATCTGAAGGCATATTGCAAAAAGATGGGTCTGGCGATGAACGCCGATGACCTCGCCGAGGTCGTGAAATACTTCACGCAGGAGGGCAGGGATCCGAACGAGACTGAACTCAGGATCTTGGACACCTATTGGAGCGATCATTGCCGCCACACGACCTTCACGACGGAATTGGAAAGCATCGATGTCGAGGACTCCTTCATCAAGGAGGACATTGACGGAACGATGAGCCTGTACATGAAGATGCGCGCTGAGACCGGCCGTGAGAAGAAAGGGCTGAACCTGATGGACATGGCCACGATAGGCGCGAAATATCTCAGGAAGCACGGCCTGCTGGACGACATGGAAGTCAGCGAGGAGAACAACGCATGCAGCATATTCATTGACGTGGATGTGGACGGGGAGACCGAGAGATGGCTGCTGATGTTCAAGAACGAGACCCACAACCATCCTACGGAGATCGAGCCGTTCGGAGGAGCGGCCACCTGTCTTGGAGGTGCCATCAGGGATCCGCTTTCAGGCCGTTCATACGTCTATCAGGCGATGCGTGTCACCGGAGCAGGAGACATCTACAAACCTGTCAGCGAGACACTTCCTGGCAAGCTTCCGCAGAAGGTCATCACCAAGAAGGCTGCGCATGGATATTCATCCTACGGCAACCAGATCGGTCTGGCGACAACACACGTGCGTGAGATTTATCACGAAGGCTACACAGCCAAGAGAATGGAGGTCGGAGCAGTTGTGGGAGCCGTGAAGGCAGAGGATGTGAGAAGGGAAAGCCCTAAGGCCGGGGATGTTGTGCTGATGATCGGCGGACGCACCGGACGTGACGGCATCGGAGGTGCCACCGGCTCGTCCAAAGAGCACACGGAGGAGTCCCTTGAGACCTGCGGAAGCGAGGTTCAGAAGGGTAACGCTCCTGAGGAGAGGAAGTTGGAGAGGCTGTTCAGAAGGCCGGAGGTCACAAGACTCATAAAGAAATCAAATGACTTCGGAGCGGGTGGAGTGAGTGTGGCCATCGGCGAGCTTGCCGACGGGCTGGACATCTATCTCGACCGCGTTCCGGTCAAATACAGCGGAATGAACTCCACAGAACTGGCCATCAGCGAGTCACAGGAACGCATGGCCGTCGTTGTGGAGGCCAAGGACGAGGAAGAGTTCAAGAAACTCTGTCACAGCGAGAACATCGAGGTGACACACGTCGCCGAAGTCACCGACACAGCCAGAATGAGGATGTTCTACGGTGACAAGGTGGTCGTGGACCTGAGCCGCGCGTTCATCGACAGCGCCGGAGCGAAGCATTATTCCAAGGCCACGATCGGAGCGGTCGAGGACAGAGATCCGTTCTTCCGTGACGTTTCTGGCAAGAATCTGAAAGAGAGAATGTTCGCCAACCTGCAGGATCCGAACGTGACCTGCCAGAAAGGCCTTATAGAGATGTTCGACTCCACCATCGGCCGCTCCACAGTGCTGATGCCGTTCGGAGGAGAACTTCAGACCACCGAGACACAGGTTTCCGTCCAGAAACTTCCGGTGAAGGGCTACACCGACACCGCCAGCATGATGGCGTTCGGCTTCAACCCGGACCTTTGTGACTGGAGCCCTTACCATGGTGCGGCATATTCATTCATCGAGGCTTGCAGCAAGGTTGTGGCGGCGGGCGGCCGTTGGGAGACAATGAGATTCTCCTGTCAGGAATATTTCGAGAGGATGACCGCCGATCCGAAAGTTTGGGGCAAGCCGACTGCGGCTCTGCTCGGCGCTCTGAAAATGCAGAAAGAACTCGGACTCGCCTCCATCGGCGGAAAGGATTCCATGAGCGGATCATTCGAGACCGAGAACGGCACGATCCACGTTCCGCCGACACTTATCGCTTTCGGTATCACTCCGGTGAAGGCCGACAAGGTGATCTCTCCGGAACTCAAATGGGAGGGAGACCGTCTCTACCTTGTGAAGCACACTCCGCTCGCGGACAGGATGCCTGACACAGAGCAGCTCAAGAGGAACTGGAATCATATTCAGGAAAAGATAGAGGATGGAACGATCGTGGCCGGATGGGCCGTGGGATTCGGCGGTGTGGCCGAGGCACTCTGCAAGATGAGTTTCGGCAACGCTTTCGGCTTCGACGTGAACCTTTCGGAGGACGAGCTGTTCAACCTGAACTACGGTTCGATCGTGGTGGAGACTGACGGAAGCGCGCTTGATTTCGAGAATGCGATCGAGATCGGCTCCGTCACTTCCGGGGAGGACGGCAACGTGCGTGTGAACGGGACGAAGCTGTCCATCTTCGAGATGATGGATTTCAACGCGTCTCTCTTCGAGAAGGTCTATCCTGCGGTGAGCAAGCCTGATTTCAAGAGGCTGCTGCCTAAGGGGATGGAGGGCATGAAGCCGTTCAAGGCGAAGAAGGCGGATCTTGAATATAAGGGGCCTAAGGTTGACAAGGTGGTCGCTTACCTTCCTGTCTTCCCTGGCACGAACTGCGACTATGATTCGGCCAAGGCGTTCCGCAAGGCCGGAGCAGAGATCCGGACATCCGTGTTCCGCAACCTTTCGGACAAGGATGTGTTCGAGTCGATCGCCGAGATGAAGAAGAACATCGACGAGTGTCAGATTCTGATGCTCAGCGGTGGATTCTCTGCCGGTGACGAGCCGGACGGAAGCGGCAAGTTCATAGCGAACGTCCTGAACAACAAGGACATCGCAGAGGCTATCGAAGGTTTGCTTTCCCGTGGCGGTCTGATTTTAGGAATATGCAATGGTTTCCAAGCGCTTGTGAAGTCTGGTCTGCTGCCCTACGGAACGCTCGGAAAGGTGACAAAGGACTCCCCTACCCTGTTCCGCAACGACATCAACAGGCACATTTCGCAGATGGTGACGACCCGTGTGGCTTCGACCAACTCTCCTTGGCTCAAAGGGATGACGATCGGTGATGAATATGCTATTCCGGTAAGCCACGGTGAGGGCAAGTTTGTTGTGAGCGAGGAGTTGGCGCGTGAGTTGTTCGCCAACGGCCAGGTGGCGTTCCAGTACGTTGATCCGCTGACGGACGAGCCTACGATGGAGTCGCCTTACAATCCTAACGGTTCTTACTACGCCATCGAGGGCATCATCAGTCGTAACGGTCAGATTCTGGGCAAGATGGGTCACAGCGAGAGGTACGAGAGGAATCTGTTGAAGAACATCAAGGCCGACCTTGAGCAGCCGCTGTTCGAGAATGCTGTCAGGTATTTTATAGGTTAATATTACTGGTCAAGGCCTTTGCGGTCAAGCACCACCACCGCTCCCTACGCTTCGCGCCCTGTCCGGGTAAATGGTCGCAGCGGTGGTGCTTGACCGCAAAGGAAGGGGTGACAACCGGTCACTGAGCCTGCCGAAGTTGACAATTAGTGCGCGAAGAGCGGTTGCTGAATATGACTTTGGCGGCCCTTTACCCGGACAGGGCGCGAAGCGTCGGGCCGCCAAAGTCATATTCAGCGATAGCGGCAAGAAACGACAAATGAACAGTATAAGAACAATGGAAAAGAGGAATATAATACACGATGGGGTGTCCATCAAGATCTTTGAGACGGATGATCCGGAGAAGGTGATCATTCATTTCACGGACGACATCACGGCCTACAACAAGATCAAGAAGGCGGTGATCAAGGACAAGGGAATCTTCTGCAACGGAATCTCATGCGAGATCTCCAGACTGTTGCAGAAGGGCGGAGTGCCTACCCATTTCATCGAACAGATCTCCGACACGGAGCAGCTTTGCTGGAAGTCGAAGGTGATCCCGATGGAGGTGATCGTGCGGAATGTGATCGCTGGTTCGATGGCCCAGAGGCTGGGACTGGAGGAAGGTATCGTGCCGAAGGAACCGGTCTATGACCTCTGCTACAAGTCGGACATCCTCTGCGACCCGATCATCAACGACTACCACGCCGTGGCCCTCGGCCTTGTCACCAAGGAAGAGCTTGAGCGGATATATTCATTGACAAAGCAGGTCAACGGCATCTTGACGCCGGTGTTCAAGGAGATCGGCATCACGCTGGTGGACTTCAAGATCGAATTTGGCCATCTGTCGGACGGACGGCTCGTGATGAGCGACGACATCACTCCGGACAGCGCACGATTCTGGGACATCGCCACTGGTGAAAGACTCGACAAGGACCGCTTCCGCAAAGACAACGGGCACGTGGGAGATGCCTACAAGACCGTGTTCGAGAGACTGACCGGCAAAAAGGCCTGAACGAGACTTAAAGACAAGCAAAGAATATTCCGCGAAAATCCCGTTGAAATTTCGGGAATATCCTGAAATTTAGTACATTTGAAGTTCAGGCTTTATGCAGGCCAGAAGCGGCCTGTCTTCACCGTACAATGCGTGGAGCATTAACTTAGGAGTGGCCTACGAATTATATGCAAGAGCGGTAAAAAACATAATATTCATTGAATATGAGACCTTTATTTCTGACAAATACCCTTACACACACGAAAGAGCTTTTCAAGCCTATACAGCCGGGACATGTGGGCATGTACGTCTGCGGACCTACGGTCTATGGCGAGGCTCACTTGGGTCACGCCCGTCCGGGAGTGACATACGACGTGCTTTTCAAACTGCTCAGGCATCTTGGCTACAAGGTGCGTTACGTACGCAACATCACCGATGTTGGGCACCTTGAGTACGACGCTGACGAGGGCGAGGACAAGATCTCCAAGAAGGCAAGGCTGGAACAGCTTGAGCCGATGGAGGTTGTGCAGACCTACACGTTCCGCTACCACGAGGCCATGCGTCAGTTGAACGTGGCTCCGCCTTCCATCGAGCCGAGGGCATCGGGACACATCATCGAACAGATAGAGACCATCAAGAAGATTCTGGACGCGGGTTACGCCTACATCTCCAACGGCTCCGTCTATTTCGATGTCGAGAAATACAACAATGATCATAACTACGGAATCCTCTCTGGACGAACTCTGGAGGACACTCGTGAGGGTACACGTGAACTGGACGGCCAAAGCGACAAGAAGGCCCCGTACGACTTCGCCCTCTGGAAAAAAGCTGAGCCTGAGCATATCATGCACTGGCCAAGCCCTTGGAGCGAGGGATTCCCGGGATGGCATCTGGAATGCTCCGTGATGGGCGAGAAATACCTCGGCAACGAGTTCGACATCCACGGTGGCGGAATGGACCTGATGTTCCCTCACCACGAGTGCGAAATCGCACAGAATGTGGCCAGTCGCCACACGCAGGGAGTGCACTACTGGGTTCACAACAACATGATCACGATCAACGGACAGAAGATGGGCAAGTCTCTGGGCAACTTCATAACCCTGCCTCAGCTTTTCAGCGGGCAGCACGAAAAGCTCACGCAGGCATATTCCCCGATGACGGTCCGCTTCTTCATCCTTCAGGCGCACTACCGCAGCACGCTGGATTTCAGCAACGAGGCTTTGCAGGCAGCCGAGAAGGGGTTGAAGAGAGTGATGCAGGCGGCAAAGGACCTGCGAACGCTGGCTTCGGCGGCGGGAATATCCGACACAGCCAAAGGCACGGAGGGAGACCCTGTGGACGCGATGCAGTACGGCGAGTTCATCACAGCCACTGCTCCTGACACCTGCCCGGCGACTTCCGAGGAGGTTAAGGGAATTTTCAATGCTGTCTATGAGGCGCTTTGCGATGACCTTAACACGCCGATAGCACTGTCGCACATCTTCGATGCGGTCAGGCTTATCAACTCGGCCAAGGCTGGAGAATTAAAACTCTGCAAGGATGACATCGAGACTCTGACACAGATTTTCGATGACATCGTGTTCGGCGTTCTCGGCCTGAAAGACGAGGCGGCAGCCGAATCCGGCAAGGGTCAGGAGATTGTCTCCGGGCTAATGGATATGGTTCTGGAGGAGCGCGCCAAAGCCAAGGCGGCAAAGGATTGGGCGGCCAGCGATGCGATCAGAGACCATCTCAAGGCACTCGGCATCACCGTAAAAGACACCAAGGACGGAGCTGAATGGACTATACAGTAATCACAGTAATGAATATTACAGATTGGATTCTTCAGCAGCATTGATCTGAAGAATCCAATTCATATGGAAAATGAACATTTGTAAAATGAAACGCAAAAGGTATATTTCCGTCTCTGTCATGTGCTCCGATCTGATGAATCTGGGGCAGGACATCAAGACATTGGAGGAGAATGGAGCGGATATGCTCCATGTTGACGTGATGGACGCTCATTTCGTTCCGAACCTCACTTTCGGTCCGGACTTCATCAAGGCTATGCAGGCGGTCACCACTATGCCGGTTGACGTACATCTCATGGTGGAGGATCCGGAACTGATAATGAATAAGTTTCCGGTTCGTAAAGGAGACATTGTGTCTCCGCACATCGAGGTCAAGAAGGATTATCGCGCGCTGGCAGCCAAGGTTCATGAGGCCGGCGGGCTTTTCGGCCTTGCTGTCAATCCGGAGACCGAAGTGGAGGCCATCAAAGAGTATCTGGACGTGCTTGACACGGTCACGCTGATGCTTGTGCATCCCGGAGCCGCAGGAGCCAAGATGGTGGACGGCATCATGGACAAGGTCACCAAGATGCGCAAGTTTCTCAATGCCAACGGTCGTGAGGACATCCTCATCAGTGTTGACGGAAGCGTCAGCAAGGAAAGGGCCAATCTCATGGCCAGAATGGGAGCCGACATATTCGTAGGCGGAACCGCCGGCATCTACAGAAAAGGGATGGCCCTTTCCGAGACCATCCCTCAAATGCGTGAAGCGATAGATTTCTAAAAGCGTAAATCACTCTTTGCTCTCCACGTTTCAGAATCCAGAGTAATCTGTCTGAAGCGTGGAGCATTTATATTCATTGACCTCTCCGCTGCCTGGAATTGTCTGTGTGGCGCGGATCTCCCAGTTCTGGAGCTTCGTAGGGTCTCCGCCTGGAGCCTCTATGTACCAATAGTACTGAGGAGTGCTTCTCGCCCATGTGGCAGTCGCCTTGCCCAGATTATTGTAAAAGAATGAGACGACGCAGATGTCATTGATCTTGGCCGGAACGCGCTGCAGGTCGCCGATCTTCTTCCCGTCCTGGAAGAGTTCGACTTTCCAGTTGTCCTCGTCGCTGTTCCAGATAGTGGCCACGAAGCTGCCTTTCAGCCCCTCGTATCCTTCCGCCTTGATGTTCTTTGGACCTACACCGCCGTCATTCCACGAGAATTGATACTTGCCCGAAGGCTGACCATCCGTCCCGCCGTAAATCTGGTTGCCGTCATAGACACGCATTTGGGAATCAGCAGGTTCACCGGTGCCTTTAGCCAACCAGTTCTTCATCGTGTCCCCGGAGACCTCATAGACGCTGTACCCGTTCGGCTCGCCGGCAAGGTTCATGTTGCAGCTCCACCAAGCGCCACAAGCCGCTCCATGAATATGCTCATACACAGGAGTCCCTCCCTTTGTCACATAGTCATGATGAATATAATTCTGGGCGTAATGCGTGTGGCCGATCATAATGTGAGCCTCATGGAACTCCGTCAGACAAGAAATGGCCTCAATCATATTCTTTATTTGCTTTGTGCCGTCCTTGTCCACACTATGTCGGAACTGGATGTGGGTACAGAGGACAACCATCTTATCCGACTTGTTCTGAACGAGTTCCAGATCAGAGCGAAGCCATTCCAGCTGCCTGTCCGTGATGCCGTCATCATATTTCCAATGCTTGCCGTCTGTGGTGGTGCAAATCACATCATCCATCACGATGATGTGTACATCTCCCCTGTTGAATGAATAATCCGTCGGGCCGAAAAGATCGACATAGTTCTGAGTGGCGGTGTAGTCATCCTTGCAAGACGCGTCATGATCATGGTTTCCGATGCAGTTGTAAATAGGAAGATATTCCCCGGACTCCAAAGAAAATCCCGAGAGAGCTTTGTGCATCGGTCCCCACTGCACCGTGTTGTCAAATGTCAGGTCACCGAGTGTGACAGCATAGGCATTCAAGTACTTTCCCTTGGCCTGTGACTCGGACATGAACCTTTTAAGATCCGGTAAGGTCTCGGTCTCGAATCTGTGGACATCAGAGTCCGTCTTGCACTGCGGGTCACCAATCATCACAAGAGTGAAGTCTTTCTCAGGTGCGTCAAGCGGATCCAGCACAAAGTCGTTCCTGTTCTGCTTACTCAGATCGATCGGAGTCGTGGAATAGAACAGAGGCAGTTTTGTGACAGGATCCAACGCCGTCTTGTACTCGGCAGGAAGAGTATAATACACATTTCTGCACTTCTCGTCAGCCGTGAACTGGTAAACACCGTTCTTGTCCGTCACCGTGAAGGTGTAGCCATCCGTGACCGGCACCCCGGCGATACCCTTTCCGGTGCGGGAGTCCTTGACCAAGCCTACAAGATTATTGGAAAGCGTGGTCTTCGTGCCGTTGATGACCATCCCTTTCCTGTTCTTATGAAGGCAAGCCGCATCGCTTGCGGAGTCCGCATAAGCGACTGCCCCCGAAAAGAGGACTGTCACGAACAACAGGCTGAAAATATATTTCCTTATCATTTCAGACTATTTTATTTATACTTTACCCAAGTGGCTTTCTCATCGAGGAATTTCTTGACCTCGATGGCCCTGTCACAGCAAAGATATTCAGCACCGAGATACACACCCAGCATGATGTCCTCCGGAGTTCTGGAAGGCCAGAGGGAGACAGACAGCCCGGCCTCCTTGGCTTTCTTCACAGCCGAGCGGGTTGTCCCGTTCATATTGCAGCCGATTCGTTTGATTCCCATGGCCTCAGCCTCCGCGATGGTCTCGTCACAGACAGGCTTGCTGAAAATCATCAGCATGTCCACGTCTGGATGCAGCGAGCGCATCATGTTCAAGGCAGTCTTGCTGCTGGATGTGAAGAGGTAGGTTGAGTTGGCAGGCTTGTTGGTCATGACAGCCTTGTACAGTTTGTCACAGTACTCACGCAGCCTTTCGGTCGGATAACTTGAAGCCGGAGAGGCTTTCATCTCGAACTCGACGTAAAGACCATCCTTTGTGTTGAGGAACTTCATCAACTCATCCAGAAACAGTATCCTGTTGCCCTGAAGCGTGGTCAGTTCACGGATCTCGGTTGAAGTCATCGACTCCACCTTGCCTTCGCATCCAGTGAGTCTTGCGAATGTCTCGTCGTGGTTGACAACGAGCTGACCGTCCTTGGTCATTCTGATGTCTGTCTCGTAACCGCGCATTCCTTTCTCGTAGCAGGCTTTGAAGGCCGGAAGTGTGTTCTCATCGAACTCGAAACGGCTCGCGCGGTGAGCAAAGAAAGTAACGGTCTGGCTCTGTGCAAACATCGGGAGTGATGCCACGGAAAGGAAGAGAGCCAATGCTAATTTTGAGATTTTCATATTCAATTTTATTTTTTCAAATCGGCAAGCCCCCCATTGGAAAGCTTGCCGAAAACAATTCGATAATTATGCCGTCAAGGCTTATATTTCCTTGACAATCATATTAAAACTCGGAATAATCCGTGGTGAGTTTGTTGGTCTTGAACTCCATCGAAGCTCCGTTAGGGAACTTGTGCACAGCTCGAACCTCCCAGTTCTGCTCCTCGGAAGGGTTGCCGGAAGCTGGAGTGTAGTACCAATAGTGGCTGGCTGTGGAATTGCACCAAGTGTCGGTGTTCTTGCCCTTGTCGTTGAACCAGTAAGCGCAGATAGCCATATTGGACATTCCAGCATTCGCTCTTGTGAAGTCTCCGACTTTCTGACCGTTCTGCCAGAACTCAAGAGTCCAATACTTATCGTCATCATCAAAGACCTCGGCAACGAAACTGTTCTTAAACGCGGCGTTAGCCTTTAGCTTGATTGATGAGCTGATGTTCAGGTTGGTGTACCAGTTGATCGAGTACTTGGTCGTCTCAGGATTCGCTTCTGAACCGAAATTCTGATTGCCATCGTAGATTCTCATCTGATAACCAGCGTCACGGTCTGTAGGTTTAAGGATCCAATCCACGACCTTGTTGCCGCTCACCCTATAGATGTTGTAGCCGTTAGGAGCGCCTGTCACATTGGAATTCGCGTTCCACCAAGCACCGCAAGCCGCACCATGAATATGCTCGTAGATCTCCTTACCCTCCACATTCTCATGAATATAATTATGAGTGTAATGGGTGTGACCTACCATAATGTGAGCTTCTGAGAATGCGCTCAACATCTTCATGACCTCAGCGTAATTACCTTTGGAAGCATTGCCTCTAAGCGGTTGGTGGGTGCAGAACAGGATGAGCTTCGACTCAGGATTCTCAACATTGGCGATGTCCTGTCTGAGCCAGTCCATCTGGGTGTCGGTCAACTCATTGGTATAGCTCCAAGTCTTGGCGTTTGGTGAGGAGTTAGAGGAGAGTTTATCCACGAACACATTGTCAATCACAACGATGTGAGTGTTGCCACGGTCGAACGAATAGTCGGTCGGTCCGAAATACTTGACATATTCCTCCATAGAGTTGTAGTCGTCCAGTTCCCTGTTGCCCACAGACTTTACACGAGAGTTATGGTCATGGTTTCCGGCGCTGTTGAACACCGGAAGATATCTGCCGCCAACGACAATGTTTTTCATCGTGTTGACCATAGGACCGAACATGTAGAAAGAGTCAAAAGTGATGTCGCCCAGAGTCAGCGCATAGACGTTCGGAGAATAACTTCCACTCTCCATTGTCCTGCGGATGTCAGGAATGGTCTCGCCAAGGAATCTTGCGGCCTCGTTGATGACCTGACACTGCGGGTCACCGATCATCAGGATCGTGAAATCAGTCTCGGGAGCGTCAAGTTTCTTAAGTTTGAAGTCGCATCTGTAAGACTTTCCCTGAGTCATTATGCCCGGAGAATAGAACATCGGAAGATGATAGGTGTCGTCAAGCGGAACCTGATACTCGGCCGGAACAGTATAGTACACGTTACGGGCAAGAGAGTTCCTCTTCATCTGGTACACACCGTTGGCATCTGTCTTTACGAACTGATAGCCGTCCGTGACAGCGATCCCGGCGATTCCTTTGCCGGAATTCTCATCAGTTATAACACCCGCAAGGTCAACATCCGCGCCAAGGGTGGTTCCGTTAATGTTGGTCTCATTCAACTCGGAAAGAACCGGCATTGTCGAGTCACCGCCTACCGGAACTTTCTCGTCATCCTTGACACAGCCGACCAAGCCTGCGACCAGCAAAGTATAACAAATAAAGTACGTTATCTTTTTCATAATTTCAATCAATATATTAGTTCCAACCATTGTTCTGGCCGAGCTTAGGGTTAAGGGTCAAGGCCGTCGTAGGGATAGGACGGCAGTACATCTTGTCTTCCCACTGAAGGTCGTACCTGTAAACAAGATAACCATCCTCAATGTACCAGTCGGTGTCCTTGGCTGTGGATTTGTTGGAAATCGGGTAGTTCGTGGTAGAGTTTGTGTTTTCCTCGGAAACCTCCCTGTTGAATGTGTAAGTCTGACCTTCAAACTCCATGTCAGATCCATCTCCGACATAGATACCCTTCCAGCCCATGTAGTCATACCTACGAGCGATCAGATCACCTTGACCATAACGATAGACATCAAGTTGGCGGAGTCCTCCCTCAAATGTGAGTTCCGCCACCCTCTCGCGACGGATTTCAAGAGCGATGTCAAGGTTTCCCTTAGTGTACATCGGATGACTCAGGCCCTTGGTGTAGTACTCGTAAAGCCACTCATCCCTTGAATAATCGCCACTGCCAGGATAGATGTTCGCGATGCCGGCACGGGTGCGAAGAGCGCCGACGGTCTGGTTCCAAATGGTCTCATCCATCTCGCCAAGCTCATTCTTGGCCTCTGCGTAGTTCAGAAGAACCTCAGCATAACGGACAATCGGAAGGGAGTTCTCGTCAATGGAGTTCTGGAAATGTGTCTCATCCGGAACAGACCATTTTGTGATCATATACCCGGTCTTGCAGAAAGAGAAATCAATCTGCTCATTCGGTTGGGACGCGTTGATGATCGCGTGTCCAGGTCCAAGAACCGTAGCGGCAAGACGTGGGTCACGTCCTTCGAATTCCTCGGTGATGAGTTTCCTGTCATCTCCCGCCGCAACATCTATAGGCTTGCCGTCAGTCTTCATAAACATATCCACAAGTTCCTTGGTTCCGGAATACTGCTGTCCCAAAGTTGATGAGTGGAAATACCTCGTGAGGCTGTGACGGACATTAAGTTCTCCGCTGTAGGAACGTCCCCAGATGACCTCATCCTTCTGGAGCGCATTGCTCAAGAATAGAGAAGGATAGTCCTTTACGAGAGAGAAGCCGCCCTGATCCATCACCGTCTTCGCACAGCTGGCCGAAAGCCTGAGGAGATCGTCAACGGTCTCATATTCATTGGTCCAAGGCTTACCGGTGGCAGGATTGTTCGGAACGTTCATCCTGAAGGTAGCTTCGTAGAGGAAGTACCTTGAGGCAAGCGCGTTGACTACAAACTTGTCAATGCGGACACGTCCGTCAGTGTGGAACTTGCCGGCCATACAGTTCGTTGCGGCGAATTCCAGATCCTCTCTGATCTTGTGGAAGACATATTCCCTGTCATCCCTCGGAGCGTACAGGATTGTGGAATCGTTAGGCTGGAGATATGTCTCGACCCAAGGCACATTGGAGAACGAGTTCACCTTGGCCACATATTTCATAGCTCTCCAGAAACGGGCTACCCCTTCGTAGTGGTTGTAGATGTTCTCGTCCACATTGGCCTTGGCCTTGTCCATTTTGGTGAGCATATAGTTCACCTTGCGGAGGAAACCCCAGTCACCAGTGGCCCAACCGGTCTGCTTGGATGAGTCCCAGTTCGCTGACGGACGATAGAAGTCGCTGCTGGTCTTCGTCGCGATGAGGTCGTTATAGGCATCACCACCAGTGGTCTCTGAATAATTCGGAAGCCAGGCCTGTATCATACCGTTGGCGTACATCTCCAGCTCCGACTCGCTTGTAAAGTATGTCTCCGAGTTGAACTTGTTTATCGGCCCTCTGGTAAGGAATCCATCGCAGGAAGCCAGACCGGACAACATCAGCGTGCCTGTCAGTAAATATATTATTTTTTTCATCATTATCTACGTGTTAATTAGAATGTTAAACCGACACCGAATGTAATGGTTCTGAGCATAGGGTATGACATTCCGTCTCCGATACCGCCCAGACCAGTGTTCGAGGTGCTGTCGAAATCGGAGTCACCGACACCGATTCCCTCCGGGTCGAACATATCAGTGTGCTTGAACATAGGAGACCAAGTCCAAAGGTTTTCCATCGAACAGTAAACTCTCAGTCCCTGGATATTGGCTTTCTCAAGCATCTTCTTAGGGAACGAGTAGTCAACCGTAAGGTTCTTCAGACGGATGTAAGCCGCGTTCTGAAGATAATGGTCGTTCTCCACTGTCAGAGGACCGACATTACGGTTGGCGCTGTAGCCGACACGTCTTGACCAGTAAGGATTCTTGTCGTAGTTGGTCACAACCCAGTTCTCTGTGCTGTAGTCAATCTGCGCGTAGTTGTCTCCGGTCTGTGTCTTCATCAGGTAACCACTGTAAGGCCTGTTGTACTGTCCCCAGAAGTAAGCTGTCTCGACCATAGGATACCAATCACGTCTGCCGACACCCTGGAAGAACATTGAAAGACCGATGCCGTTCCACTTGAAGTCAAGGTTGACTCCATACTGGTAGCGAGGGGTGGTGTTACCGATCCTGTCAAGGTCACCCCAATCATCGAGAGTACCCTTGCCGTAGTCGATCTTACCATCACCATTGAGGTCAAGGAACTTGAGGTCACCGGCGTAGGCGCGGAAGTTAGAACCGTTCTTATGGTAAGAATCCGTGGCCCAGGCATTGGCCTCTTCATTGGAACGGAAGATACCGTCCGTGCGGAATCCCCAGATCTCACCGAGTTCCTTACCGGTGTAGTAGTCAAGGATGTCTCCGGAAGTGGAGGTATATTCAGTAACCCAGGTTCTGGTGTCCCACATACTTCCCTTGATGCTGTAGTTGAAGTCCTTGCCCGCAAGTTTGAAGGAGTCGCGCCAAGAGAGAGTAACCTCCCAACCTTTTGTCTGGAGGGACGCATAGTTGCCTTTCGGGGCGCTGGCACCGTAAATCTGCGGAAGCTCGTAACCAACGGTGATAAGGTCGGTGGTGTTTCTTACATAGTAGTCACCCGAGAATGAGAGTCTGCTCTTGAGGATGTCGAAGTCCAGACCGATATCGTAGGTCGTGACCGTCTCCCAAGTAAGGGTGGAAGGAACCACAGAAGGGTTGGTGGTGTAGTTCACGTAGCTACCATCGAATATCACGCTTGATTTGCTGATTCCCATTGTCTCAAGGAAAGAGTATGGAGAAATTGTACCATTACCGAGGGAACCGTAGTTGGCGCGGATCTTGAGATTCTCCATCCAGCTCTTTGACCATTTCATCCAAGGTTCCTCAGACACACGCCATCCGAGAGAGAATGATGGGAACAGGCCCCAACGAGAGTTTGACGGGAATTTGGAAGATCCATCGTAACGCGCGGAAGCCTCGAATATATACCTTCTGAGGAAAGTGTAGTTGGCACGGCCGAAGAAACCGATGATGCCATAGCTGCTATCATTTTGCTCGACCTTCATTTCACCATCAAACAACTCGAACGAGTTATACATGTCCGGGATGAGCATTCCGAGTCTCTGCAGGTAGTTTCTGTCATACCTGTAATCCTCAAGGTTCCATCCTCCGACAACATTCAGGTCGTGCTTCTCGTTCAGCTTCGGAGTCCAGGTGAGGACAGCGTTGGCTGTGATGTAATCCGTGTCATAAGTCCAGCGGCTCTTGTAGGAACCGGCCTGGGTCACATATTCCGTAACGACATCAGGCTTCGCGTAGAATGTCAGCGGAGCGCGGTAACGCTCCCTCCAGCGGCGGGTCGCCTTGTAGGAAAAGTCTCCACGGATCTTAAGAACCTCAGGAATGATGTCCACAGTGGCTCCAAGAGTGGTGTTCAAGACAAGGTTCGAGTCGTCCTGACCGGTGTTGCCCTCAAAGAAAGAGGCGTAAGCCGTCTTCACACCCGAAAGTGACCAAGTACCGTCCTCATTGTAAGGCACGAACACAGGCTGGCCATGCTGGTCAATCTGGTGTCCGATGGCGGAACTGTTGGAGAACATAGGCTGGTTGGACTTGCTGCGGAACACGGAAGTGTTGTTGTCGATCGACAACCACTTGTTGATCTGAAGCTTAGCCTTGGCGCGGATGTTGAAAGTATTGTAGTTTTCGTTTCCAATCTTGTAGATTCCACCCTGATTGAAATACCTTCCGGTGAGATTGTATGTGAGCTTCTTCGTCGAACCTCTGACACCGATGTCATGGGTAGTCGCGGTCGTGTAGTCTTTATAGACGTGATCAAGCCAGTTGTAGCTTCCGAAATAAAGATACTGTCCGGCACTTCCGACTCCACCGTAGATCGAATCATATCCGGCGTTCCTCAGAGCCCTGAAGGTGTCAAGGTATGTTGTTCCGGACATGGCGATGTTGTTGGTGTTCATTGTCGTAGGCACTTTTCCGGAAGATCCCGGCACACGGGTGTCGTTGCCGTAGAACTCATAGAACGCCTCGGTCCACTCCAAACCATCAGTGACGATGTTGTCCTCCCACTTCACGATTCGGCTGTTGAGGGAGAACGCTCCGTTGTAGGTGACGGTGATCTTGTCAGTGTCAGCGTTTTTGGTCGTGACGAGGATCACACCATAGGCGGCGCGGGCACCATAAATCGCTGCGGAAGAGGCATCTTTCAGCACAGCGACCGTCTCGATGTCGGCAGGATTGACCTGTGAAAGGCTTCCCTCCACACCGTCAATCAGCACGAGGGCCGAGCCTTCATTTCCAATCGAGTGGCTTGAACCAGCCGCGCTGCCGCTGAAGTTCTTACGTGTGTTGTATGACGTTCCGTTGCCTCGGATGTAGACGCTTCCGGAGTGAGTGGCCTTACCGTCGGTCTGGACAATGTTAAGACCGGCGATCTGTCCCTGGAGGGAACGGGTCACGTTAGCATTCGGACGGTCGCCGATGGCTTCACCGTCAAGGTTCTCAACAGAACCAACGAGCTGTGTCTTCTTCAAAGTACCGTAACCCACGACAACAGTGGCCTCAAGCATCTGGTTGTCCTCGGCAAGGGCGAAGTCAATCTTCGCTCTCTGGCCAACAGTAGCCTCTTGATCCTTGTAGCCGATGATCTGGCAGACAAGGACATCCTCAGGCTTTGCCTGAATGGAATACTTTCCATCAATATCAGTCGAGACTCCATTGGTGGTCCCTTTGACCATCACTGTAGCCGCGATAAGCGGTTCGTTGGTCACCGCATCCTTGACCACTCCAGACACTGTGACCGTCTGCGCGGACACATTGAAAGCGCTGAGCAGTGCCATCTGGATGAAGATGACAACAAACAGTATTTTCTTGAAATATTGTTCCATAATGTTTTCCAAAAGATTTGCTTCTCTCAAAAGATTTGATTGAATGTTGCTTGCGTGGATTTGCTCTGAATCATTTCTTATGGACAATCTCTTTGGAACGCTGATGCGGGAGTTCAGATCAATTTTATGGTATCATATTTATTTAGTTAAAGTGCCACTTTAGTAAAAAGTCAATAAATGGCGACAGCCTTCGGAGCGAGCTCCGGGGGACACGCCGCACACCAACTTAAACATCGCAAATTTAAGTTTTTTTTTTATAATACAATTCATTTCAGCCGTAATTTTCCATTTTATATCCTCACAACTGGCGCAACCATAATCACATTCATCGATGTTGATAAATATTACATGTTAGAAAAAGTAAAAACGTTGCAATTCTTAAAAGTATTTGCTATTTTTGCGGTTGGATTTGCATCTGGAGTCAGTTCTGGATCAGTAAAAATATTTCTGATGCGTAACGGGGAGTATTCTACAATCTCTGTTACTCTATTTCATTTCTGCATCTTACATCCGACAACTATTATTTCTGATGTAAAACAAGTTTGTTTACACGTTTAACGAATCAGATGAATTTAAATTAGTATGAAATCTATCAAGTTTATAGTCGGCGCTCTCGCCGGAGCAGCTCTTCTCTTCACAGCATGTCAGGAGGAGATCCCGGCTGGCGAGGATCAGTCAAGACTGGTACCTAGCGATTTCCGTTACGACACGGAAAACAGCACAGCCGACACCCTCGCGTTCCGATGGAATGCGGGAGAGACCATCGCGGCCGGTGCGACATCCTATAGCATTGAAGTGTGCGATGACCCAGAAGACGCCGTGAATATGTACGACGACGTCATCCAGACAATCAAGAAATCAGCCGTCGGCAAGGACGGCGTGGCAAGAGCCACATTCACAAAAGGCATCAGCGAATATACCGAGAAATATGTCCGTCTCCGTGTAAACTACGGCGCGGCATTCTCACCTTGGGTATTCGCGACAGACTCAGAGGGTCAGCCGGCCGTGTTCGTGACAGGCCACGGAATCAAGGACCTCAAGAAGCCTTCCGTTGAGAAAATCGAACTGACCGACTGCCCTGAGAACGGCACGGAGTTCACCGTAAAAGCCGATCTCTCAGCCGTGGCGTCCGCCAGCAGAGTCATCGTTCTGTTGGTTGACTACACTACCCAGAAAGCTATAAAGACGGACGTGATCGATCCGTCAGCCTTGACTTCTTTCGAGCAGACCTACAGCGACCTCACAAACGGCAAGTTGTATCAGGTAAAGATGCTCACCGAATATGATGTCACAGGCGAGGCCACCCATGTGGCCGAATGGACTCTGGCCGAGGGTGACGCTGTCAACGATGCGGGTGAGACCGTGAAGACAAGCGTGATCCAGTGCGGAAAAGGCTTCGTGTTCATCAACGGTGTTCCTCCGACGGTAAGGCTCGCCGCCAAACTCTCAGGCCAGCTCGTGTTCGAGTGGTCAGAGTACGGATTCGACAACATCACCAAAGACGCGGCGATTCCTGTGAAGGTCGCTTTGTACAAAGACAAGGATTGCAAGGATCTCGTCTATGGATGGACAATCACGAAATACGAGATCTCTGGAAGACAGCCTAAGATAGCGTTCTCCAACCTCGAACCGAACACCAAATACTGGTTCACATGCCAGGACACCGAGTCAGGTCTCATTTCCGATGTATTGGAAGCCCAGACCGCCAACTTTGACATCGTGACAGTCGGAACCAACAAGGTTAAGGCCGGCGAATATGCGATCTCTGAGAACTTCAGTGAACTTTACTTTGGAGGTTATGCGATGGACTTCTCGCCTTCACCGAGCAATAACGGAGTCGCTGAGTCTCACCCTAAGGTAGGGACCTGGGATAGCGCGACCCTTGGATGGACAGACGGCAACCACGGTTACTTCAACACTTTAGGCAAACAAGGCGCTGTTCAGACTTCTCGTTTCAAGGATTGGGGTGTCATTCATGAGACAGGTCTTGGAGACCTTTGCATCCGTACCGGTATGTTCCAGATGGGTGCGTCTTCCAGCATTCCTATCCTGTTCACTCCTGAACTCACCAACCTTGAAGGTCTCGCTACCGTAACCCTTACATTCTCCGCTTCATCAATGTGGGAGAAAGGTGCTATTAAAGAGGCTACCGCTTCCGACTTCCAGTCTATCGCGATCTACACAGCGACAGGAGGACAGACCGACAAAACCAAGTCCACCAACTACGGAACCCTTAAAGATGCCACAATCAAGGAGGTGGGTGTTGTTGACCGTCCTGCCACGGATGTCAAGACCCCGACATGGGAGAACAAGACTGTCACAATCAGGAACGTCTCCCCTGGAACCCGTATCGGTATAGGCGCAGTCCGCGGCAAGACCGGCAACCAGCGCTGGCTTCTCAACTCTTTCCAGGTAAAAGTCATGTCATACGGTGTTCCTAAGCTTGTGACCCCTGTCCTCAAGAGCCAGGAGATCGGCAAGGTGAAGGCGTCATTCGTATTTGAAGCCCAGGAAATGGCCCAGAGCTACAAACTCGGCTACAAGCAGAATGGAGACGCCGACTACAAGTACATTGAAAGCGAGACACCAGAGTTCAACCTCACCGGTCTTTCAGTTAACACACAGTACATCATCAAAGTAGTTGCGGTAGCTGGCGACTATGAGTCCGAAAAACCTTACTATCAGGAATTCAAGACAGAGAGTGTTGACTACAAGTACCCTATGACAATCTCCGACAACGAGTCATTTATCGATTGGATGACCTACGGAGCCGAGTTCACTTCCCCTTCCGACGAGGTCACATTGGCTGTGGACCTTGACCTCAATGGTGTCGAGATTCCGGTCGTGACCGAGTTCGGCGGAGTCCTCAATGGTAATGGCAAGGCAATCAAGAATTGGACTTCCAACCATGCCCTGTTCAACAAGGTCACTGGAACCGTGAAGGATCTCACAATCGACGCCAGCTGCGTCTTCACGCCAGCGTCATCCGTGTTCGCTCCTGTCACATTGAACAACGCTGGTACTCTCAGCAATGTCCACAACAAGGCGAATGTAGCATATTCAGCAAGTTCATTTGACGAATCTGTAAACATCGCAGGTATCGCCGCCGAATCAACAGGTGAAATCAGAGACTGCTCCAACTCTGGTTCAATATCAGCCACAACCACAGGAGGAATGAAGGGTGTCGCGGCAGCCGGTATCGCGGGCTACATAGATGCAAAAATAAGTGGATGCATCAACGAGGGAGCAGTGTCCATTTCCGGCCAATACATCAGCGGCAATTCCGCAATCGGAAGCATTTCCAATGCCGTTCCGAACGTCGCCGGAATAGTTGCACTCGCCGGGACCAACTTCTCTATGTCCAACTGTGAGAATAGAGGCAAGATTTCCCTGATCAATACCAACATAGAAAAGCAGCACGAGAACAAGATCTCTGCCAGACGCCAGTCCGCCGCAGGTGTAGTTGCTTCTCCTAACGGGAATGTAAGCAATTGCAACAACTATGGCGAAGTCTATGTAAATGCCTCCACCACAAATCATTCCGATTATCCATCCTACATAGGGTCAGATGGTAAGACGAAATATTATGAGTGTATTATAATTGTTGGTGGCATTTCTGCAGGAGACTATAATGCAGCTGGACAAAATTCATCAAATATTTCAGACTGCAATAACTATGGCCCAATCAATTTCTACACTGACTACCATGGTTCAAACAATACTGCAGGAGGCATAGTCGGTTGGCCTGGAGTCGAATCCACGGCACAGACTGTGATAACTAAAAACTGTGTCAACACTGGAACAATTACAGTGTCTGGCAAAGGCAAAGTGCGCGTAGGAGGCGTTCAGGGAGGTACCGGAAATATGGATGGCTGTACCAATGAAGGAGCGATCGTGTTCGAATCCGGCAACAGCGGCTCTGCCATAGGCAGTCTTTGCGGTTTCCATTCTCAAGGACATGTTATCAAGAACTGCAAAGCTCTCGGCTCCGTTACCGCCAAAAGCACCGTCAGTGGAATCGGTGGCCTTATCGGTAATATCGGAAACGTCGCCCACACTACTGGGGATGGCTGCGCCGTAAAATGTACTGTCACAGGAGGTACAGAAAAGAACGCCGGCTTGATTATAGGCCTGTTCAACGGGAACACCAATGCCATCAAACTTGGCACGGCCTCGGCTCCTATCAAGGTTTCCGGTACGATAAATGGCACAACCATCACCGCATCAAACTATAGCGATTACCTGCACGGATCGACAAAGTTCAGTGAAAGCAAACACATACTGACAACGGTTTTCGGCGAGTAATCTTTGCTCTGAATATTCATAAGGGGATGGCCAATCGGTCATTCCCTTTTCTTTTTGCCCTCATCACCGACCATGTAAGTTAGTCTCCGGCAAAGTGCGACCGCCGGATCTTTGCACAGTTATTGCACTTGCCCTACCATTCGCACTTTCCGGTTCGCTTCGACAAGCTCAGCGACCTGCAAGCGCACGTTGAAAGCAACAGAAGCGCAAGACCGGTTCCATGGTTGGTGAATATGTCAAATCGTAGCCTCAGCATCACACCTCAACCGGAGCGCAGAAGACTCTGAACCATACTCAATGCCACTTCAAAAACTGATGAATATGCCCAATCACAGTTCCTGCAAGCATCACTGTTTTCAGAATCCTTTACCGCCTCCATTCCCCGGCAGAAATCAGTAACTCACTAAATATCACAATGTGGGGTTCCACTAATTGACGCAGTGCAAGTTACGAAAAGCCGCCGGTCATTTTGGGAGGGCAGCATTCACGAACATATTCACCAACAACAAATTACAGTCCTTGCCTCCGCTGACATATTCCTGCCGAAACCATATTTCTGTTTCCAAGACTTCTCCCGAAGGAAGATGAGAAGACTCCGGTCACATTAAAATATTTCCGTTTCATGTTCCATTGTATAGCCCTCTTCATTTCACCGTAATAGCATCTATTCCCACCAGCAGGACCAACCACTAACGACCGCAATATCGCGTCAAAATGTTCCCGTGAAGCGACAAACGGCCCTCAATGGTAGCATTTTCGGCCAGAATCGTCGTTCTCCAGCGCATGGTTTGCGTCTTTACAATCATCAAGCGCATAGAACCTCGCCGGCACTTTCGATCATTCGTCACTTCACGGTCAACGGTACAGAAAAAGGGCATTCCAGTACAGAACATTGACCTTGATTCACTTAGCACCACAAAATGCCTTCACATGTACCAATTGTGGATATCAACGTTCTCCCGCACAATTTGTGGCAACAATGTCATTCCACCACTTACTCCAGTAACCAAGATTAACCTTACGGATCGCCGACCAAGGTAAAAAGAAAAAATATTTCTGTTTTTTAAGACGGTTTTTCTGTTTCTTCTCATTATTTACGTTTATTGTGCATATTATTGCGGTTCAAATGTTTATTTAAGATATTGAACTGCATGTATTTCAATGAAAAGAAACAAGAGTTCGCTCCGTTCGTTAATCTGCGGAGCGACGTGGGCTTCAAGGCCGTGTTCGCGGACAGGAACAACAAGGACATCCTCATCGGGGTACTGAACCAGATTCTCCCTCCGGAGGCAAGGGTAGAGGACATCAAGGAGTATTCCGACCGGGAGCAGCAACAGGATGTGATCTACGGGAAGAAGACGGTGCTCGATCTGGTCTGTGTGGATAAGGACGACAGAACGTTCATCGTGGAGATGCAGGCCTCAGAGGAGGACAACTTCTTCGAGAGGTGTGTCTATTACGCATCCGGGCTGTACCATCTTGAGCTGGCTGAGGGTGACCTGTACGGGAAACTGCGACCGGTCTATCTAGTGTCGTTCCTGAACTACCGCATGAAGCACGACGACGAATCCCTTTGGGACACCGACCACTTCATCTCATACTGGCAGTTTGCCGAAAAACGTACCGGAATGGTTGCGGATCAGACAATTAGTATTATCTTTGTGGAGATGACACTGTTTACCAAGGCGTTGGAGGAGTGCGTTACGGAGTCCGACAGGCTGTTCTACATTTTCAACAACAGTGAAGGC
>CAVKML010000007.1:0-90720 GCA_963657715.1 uncultured bacterium | reverse complement strand
CCGGTGGTGAGGTTCTTGAGCTGGATCGTACCGGCCTCGGCCTCGTTGCCGCCGCTGATGGAGAGGAACGGGATGGATTTCTTCTCGGCGTAGTCGAACTGCTTCTTCAGTTTTGCTGGTTCAGGATAAACCTCTACGGAAACGCCCTCGGAACGCAGAGCGGCGGCGACCGGAAGAACATATCTGAGTTCGTCGGCTCCCATGCAGGCGAACAGGAGAGTCGTGCTGGAAGCCAAAGATTTAGGGAACTTATCCAAACCTTTCAAAACATCATAGATTCTATCAGCGCCGAAGCTTATGCCGACTCCTGACATATCCGGAAGACCGAATATTCCGGTAAGGTTATCGTAACGGCCTCCGCCGCAGATGCTGCCGATCTGGAAATCAAGGGCTTTAACCTCGAAGATCGCGCCTGTGTAATAGTTCAAGCCACGGGCAAGGGACAAGTCAATCTCAACCGGGCACTTAACACCAGCCGCGTCAATCAGGCCGAACAGTTCCTCAAGCTCATCCAGACCTTTGAGGCCGGTCTCTGAAACGAGTCCGGAAGCGGAACCGCCGTTCATCAAGGAACGCATCGATGCCAGTTTCTCGGAAGTGGAGCCGGACAACTTCAGAATCTGCTCGATCACGGCAATCGCGCCATCGGTCAGACCTTTCTCACGCATTTCCTCCTCGACACTCTCAAGGCCGATCTTGTCCAGTTTGTCGATAGCCACCGTGATGTCAACGACCTTGTCCGGAAATCCGCATATCTCGGCAAAGCCAGTAAGCACTTTCCTGTTGTTGATCTTCACGAGTACATTCACATCCAGAAGGCTGAACACCTTGTCCACAATCTGCACAAGTTCAAGCTCATTGACCTGAGACTTACTTCCGATCACATCCACGTCGCACTGGTAAAACTCACGGTAACGTCCTTTCTGAGGCCTGTCAGCCCTCCATACCGGCTGGATCTGGAAACGCTTGAACGGGAAGGATATCTCATTCTGGTGTTGGACCACGAAACGGGCAAACGGCACGGTAAGGTCGTAACGGAGTCCCTTCTCGCAGACCTCTTTGGAAAGGGCGACACTGTTCACTCCCCCATCCTCGGTACGGTAATCCTCAAAGTTCACCTTTGAGAAACAGTCTCCCGAATTCAGGACGCGGAACAGAAGCTTATCCCCTTCCTCGCCATATTTGCCGAGCAAGGTCGAAAGATTCTCCATCGCCGGAGTCTCGATCTGGGCGTAACCGAAAGTCCTGAAGACCTTCTTTATGGTGTCAAATATATAATTCCTTTCGGCCATGTTCTGCTGGCCGAAATCACGTGTTCCTTTTGGGATGGACGGTTTCTGACTCATAACTTATTTTTCCACTTTATCGGCTTTGTAGCCAAGTTTTTTGATAGCGTCGGCAAGGGTCTTCTCGTTGATCTTGCGGTTATCGTACTTGACCCTGATGGTCTGTTCCTTGAGCGAAACTTTCAGATCCTTGACACCCTTAATGAACGCAAGATTCTCATTTATCTTGTTGACACATTTGTCACAATGCATATTCGTAGCAAACACAACCTCGCTGACATTCTTGTCGGCAGGTTTCTCGGCAACATATTCAAAAGACACAGCCTCAGCCAAGGCAGAAGGTGCCGTAAGCGTCAAAGCGGCCAGTACTATCAATAATATTCTTTTCATAAATACTTAAAAATTACAGCGTAATTCAATGCGCCAAGGTTCATCGTACAAAGATAGTGATTTAATCGTTCTTTGTCGCCCTCCAGAGCGTCAACCTCACGCCAAGATTGATTCTGCGGCCCATAATAGGTCCCCAGACACAACTGGCGTCGAAGCCCGGAGTCCATGGAGTCCACTCACCGGCAGCATTTCTATCTCCCACCAGCACATGTTTTTGGGTGAAGTTCGTGATATTTTCCACACCGGCATAGATGTCAAAACCACGGAAGCGTCTGGTAATCTGGGCATAAAGCAAAGGATAGACAGGGGTGCGACCGTCAGGATACAGCAGTGAACCGTCATCATCCTTCAAGTCTTTCATGAAGTCATACACACGCGCCGAACCATTCACAGAAGCTGTAAAATCGAATATCCATCTGTTCAGATTGGTCTTGTACTGGAGGTTCAACACCCCTTTGAAGCGGCTGAGCATAGGCTTCTCAACCAATTCTCCACCATAATTTTCCTGACGCGCGTTAGTGTAGCGCCCAGTCAAAGCCACGGTGAAACGGTCAAAAGGCTCGACATTGAAATCAGCTTGCCAGTTGTCTGAATATGAGCGCCTTCCATCGGAATCAAAGAACCAGATGTCACGGCCGCTATCCACATCAGCTACAGGGACCTCGTAATCAACCATCAACTGACGCGAGAACTGAGTGCGGAAATAATCGAAACTTATGTAAGTCTTGGAAGGATCGACCCCGAACGGCATATAGAACGTCACATTACCTCCGAAAGTCCACGAATCCTCCAAAAGCCGATCCATACAATCCCCTTTGAGCCAGCTGTGGGTGGACATCACACCGATGTTGTCAGCGACCGGATCGGCATACCTCAATCCCCTGCCGCCGTTCGCTCTCGCCACGAACCACTCTGCCGGCGAATATTTCAAAGTCACCCTCGGTGCCACCTTGAATCCATTTCCCTTGTACCAATCAGCGCTCACTCCGACAATGGATGTGAATATATCCCCGGCGTGGAAGGTATATTCCCCGTAAGCCCCGCCGAAGAAATGATCCGCAATTCCTGAATATGGACGCGGAGCGATCTCGTCTGTCATATTCCACAGGCCATAGTCCAATTTTGCGACAAACTCATCAATATGGTCGAACGTGCCGGAAAATCCGACAGTGAAGTCGTGGGACTCATTCAACATATTCCTGTAGAGGAGGTTGACGAAACCTGATTGTTGGCTCGCAAGGTAGGATGACGCGCCGAACCAGGAGTCGCTTTTCTGCCACGACCAGTCAGCGATGGCGGCTATGCTGGAGGAGCCGTCCTCGCGAAGAGGTTTGCCGACTTTCAGGTAGGCGTTCAGGAGACGGTTGGTGATGTCGGTGCCCCAAGGCTCGCGTGATAGTTTTTCTGATAAGATCGCTCCTTCGGCACCAGAGACAAACTCATCAGAAGCCCAACGAGGTTCCATTCTGTCTTTGTCATAACCGTCCATTCCGCCCTGACGCCGGTCACGGACAGCCTTCACGCCCCAGCGGACCTGAAGTTCCGGCGTGTAGTAAAGCCACCTGTTCGCCACATTGAACTGCAACATCTTAGGGTCGTCCCGAAAGCCATCGTGATTCATATCGTAAGTCTTGAAGTTCCCGCTGACGTGCCCGAGAACAATCGTGTAGATGGTAGGGCTGAGCTGCCAGGCCGATGTGGCGTTGAAATCCGCCTTCGTGTCACTCATCATCGAAGCCTGAATGAAAAGCGGCTTCTCCTCGGTCGGTTTCTTGTGTTCAAGGTTGATCTGTCCGGTCATCGATTCAAGACCGTTGATCACCGATGGAGATCCCTTCGCTATCTGGATACTCTCAAGCCACGGCCCTGGAACGTAGGAAAGCCCATATGGAGCGGTGATGCCCCTCATCACCGGACGGTTCTCGTCAAGCATCTGAGTATAAGTCCCGGAAAGCCCCAGAAGCCTGATCTGGCGCGCCCCCGTCACGGCATCCGAATATCCCACCGTCACACTGGCGGAGTTTTCGAAACTCTCGGCGAGATTGCAGCAGGCCATCTTTTGAAGTCCCGATGCCGAAATCAATTCCGTCCTCAAAGTCTTTCCTCTTGAGATGCTGTTCTCCTGATGACCGATAAAAACCGTCGCATTGAGGCTGTCCTTTCTGTCCTTATAAATAGAGGTTGTGTCTATCGACTGGGCGTGGAGCCCGGCGCACAGAACCATGAATATTCCCGCGACTATGACTTTTTTCATAATATTCCCTCCCAAACGGAATACGTTTCGATAAAGTTATACACTGATGCAAATATAATAATTGATTATCAAGAAAATGCTTAAATTTGCATTTAATTCTCACGAAGAAGAAACCAAAACGTTTTCAACTATATGAACACAAAAGAATTTGTCAAATGGGTGCTTGCCGTTCTGTGCGGTCTGTTCATCTGGGGCATCGTGAAGTTCTTCATGTTCTTCATGATGGTGGGTTCAATGATCGCTTCGGCATCCTCGTTCTCAGGAGGTTCCGGAGCATCCATTCCTAAAGAAGGCATCCTGCTGATGGACATGTCCAAGTTCGCGGTCGCCGAACAGACACAGGAAAGCAACCCTTTGTCCTCAATCCAGGGCAACGAGGTGGCCATGGTCGGACTTCACGACGCAGTGACCGCCATCCACAAGGCTGCCGAGGACCCAGGAGTACAGTACATCCTCGTCAAGACGGACGGAGTTGCCACAAGCCTCAGCAAACTAGAGGAGATCCGCAAGGCTCTCACCGATTTCAGAAAAAGTGGAAAGGCTGTGATAGCCTACGGCGAGGCGTTCACATCAGGGACTTATTACCTTGCCTCTGTCGCCGACAAAATCTACACGACAAGCCATCACGGAGGCAACACATTCATGCTGGGAATCAGCGGCAGAATGATGTTCCTCAAGGACTTGCTCGACAAGCTCGGAGTAAACTACCAGCTTATCCGCCACGGCAAGTACAAGAGTGCCGGCGAGATGTACGTCAAGAACGCCCCGAGTCCTGAAAACATGGAGCAGAACCAGGCGATGATTGACTCTATGTGGGAGACCGTGGCGGCAGAAACCGCAGAAAGCAGAGGAGTAAGCGTGGATTCTCTCAACTACTTCATCGACAACCTCTCGATCGCTCTTCCAGAGGACATGGTCAACCACAACCTTGCCGACGCCGTTCTTTCGGTGGAGGAATATAAGGAAAAACTCGCCGACCTTGCCGGCAAGGACTGCTACAAGGATGTCAAGTTCATTCCTTTCAGCGACTACACCGCCGCCAAGGCGACACCGAACCTGACCGCCAAGAAAAAGATCGCGGTCATCTATGCCAACGGGAATATCCTTGAGCAGGATGACCCTAACAACATCAGCGGAGACCGCTTCGCAAGCATCATCGCGAAGGTAAGGGCAGACTCGACTGTCAAGGCTGTCGTGTTCAGGGTCAACTCTCCTGGCGGAACAGTGCTGGCAGCCAGCAAGATAAAGGAGGAAATCGACCTCACGCGGGCCGTCAAGCCGGTCATCGCCTCATACGGTGATTATGCGGCGTCCGGCGGCTACTGGATCTCCAACAGCTGCGACCACATATTCACAAACGCCACGACACTCACCGGCTCGATCGGTGTGTTCTCCGCCATCCCGGAGTTCGGGAAGACCTTGAAGAACATAGCCCACGTCAACATGGTTCCCGTCAAGTCCCACAAGCATTCCGACATGCTTTCACTGACAAGACCGTTCGACGCGGAGGAGACCGCATGGATGCAGGTCTATGTCGATGACATCTACAACAACTTCGTCAGCATAGTGGCCGAGGGGCGTGACAAGACATTCGAGTCAGTGGACGAGATCGCGCAGGGACGTGTCTGGACAGGAGCCGACGCTTTGAAGATCGGACTTGTGGACGAAATAGGAACGCTGGAAGACGCAATAAAGTACGCTGCCTCGATGGCAGGAGACCCAGAGGTTGAGAATTGGGGCATAGCAAGTTATCCTAAGCCTTTGACTGTCATGGAACAGTTGCTGCAGCAGTTCGGCAAGACCACGAACCCGGAAGAGGCTATGGCGAACGTGTTCGAAAGCACTCCATTGGAAGGAGTGGCAAAGGAGCTGCTTAACTGGCAGAGAACATGGGCGAAAGGTCAAGGCGACCTCGTCTTCGCGAGAATGCCGTTCGAGATAGAAATCAGATAATACGGACAACAGTGACGGAAGTCGATTCTTTCGTCACCTTGACAGAGTCATCGATGCGGTGACCTATCAATGCTTGAATATGAGAGCCTTCGTCAGCGATGACGAGGGCCTTTTCCTTTTCAGGGAGGCTGAACTTTAGGTCAACGAACATGTCACTGAGTTTCTTGCGGCCTTTCATTCCCAAGAGGCGCATCCAATCCCCTGCCTGCCAATGTCTTATTGTGAAAGGGAATGGAATCTTTGCGGTGTCGAATTTAGTTTCTCCCTTACCTGTCCTTACATTCCTCACATCGTCAGATAATGAGATGGAGAATTTTACTCCGTTCAATGAATATATCCCTGGTCCTTCGATGGTTACGTCAGTCGCTTCGACAGGCTCAGCGACCGGAAAAGTATGTAGAACCGCAGATGAGACAGGCTCAGCGACCAATGTAGCATACTCAGCGACCGGAGCGGATCGGTCACTGAGCCTGTCGAAGTGATCGTCCTTACGACTTCCAAGCCTCATCACCTGAATCACACGTGACGAAGTCACAGCGAGATATTCTTTGGCGATAAAAGTCCTGCCGCTGACGGTGCCGCCGCTTTTCAAAACGGAAGCCAGGTCCGCGGCCACCGATGAGGAAAAACCGAATGGCTCCAGAAGACGGAAAAGGACATATCCCCAATCTTTCTTCGATGTAAGCCTCTGATAATCAATAATAAGAGACCCATCAGGATTCAAACAGGTCACCTCACAAGAAACAAAATGAACATATTCATCCGCGATGGATTGCACCTGTGCGAACCGCTCCATGTCCTCGTTCAAGGTTGACAGAAAAGACGGATTCAATCTCTCGAAAAGCGGAAATATCTCGTTGCGGATGCAATTGCGCTTGTAGGCGGAATCAGCGTTGGTGCTGTCTTCATGCCACAGCAAGCCATGCGAGACGGCATATTCATGAATATCCTTCCTCGGGAAACCAAGCAGCGGCCGGATTAGCCGAGCGTCCGCCCCGGGAAGAATGGAACTGCGGCGCATTCCGGCCATACCTTTCACCCCGGTGCCTCGCAGCATATTCAGAATCATCGTCTCCGCATTGTCGTTGGCATTGTGGGCGACCGCAAGAGCAGAGAATCCTTGTTCCCGGCACACCTCCGCGAACCACGCGTAACGTAGTTCCCTCGCCGCCATTTCTACGCTCACGCCATTAGAAGCGGCGTATCCAAGTGTGTCAAAATCCTTCTTTATGAATATGATTCCGTGGCTTTTGGCCCATTCTTCGACAAGAGCCTCGTCCGAGTCGCTTTCTTCACCTCTCAAATGGAAATTACAGTGGGCCAACGCGAAACGTCTTCCGACGGCAGAATTGAGAAACAGATCCGCCATACACATCGAATCCACTCCGCCACTGACAGCCAAAAGGACCGCCTCCCCGTCGGGAAGCAGCCCTTTCAGGATTCTGTCAAAACGCTCCTGCATATTCAGGAAATCTATTTCTTGCTTGCGAACGTGTAGGTGAAGCCGAACTGCAAAGCCTGCGCGAACTGCACTCTCCTGCCGGTGTCGCCATTCTTGTCCGTGACGAGGACAGTGTCGTCATAGATGAGGTTGGTCGTGATGTTCAGCGAGAAGAACCTGCTGAGTTTCCACATCATACGTGTGTCCCAGTTTACACGGAGGTTCTGAGGGTTCTTCAGGTAGTTGGAGAACAGGAGCAGATGGGTAGAGCCTTCAAAGTTGTCGTTAACCTTGACCTTGGCGTCAGCGGTCAGCTGGGCACCGAACTCGAAACGGGCCGGTTTGTAATAGCTACCGGTCGTGTAATAGATTCCTTTCTCATCCTTGCTGTCAGGATACGCCTCAACGTCCTCGTACTTCCTCTTCCTATCCATACCATTGTTCTTTCTCAGTTTCTCGTTCCCCACGATGGTGAAACCGCCGGTAATAGGCGCAAGGTTGACAGTCAGCCATTTACTCGGGACCCAGTCAATACCAAGACCCAAGTTTACCGTACCAGGAGCAAGGAGGCCGGACTTCAACACACGGGCGTTTTTCCAATCCTTGCTTGAAGGCTCCTTGTCTTCCTCCACCGCGGGAGTAGGATAGTTATAACCGTTGGCGAACTGGCTGAGGAACGTGAACTTGGCTGAATAGTTCAAGGTATTGGTAGCCTTGTAGCCCCAAGTGCTCTCGAACAGGATCCTGTCCTTGTTCTTCTGAATGATAGGCTTGTCGGCCGAATAGAGGAAACCATAGTCCAGCTGGAGACGGTTGTTCCAATACATCTCGTCCTTCTTCCATTTGGCGTTGCCGTCGATGTAAGCGCTGAGCGCATAGTTGTTGTAACCTCCCTTCGCCCAGTTTGTGAAACTACTCTGGACAAAGTTCAGGTTAGTCATCAACGAGTTTGTCCAATAGTTCGGCTTCGGAGCGACGACCTTGGTCTCTTCCGCCTGATTCAGCAGCCGGGCGGCGGCGGCAGCGGCAGACTGGGCGTTTCTCCGTGTCGTGTCCGTCTGCGCGGACGCCATTGGCGCGACAAGCGCAAGAGCCACGGACAATGCGACGCATCTTATTGATTTCACGTTCATAGTCAGTTTATTAAATATTAATATGAAATGGCGAACACTACCCTTTGCTTCGAAGGTTTGCCGGAATAGATATCCTTTCCTTCCTCCTCGCAGACAAAGCTATCGACAGGGATGCAGCGGATAGTGGCCTTTGTCTCGTCCTTGATCTTCTGCTCGGTCTCGGCCGTGCCGTCCCAATGGCAGAGCAGGAACTTTCCAGTGCCGATCTTGACCTTGAACTCCTCCCAGTCGTCGCACTTCTCGACGTTCGAGGCGCGGAAGTCGAAGGCCTTCTGATAGATGGTCTTCTGGATGTCATCCAAGAGGGCGGCGATCGACTTATCAAGACCTTCAAGAGCGACAGTCTGCTTTTCAAGAGTGTCTCTTCTGTGGACCTCGACCGTACCGTTCTCAAGGTCACGAGGCCCCATAGCCAGACGGACAGGGACTCCTTTGAGTTCCCATTCGGCGAACTTGAATCCCGGACGCAGGGTGTCGCGATCATCGATCTTGACCGTGTGTCCCTCACTCTCAAGGGCTTTCTTCAGCTGGTCCATCTTCTCAAGGATTCTTGCGTGTTCCTCGTCTGTCTTATAGATCGGAACCATGACGACCTGAATAGGAGCGAGAGCCGGCGGCAGGACAAGTCCGTTGTCATCGCCGTGAGCCATCACGAGGGCTCCCATGAGTCTTGTGGAAACGCCCCACGATGTAGCCCAGACATACTGCTGCTGGCCTTCCTTGTCGGTGTACTTCACATCGAAGGATTTCGCGAAGTTCTGGCCGAGGAAATGCGACGTTCCGGCCTGAAGAGCCTTTCCGTCCTGCATCATCGCTTCGATTGTGAGAGTGTCAAGGGCGCCGGCAAACCTCTCGTTAGGGCTCTTGTGTCCCACGATCACCGGCAGAGCCATGAACTCACGGGCGAACTTGGCATACACCTGCACCATCCTCTGAGCCTCTTCCTGAGCCTCCTGCGAGGTAGCGTGGGCCGTGTGGCCCTCCTGCCATAGGAATTCGGCGGTACGGAGGAATAGCCTTGTGCGCATCTCCCAACGGACAACATTAGCCCACTGGTTGCACATGATAGGAAGATCCCTCCAGGAGGTGATCCAGTTCTTGTAAGTGCTCCAGATGATTGTCTCAGAAGTAGGTCTCACGATCAACTCTTCCTCAAGCTTGGCGGAAGGATCCACCACAACGCCCTTTCCGTCAGGGTCGTTCATAAGTCTGTGGTGTGTGACAACGGCGCACTCCTTGGCGAATCCGGCCACATGCTCCGCCTCCTTGCTGAAGAAAGACTTAGGGATGAAAAGCGGAAAGTAAGCGTTCACCGCACCGGTCTCCTTGAACATCGTGTCAAGAGCGCGCTGCATCTTCTCCCAGATCGCGTAGCCGTACGGTTTAATGACCATGCATCCCCTGACCGCGGACTGTTCCGCCAAGTCAGCCTTCACAACCAGATCATTGTACCACTGAGAATAGTTCTCAGACCTTTTTGTCACTTCCTTTGCCATATATTCTTTGCTGTTTTGTCAATTATTCTTATTATTGTGCAATATTCCGAAAGGTATGGATTTTGTTCACTGAAGAACATCTGTGTGGCCGACACCTTTGGATGCGGCCACGAAGTTACGAATTTATTGTTAAATATAGGAGATTCAAAAATGAAAACACGCACAATCCTCTTTATCTCGGCGCTTCTGGCACTGACTTCGTGCGGTTCAGCGGCGCAGTTTGCCAGTGATGCTTCCAGACAGAAGTATCAGGATGGAATCTACTATACCTCCAAATCCAAAGTTCACCAGGCCGAGGAGGCTGTCGCCTCGGCAAACGACGAGGAGACCGACCTTCTTGTGGCCAAGACAAAGAACTCTCCAATCTTCATGAAGAGCGGAGAGAAGGTTGACACCTTGTTCATTCCTGAGAACAAAGCGGCGAGAATAGATTTCAACAACACGGACAACACCACATCCGTCTATCTTTACGACAACGGGTTCGACTCATGGGCTGCCTACCAACCTTGGTACGCGACCTCCTGGTACTCATGGAACCGTCCTTTCTACACCTCCATCTATTGGGGTGCGAATCCATGGTACTACGGAGGATGGTACTCACCATGGCACTATGACCCTTGGTACTATGGATATTCATGGGGTTGGAGCAATCCGTGGTATTACAGCGGATGGTACGCCCCATGGTACTGGGATCCTTGGTACTATAGCGGCTGGTACGGTGGATGGTATGGCGGATGGCACGATTCGTGGTACCACGGTGGATGGGGCTATGGCCATCATCATCACGACCACGACTTCTTCGGCCCTGGCAGCGGACGGGTCTATACTCCACGCCTCAGCACGACCGGCTCAAGCGGAAGAAGCGGAATCGGTTCCTCATCAAGGAGCGCGGGAGTGAGAAGTTCCTCAATGACCAGATCCAGAAGCGGTGTCGGATCGACAAGGGCCTCAATGTCCGCATCGACCACAAGGTCTTCAAGCATCGGTGGACGCACAAGCGGAACAAGGTCGTCAATCTCTTCTGTGAACAGGCCGGCGGCATCATCCGTAAGATCATCATCCGTCCGGTCATCAGCTGGGAATACGGTCAGATCCAACGGATCCTCCTCATTCGGAACCTCAACAGGAGCATCTTACGGAAGCAGCCGTTCCTCCTCATCATCGACGATGTACTCAAGGCCGGCAAGCAGCAGATCAAGCGGAACGACCACCGGCGGATTCTCATCGGGCAGTTCAAGCAGAAGCACCTCAACAGGCAGCTACAGATCGTCCGGGTCGTATAGGTCATCATCAAGCAACGACTATTCTTCTGGTTCTTCCTCAAGAAGCTCAAGCAGTTACTCTACAAGCAGGAGTTCAAGTTCATATTCTTCCGGCAGTTCAAGCCGTAGCGGCGGCTATTCAGGAGGCGGATTCTCCGGTGGCGGATCATCAAGAAGTTCTGGAGGTTCCTACAGTGGCGGCTCAAGAAGCGGCGGTGGAAGAAGGTAACCATTAAAACAATTGCAATGAAAAAGATAATATTCACTGCGCTCGCGTCATTGACCGCTTTTGCGGCAGGAGCGCAGACAATGTATGACGGGCTGACATTCAGCCAGAACAATTACTATGGAACGGCCAGGTCGATCGGTATGGGCAATGCGATGACAGCCGTCGGCGGGGATCTCGGATCAATCGGGATCAACCCTGCGGGATCCGCTGTGGCGGGGTATTCCCAGTTCACAATCACGCCGAACCTGACGATGAGTTCAATGAACGCATCCTACAGCGCCTATCCTGTCGGAAACAGCGACAAGTTCATCAACGAGCAAGGCAAGAATCTTACAAGGTTCTCAATGCCGAACATCGGAGCCACATTCAATTGGAACACAGGCAACAGAAGTGGCCTGAAAGCTATCACTTATGGATTTGTCGTCAACGGGACGAACAATTTCACTGGCAGGATGCTGGCCGGCGGCAGGAACGACAAGACAAGTTACATCAGTTCCATGGCCGTGGCCGCTGACGGCTATGACATGGACTTTCTGAACGGATACTCCATCAACAGCAACAATGAAAGGGTTGACAGAGGTTGGGACTACCCTTACTACTACCAGGATGATTTCAACAAAGACCCTAACAAAGGGACCTATGCTCCTTGGAATGTCATCGCCAACGCCCAGGCCGGAGCGATCGCCAATTACGGAGACGCCAATGATCCTGCTTATTACTGGCGTTACATCGGGGCGACTGAAACCTACGAGAACACAGGAGAGATGGATGAGGACGGAAATTACATTTACAACGTCTATCTTCCCGGTGCCTTGAACCAGGCTTACGGACGCAAGGTCACCGGCAGCAAGTACGACGCGCTGATCAATGTAGGATTCAACTTTGGTGACACATTCTTCCTTGGAGCGAATCTCGGTGTCACCTCGGTTAACTACAACTATGACGAATATTTCAAGGAAGCGGCCGAGAATCCGTCTGCCTTCGAGATAGACTTCGGGGATAATGGCAAGACGTGCTTCAGTGATTACCGCACACGCTATTCCTACACGACCGACGGAAGCGGAGTCTATGGAAAGTTCGGTTTTTTGTGGAGGCCTGTTGACGGACTCCGGATCGGAGCCGCCGTGCAGACTCCTACCATCATGGAGATTACAGAGCGCTCGCGCCTTGACGTGAATGTCAACTACACGGACTCACGACACAACGGATCAGCCACAACCCCTGAAAGTGAATATTCTTATAGGCTGCGTTCTCCATACAGGCTGAACGCCGGTGCGGCGTTCACATTCGCCGGGATGGCCCTTATCAGCGCCGACTACGAGATGACAGACTACAGCACGATGAAGTTCATGAGCAAGGAAGGCAACTGGGACAGCACTTTCGATGACCTGAACAACGAAATCCGTGACCGCATGGGTGTGTCGCACATGGTAAGAATCGGTGCGGAATTCAAGCCGGTTCCGGAACTTGCGGTGCGCGCGGGCTATAACTTCACAACGACTCCTGAATACTCCTACAACGGGAATGAGAAGACCAAATTGAACGACAGGATCAACTCATTCTCGGTCGGCCTTGGATATTCATCAAATGGATCCTTCTTCGCGGACATCGCGGCAAGACTGATGACGCTGGCGGATGAATATATCTCACCTTACGCCGATTATATGGATGTCGCATCTCCGATGATTCTAAACAAGAGGGACATCTACAGCGTCACGGCGACGTTCGGATGGAGGTTCTAAAGATTCTTAAGATATGAGATTGAATCGGGACCTTCATTGAAAAGGAGATCCATAATTGAAAGATTCGGAACAAAACCGTACTTTCGGGCAAAGACCTGGAAGTACGGTTTTTCCAGATTCAGGTCTTTCAGGATATTATCAGGACGTTTCGGGTGTATGATTTCCCTGTAATCCATGCCGTAGCGGCCGGAATCCAACGGAATCTCACGGGAACGGACAGGGACATATTCATCGGTCATTCTCAGGTCCACCGAGATGCCTGTCTTTCGCAGGAAAAACTTAATCAGTTGGACATCAAGGTCGAACAACGTCTCTGGCCGCAAATCCAGAATGTCGAACAGCTCATCCTTGTAATATTCAAAATAGGCAGAGGATTCGTAGGCGGAGGCGATCGCCCGCTCGGTTCTGATCAGCCAAGGAGTCGAGTAATCCACCTTGACCTCGGTAATCGGCAATTCATGTGTGCCGCTTTCGTGGACAATCGGAAAATTCAGGCTTTGAGGGCCGTCCGCGGCATAGTAACGGAAACGATTCCTCCAAGATTGCTTCTGGTAATGCTCGCAGGCCTCAAGATAAACAACAGAAGGCTTCACCCTGTCCGGAGACAAGATGAAGTCTTTAGCCATCAATGCGAAATAGCTGACCGGCGGGAACCATGCCACACTCAGAAGCACAGCCGCCTCCTCAGATCTATTCGAATTCTCCCTTCTCGTGGGAGTCGTTAGCCCTGATAATTCCACGCTTCGAGCCTCTGATGAAATTCAGGATAGTGTCACGCTCCTCGCTCTGAGGGAATCCGGCCTCGACCTTGGCGCAACCGTCGGTGATGTTGTAACCGGAGAAATAGATCGTGTCGTAAATGTCCTTGATGTTGCGGATGACATCGGAAGAGAATCCACGACGACGGAGTCCCACAATATTCACACCCGAATAGCAGATCGGGTCACGTCCACAGAGGACGTAAGGAGGGATGTCCTTGTTGATCTTTGACATGCCGCCGACCATCGCGTGGCAGCCGATCTTGGAAAACTGGTGAGCCTTGGCGCCACCTCCGACAATCGCCCAGTCGTCAACAACGGTCTCGCCGGCGATGCCGACAAAGCTGACAAGAATGCAGTGATTACCCACCACACAGTCATGCGCGACGTGGACGTAAGACATCAGCAAGGTGTTGCTGCCGATCTTTGTCACGCCCTTTCCGCTGGCCTTGGTGCCACGGTTGATTGTCACACACTCGCGGATGTTCACATTGTCACCGATCTCGACATAAGTCACCTCCCCCTCATATTTCAAATCCTGAGGAATGGCCCCGACAACGGCTCCCGGATACACTTGACAATTCTTTCCCATCTTGACGTAAGGGTAGATCGTCGCATGAGGATGAATCTTGCATCCGTCACCGATCTCGACGTTCTCATCAATGAACGCGAACGGTCCGATTTCAATGTTGTCGCCAAGTTTCGCCTTCGGACTCACTGACGCTAATTGTGAAATTGTGTTCATATTCTAAGTGTTTTTATCAGCAAGATTTCTCACGGATGGCCTTGGCTGTCCGTGTGTTGATTGTGTGACCTGGCTTGAAAGCGGTCACTTTGGCCTTGAGGTAGCCGCCGGCAAGCCTCAAGTCTCCGATCAGATCCAAAAGCTTGTGCCTACCGCACTCGTTCGGGAAATGGAGTTTGAGGTTGTTGAGATACCCGTTGTCATTTATGGCAAGCCTCGGCACGTCAAAAAGGGCAGATAGCCGCTCAACCTGCTCTGGCTGAACAGGGTGTTCGACAATAACGATGGCGTTGTCAACATCACCTCCTTTGACCAGATTGTTCTGGAACAGATACTCTATCTCGTGAAAGAAAACGAATGTGCGGCACGGACCAATCTCTTTGGCGTAATCGGTTGATTCATCCCAATGAGCGGTCTGGACCCCAAGGACCTTTGAACCGAAATCGACCGTGATGTCCATTGACGGCGCGTCGGCCGGAGTGATCCTCAAAAACGAGCCGGTCTTCTCATCACGGATCTCGATTTCCTCAGAAATCTCGACATATTTTCTTTCAGCATTCTGTTCTTTCAGGCCATCCTTCGCGATCGCCTCGACATAGTAACGGGCGCTCCCGTCAAGAATCGGGACCTCGACATTATCAATCTCGATAAGAGCGTTATCCACGCCCATTCCCGTCAGGGCTGACATCAAATGTTCAATTGTGGAAACAGAAGCCTCCCCTTTCGATATCGTTGTGCTTCGAGCCGTTGACGACACATTCTCGGCCAATGCCTCGACAAACGCGTCTTCACCGAGATCAACTCTGCGGAACACTATCCCAGTGTCCTCCGGAGCCGGCTTGAGAATCATTTTTGAGATTCTGCCGGTATGGAGTCCTTTGCCTTGGAACTCATATTCACCGGCAAGTGTCTTTTGCTTATAAGAAGTCATAAATCTATCTTTTGCAGGCTGCGTAAAGTTCAGCAGTCTGCAAAGATAGCAATGATATTTTGAATATTCAAGGATTAACTCGCCACTTAGTGGCTATTGGCTACTATTCCTCGCCCTGACGCTTGAAGACGGCGTAGCTGCGGAGGTAGTTCTTCAGAGGAAGAGCCGGAGACCCAAGGAACACCTGACCTGGTTTACGAATATTTCCTATCACGCCACACTGGGCTCCGATCGTGGTGTTGTCGGCGATATTCAGATGTCCGGCTATGCCGACCTGGCCTGCCAGGATGCAGTTTTTGCCTATCTTTGTCGATCCAGCGATGCCGCATTGGGCGGCCATTACGGTGTTGTCACCGATCTGGACATTATGGGCGATCTGACAGAGGTTGTCGATTTTCACGCCGTTGCCGATGATCGTGGATTCCATCTCCGACTTGTCGATCGTCGTGCCGGCTCCGATCTCGACATTGTTGCCGATGACCACATTGCCGATGTGCTCGATCTTCTCCCAAGTGCCGTCAGGAAGCGGGGCGTTGCCGAATCCGTCGGAACCAATGACCGCGTTGGCGTGGATGATAACATTGTCACCGATGACCATTCCCGGATAGATCACGACTCCCGGGTAGATGATGCAATGCGAGCCTATCACGGTGTTGTCACCGACATAGACATTCTCGTAGATCTTGGTGTAATCCCCCACCTTGGCGTGATGTCCTACATACGAATGGCTTCCAAGATAAACCTTCTTCCCGAACTTGGTGGTCAAGAACCAAGACGAACGGAATCCTCTGTGTCTCTTGTCAGTGCGCCTCTGGGTGGAGACATATTTCAGGAGGTCGGCCAAGGATTTGTACGCGTCATCGACCCTGACCATGGTCGAGATCACGGCCTCTTTCGGGGCGAAATCCTTGTTGACCAGCAAGACGCTGGCCCTGCATGTGTAAACATATTTCTCGTACTTCGGGTTGGCGAAAAAGCACAACTGCCCTGGTTTTCCATGTTCAATCTTGGCGAATGACGTCACAGTCGCCTGCGGATCTCCTTCAACCGTCCCTTTGAGGACCTGCGCCAATTGTTTTGCGGTAAATTCCATCGTTATACTGGCAATTTTAATCTACAATTTCTAAATGGTCTGCAAAGAAAGCAATTTATTTTCATATTCACTAAAATATTCTTATCTTTGCATCGTTGTGAGAGATAGGAGGACGAAAGCGTCTCCTATCTTTTGTTTTGTAAAACCAGACTTTATGCGGAAAGAACAGATCATCTCCGGCATCGAGGAGGGCGTGCGGACCCGAGGATGCTTCATTGTGGATGTCACGGTCAGCAATGATAATGATGTCGTGCTCACCATCGAGAAAGAGACAGGTGACATGGATCTCGAAGACTGCGTCAGTGTCAACGACTTGTTCCTCGCGACATTCGACAAAGACGTGGAAGATTATTCACTTACCGTCACATCCGCCGGTCTCGACCAGCCGTTCATGGTTCTCAAACAATACGAGAAAGCGATAGGCTCGGCCGTTGAGGCAAAGCTGAAAGGCGGCAGGAAGATCATCGGAGTTCTGACCGGAGCGGACGAGACCGGGATATCCCTGCGATATTCGCAGAAAGAGGCCGTGGAAGGCAAGAAGAAAAAGGAACTCGTGGAGCATGAGGACCGCATCGGGTTCGAGGAGATAAACTCCGTCACTCCGCACATTGTGTTCAAGAAATAAGAAATATCAAGAATATAAACATGGAAAAGAAAGAAGAAATCACTCTGATCGACGCCTTCAAGGACTTCAAGGAGGAGAAGAACATCGACAGACCGGTAATGATGGGTGTGCTCAAGGACGTGTTCCTCACACAGATCGCCAAAACCTACGGATCAGCCGACAATTTCGACGTCATCATCAACGTTGACAAGGGAGACTGCGAGATCTACCAGAACTTCGACATCGTCGAGGAGGTGGAGAACCCAAACACCCAGATCACCCTTGACCAGATCAAGGCCGAGACAGGAGACGATGACTACGAGATAGGTGACGTTTACACCAAGAAACTCTCCCTCGCATCCTTTGGCCGCAGGGGAATCCTGAACATCAGGCAGAATCTTCAAGGCCGCATCATGGACATCGACAAGGCCAATATCTTCAAGGCCTATTCCGACAAGGTCGGCGAGATATTCACAGGCGAGATCTATCAGACATGGTCGAAAGAAGTCATCATCCTTGACGATGACAACAATGAGCTTCACCTGCCTAAGGCCGAGCAGATTCCGGGAGAGAGATTCAAAAAGGGCGACACAATCCGCGCCATCATCAAGAGCGTGGAGATGAAGAACAACACCACCCCATACATCACTCTTTCCAGGACTTCCAACGAGTTCCTTGAGAAACTCTTCGAGCATGAGGTTCCGGAGATATTCGACGGCCTCATCACCATCAAGAAGGTGGTCCGCGTTCCAGGAGAGCGCGCCAAGGTGGCGGTAGAGTCCTACGACGAGAGGATCGACCCGATCGGAGCCTGCATCGGCGTGAAGGGTTCCAGGATCATCGGTATCGTGCGCGAGCTCCGCAACGAGAACATAGACGTGCTCCAG
This sequence comes from uncultured bacterium, assembly GCA_963657715.1. GTDB lineage: Bacteria > Bacteroidota > Bacteroidia > Bacteroidales > UBA932 > Cryptobacteroides. Next base: position 72,516 of record CAVKML010000007.1, on the reverse strand, counting down.
TGGACGAACAACACACAGCTTCTCATCCAGAGAGCCCTCAACCCGGCAAGGGTCTCTTCCATCGACCTCGGCAACTCGGAGGAGGACAAGATCAAGGTTTACATGCAACCGGACGAGGTGAAGAAAGGTATCGGCCGCGGCGGCTGCAACATCAAGCTCGCCGGCATGCTTGTCGGAAGGGAGATCGAGGTTTGGAGAGAGCTTCCTAAGGACGAGGCGCAGGAAGAGGAGGACGTTCTCCTCAGCGAGTTCAGCAACGAGATCGACCAGTGGGTCATCGACCGTCTGGAGGCCATTGGATGCGACACCGCCAAGAGCGTGCTCGCGTTCACGCCGGAAGACATCGCCAAAAGGGCCGACCTTGAGGACGAGACCGTGGCTGAGGTGTTCAGGATTCTCAGAGCCGAATTTGAGGAATAGTCCTTCCAGCGGACAAATATTAATTTAAAGGGGTTGAATATGGCAGAAATCAGACTAAACAAAATAATAAGAACCTATAATATCGGACTTCAGAACCTTGTGGACTTTTTGGCCAGCAAGGGTGTCGAGGTCGAAGCCAATCCGAACGCGAAGATTTCAGACGAACATCTTCCGGCTATCGAAAAGCAGTTCGGAAAGGACCTGGAGCTGAAGCAGGCCTCCGAGAAAGTTGACATAAAACTCAATGAGATTCTTGAGAAGACCTCCAGGAAGCAACAGGAAACCTCCCGCGATGAAGAGTTCGAGGAGCCGGTCAAAGAGACCGTCATCAAGACAACCATCTTCACGCCGGCGGAGCCTAAGGCGGAACAGGAACCTGCGCCCGAAGTCAAACAGCCGGAGGAGCCTCAGGTGAAGGTTGCCACCGAAAAGCCGGCGGAGGAAAAAGTTGAGCCGATAAAAGAGGCCGTGAAGGAGCCGGAGCCAAAGCCGGAACCAGAGCCAAAGCCGGAGATTGCCGAAAAGCCGGCGAAGGAAAAAGTTGAGCCGGTAAAAGAAGCCGTGAAGAAACCGGAATCTCAACCGGAGCCTGCGAAGACGGAACCTGTCAAGACGGAATCCCCTGCTCAAACCCCGGCAGCGGGAAACTCCTCCCATGACGGTTCCAGACACCTGAGCAAGCACGAGAAGAAACTGGCGGCGGCCGCAAGACAGAAGGAAGAGCAAGAAAAAGCCAGACATCAGCAGCCGCAGGTCAAATCAGAAGTCAAGGAGGAAGCCAAGGAGGAGAAATCAGCAATAGAGAATTCCACTCCGGGGCTCAAAGTCCTCGGCAAGATCGACCTGTCCCAGTTCGAGCCTAAGAAGGGCAACAAGAAGAGGGAGAGGATCGCCAAGGGAAGCCAGAAGGTTGACGTGGCGAAGGAAGGCAAGCAGGCGGACAACAGCTCCCGCAAGGACAAGAACAAGAACGCCAAGCAGGCTCAGGAGCAGGGCAAGGGTGGAAAGAAACGCAATCGTGGAGCGGACCGCTTCAAACCGGCGATGACCGAGGAGGAGCAGGAGGCGATGCAGAAAGAGATCCAGAAGCAGGTCAAAGAGACCTACGCGAGGATGAATGACAACAAGAAGAACAACTTCGGAGCCAAGTACAGAAAGGAGAAGAGGGAGCAGGCCGCGGCCAAATCCCAGGAGGAGATGGCACAGGAGATAGCCGAGAAGAAGGTCCTCAAGGTCACCGAGTTCGTGACCGCCAACGACCTTGCGACCCTCATGAACAACACTCCTGTCAACGAGGTGATCAAGGCTTGCATGGAACTCGGCATGATGGTGTCCATCAACCAGAGGCTTGACGCGGAGACCCTTGTGCTTGTCGCCGAGCAGTTCGGCTACAAGGTTGAGTTTGTCACGGCTGACCTTACAGAGGAAATCGCCGGAAGCAGCGAGCAGGTTGACCGCGAGGAAGATCTCGTCCCAAGGCCGCCGATCATCACGGTCATGGGTCACGTTGACCACGGTAAGACATCGTTGCTCGACTATATTCGTAAATCAAATGTCATCGCAGGAGAAGCGGGAGGTATCACGCAGCACATCGGTGCCTACAACGTGAAACTGCCGGACGGCAGAAGGATCACCTTCCTGGACACTCCTGGACACGAGGCTTTCACCGCCATGCGCGCCCGTGGAGCCCAGCTCACCGACCTTGCGATCATCATCATCGCCGCTGACGACGCGGTGATGCCGCAGACAGTCGAGGCCATCAACCACGCACAGGCAGCCGGTGTGCCTATGGTGTTCGCGATCAACAAGATCGACAAACCTGGCGCTCAGCCGGAAAGAATATACCAGCAACTTGCGCAAATGAATATCCTCACGGAGGCATGGGGCGGAAAATACCAGTGTCAGGAAATTTCAGCAAAGAAAGGCCTCAATGTTGATAAGCTTCTTGAGAAAGTTCTTCTTGAGACCGATCTCCTTGATCTCAAGGCGAATCCGAACAAGAATGGTGTCGGCGCGGTCATCGAGTCATCCCTTGACAAGGGACGCGGCTATCTCGCCACGGTCCTCGTACAGGACGGAACGCTAAAGACCGGTGACATGGTGCTGAGCGGCAGTTACTACGGTCGTGTGAAAGCCATGTTCAACGAACGCGGACAGAAAGTAAAAGAGGCCGGTCCTTCGACTCCGGTGTCTGTCCTCGGACTTAACGGCGCTCCAAGCGCCGGCGACAAGTTCAATGTCATGAACGACGAGAAAGAGGCCAAGGCCATCGCCAACAAGCGTGAGCAGCTCCTGCGCATTCAGGGCATCAAGACCCAGAAGCACATGACCCTTGAGGAGATCGGACGAAGAATAGCCATCGGCAACTTCAAGGAGCTCAACGTCATCGTGAAAGGTGACGTGGACGGCTCTGTGGAGGCATTGTCAGACTCTCTCATCAAGCTCTCAACCGAGCAGGTGCGCGTGAATGTGATCCACAAGGCCGTGGGTGCCATCTCTGAGTCAGACGTAATTCTGGCCGAGGCATCGGATGCCGTCATCATCGGATTCCAGGTCCGTCCTTCGACCGATGCCAGAAAACTGGCCGATGAGCAGGGAATCGAGATTCGTCTGTATTCTGTCATCTATGACGCGATCAACGATGTGAAGGATGGTATAGAAGGTATGCTTGAGCCGATCAAGAAGGAAGAGATCACAGGTACGGCCGAAGTCAAGCAGACATTCAAGATCTCCAAGGTCGGAACGATCGCAGGATGCCTTGTCAGGGACGGAAAGATTTCAAAGACATCACAGTGCAGGCTCATCCGTGATGGAATCGTGGTCTATACCGGAGAACTTGCCTCGCTCAAGAGGGGTAAAGACGATGCGAAAGAAGTTTCCGCCGGAATGGAGTGCGGTATAGGCATCGACAAGTTCAACGACCTGAAGGTAGGTGACAGCATCGAAGCATTCGTGATTACAGAAATCAAGCAGACGCTTGACTAAAAAAGAAGGAGGCTTTTCAGCCTCCTTCTTTTTATAAGTTCTTATTTAGCAAGTGATAGAGCTTCACGGTGCGGACAGCCTCGGCGACATCATGGACGCGGAGTATGTCTGCTCCATTTTGCAATGCGATGAAGTCAGCGACTTGGGTGGCCGGCAGGGCTTCGGATGGAGTTATGCCCAAAGGTCTGAACAGAAAACTCTTGCGGGAAAGCCCGACAAGAATATCCTTGCCGAACTCTTGAAGAACAGACATCTCGCGCAAGAGTTGCCAGTTCTGCTCCACGGTCTTGGCGAAACCGAATCCCGGATCCAGAATCCAGTCTTTGACCCCGTGCCTGTCAGCCTCGGCGGCGATTCCGACGAAGAACTCCCGGACAGCTTCGGTAACGTTGTCATAGTCGGTGAGAGTCTGCATATTCTTAGGTGTTCCACGGGTGTGCATCGCGATGTACGGAAGTCCAAGCCGTCCGAGCAGCGACCACATCTCCTCGCAACCGCCGCTGACATCGTTCACGATGAACGGGCCTATGATGTCGAACGCACGGCTCACAACGGAAGGCCTGAACGTGTCGATGGAAATCCTGACACCGGAATGTTCCGACGCAAGAATATTCAAGGCCGGCTCAAGCCGTTTCCACTCTTCCTCCTCACTGATGGAATCCGATCCCGGACGGGTCGAGCACGCTCCCAGATCAAGGATGTCCGCTCCCGACGCGAGCATATTCACAATCCTGCCTCGGAAAAGACTCTCATCGAAGGTTCCGTCCGCGCGGAGGTTACGGCTGCCGGCGAAAAATGAATCGTCGGTGAGGTTCACAATGCCCATCACCTGAATATTTCTGTCTGTTCTGTGTCCCATAAAGCAATAATTTTAGACAAAAATAGACAAAAATTGAATATATTTGCGATTCGTAAAAAGTTTTGGCCTTGGCTCAAGACTTCCACTAAAAAATCAATCGTTATGCTGGTCGTTCTGGAAGGATTGGATGGTGCTGGCAAGTCCACGCAAGTCAAGAAGTTGAAGGTGTATCTCGAAAAGATATGCCCGGAATTGGAATATATTCACTTTCCAAGATATGACGCTCCGGTTTACGGGGATCTGATCAGCAGGTTCCTGCGCGGGGATTTCGGGAGCAACGAATCCGTTCATCCTCAACTGGTTGCCCTGCTGTTCGCGGAGGACAGGCACGGAGCGGCCCCGGAAATGAAGAAAACCCTGTCGGAAGGAGGTTCCGTGCTGCTCGACAGGTACGTATATTCAAACATCGCCTACCAGTGCGCGAAGCTTTCCGATCCTAACGAGCGGGAGAAACTGCGCAAGTGGATAATGGACACTGAATATGGAGCCTTCGGACTGCCAAGGCCTGACTTGAATATATTTCTGGATGTCCCTATCTCATTCGTCAAGAGCAGTTTGGAGTCGGCGAGAACCGGAAGCGACAGGGAATATCTCCACGGTTCACAGGATATTCACGAGGCCGACATCGAGTTTCAGAAGCAGGTTCAGGCGATTTACCGCAGGCAGGTTGCCCTTGATCCGGATTTCATCAGGATAGACTGCTCGGACGAGTTCGGGGAGATGCTGCCGCCGGACAGGATATTCGCAAAAATAAAGAAAGTTATTGACGAACACATCGAAGCGAAATGAACAACGTTTTTTTCTTCAGGCTCAGGAGGATGTGCGCATTCATCATAGGTGTGGTGTTCCTGCTCGCGGGGATATTCAAGCTGCTTGATCCAGTCGGGGCAGGGCTTGTGATGGAAGGATACTTCAAGTTTTTCCATGTAGCGTTCCTGCTGCCGGCGGCTAAGGTCACCGCTGTGGTTTTCGCACTCGCCGAAGCCATCCTCGGTTCGGCCATGATCAGCGGAGTATGGAGAAAGCAGGTGGCGGTCATCACTTCGGCTATGATTGTCTTCTTCACGGTGTTGACACTGTTTCTGGCAATATTCAATCCTGTCAGCCTGACCGACTGCGGCTGCTTCGGCGAAGTCATCCATCTGACGAACTTCCAGACTTTCGTCAAGAATCTGATTCTGTTGGCCTTGGCGATGGTGGCTTTCCTGCCGTTCAAGCATTTCGGCAAGAACAGGAAGCGGAAATATGTCTCCTTCGGCATCGTGTCAGCCTCGATCATTCTGTTCGCTGTCTATTCATTGGCATCGATCCCTCTTGTGGACTATACGGAGTTCACACCTGGCAGCGAATTGTTGGCATCAGTGGATGAAGACGACAAGGGAGACGCTTCCGGGAACTATAAATCAACGATCATCTACGAGAAGAACGGACAGGAAGGCGCCTTTGATCTGGACAACCTTCCGGACTCGACATGGACATACGTCCGCACGGAGACCATCTTCATCAACGGGACAGACATCGAAGACAACAAACCTGCGCTCTCGTTCACAGACTCTTTGGGCAATTATCAGGATGAAAAAGCCATCTACGGCAATGTGCTTGCGGTTTCGGTCTATGATCCGGCAAAGGCCAAAGGAACCTTCTGGACAAAGATAGCAGATGCCTTTGACGGGGCGAAAGCCGCCGGCTTCACTCCCCTGCTACTGGTTTCATCCACAAGGGAACAGTTTGACAAGCTGCCAGCGATTGTACCTGACGTGCATTCCAAATTGGTCGGTTCGACATACTTCGCCGACAGTAAAGAGCTCGTCACCCTCAACCGCTCGAACGGCGGAGCGACATGGTTCAACGACGGCCAGCTCATCCGGAAATATTCCCATAGCAGAATCCCGTCGGACGAGACTCTGCTTGAGATGGCCGGTGACGACCCGACCGAGGAGATGCTGCGTCACAGCACCAAAACCCGCCTCCGTTTCCAAGGGTTCATACTCTACGTCTTCGCGATCCTGCTGATACTGTAACCGACCACGTTTCTGTCCACGCTATCGTACAAGGAGAAATCCCATTTCAGAATTTTTCACGTTACAAAAATTCTGAAATGGGATTTCTCCTTGTCTAATCTAAAAAAGAATCAGAAACCTGTGTAGTTCCACGGGGTGATGGTGCGGAGTTCTTCCTTGACGGAGTCAGCTACGTCGAGGGTGCTGATGAAGTCCTCGATGGTCTTCTCGTCGATGGCGGAACCGGTGCGGGTAAGATTCTTGAGTGTCTCGTACGGGTTCGGGTAATTCTCACGGCGGAGGATGGTCTGGATGGCCTCGGCTACCACGGCCCAGTTATGGTGCAGCTCGGCATCGATCGCAGGACGGTTCAGAATCAATTTGCTGAGTCCCTTCTTCAAGGATGCGAGAGCGATCATTCCGTGAGCCACCGGGACACCAACGTTACGCTGAACAGTGGAATCTGTCAAATCTCTCTGCAATCTGGAGATAGGGAGTTTCATCGACAGGAATGTCAGCACGGCGTTGGCCATTCCAAGGTTGCCCTCGGCGTTCTCAAAGTCTATCGGATTGACCTTGTGAGGCATAGCTGAAGAGCCGACCTCATTCTTGGCGACCTGCTGGTGGAAATATTCCATTGAGATGTAGGTCCAGATGTCGCGGCAGAGATCGATCAGAATCGTGTTAATGCGACGCAGGCAATCAAAGATCGAGGCAAGGTTGTCATAGTGGTCGATCTGGGTGGTCGGGAAAGATCTCTTGAGGCCAAGGGATGCCACGAACCTGTCGGCGAAAGCCGGCCAGTCTATGTCCGGAAAAGCGACCTTATGGGCATTCATGTTACCGGTCGCGCCGCCGAATTTCGCGGGCCAGGTAAGCTGGCTGAACTGGCGAAGCTGCTCCTCAAGCCTTGCGACGAAAACCTGAAACTCCTTTCCAAGCCTTGTCGGAGTGGCCGGCTGGCCATGGGTACGGGCAAGCATCGGGACATCCTTCCAAGCCTCGACATCGGCAGACAAGATGGAAATCACCTCTTTCAGCGCGGGAATATATTCATTCTCAAGAGCTTCCTTGAGCATCAACGGTTGAGCAGTGTTGTTGATGTCCTGTGAGGTCAGGCCGAAATGGACGAACTCCTGCCAGCGGGATATTCCAAGAGTCTTGAAGTTCTCCTTTATGAAATATTCAACGGCCTTGACATCATGATTTGTGATTTTTTCTATGTCCTTAACCTTCTGGGCTTCCTCCGGAGTCATCTCCTGATAGAGACGGCGCAGACGGCCGAACAGTTCATCGCGGGTCAGACCGGTACCGTCTCCGAAGTCAGAGAGCTGAGGCAGAGGGATTTCGCACAGAGCGATGAAATATTCCACCTCCACACGCACACGGTTGCGGATGAAAGCGAACTCGCTGAAATACTGCCTCAATGAGGCTGTTTTGGCAGCATAGCGACCATCAATCGGAGACACTGCCAGAAGAGAATTAAAGTCCATATTCAAGTAAAATTATTTTTCTATCAGGTAAACATCGTCCCCAGGTTCGGCGAATCCGAAACTTTCGCGGGCGAATTGTTCCAGGGAATCCTTGCTGTGCGTCAGTCCGTGGATCTGGCGGTCCATGTCCTTGATTTCGGCACCGTACCTCTCAATCAGCCTTTCCTGATTGCGGATCTCAAAGCCAGCCTTGATCCAGCGGACAATGTTGTTTTGGTTGACGAACCCCACCATGACGATGAAAAAGGCTGTGGCACAAACGGCATAACGGACAAAAGAGCGCCTTTCGGCGTTCCTGCCGTCCAAATCCCGATTCCAGATGTCCTTGAACTTTCCCACTGCGATAGAACGAAATTTGTACAAAAATAGTTAATTTTGTAGAATTAAGGAAAATGAAAGAATAACTTGCCACAAATTTTGATGTTGCGTCCAGGGATTGTTTGAATTTTCCCAAGACCGGTTTGAAATCATTAATATTCAAAAAAAATATGAAACCTACACTTCTTGTACTTGCAGCAGGCATGGGCAGCCGTTACGGCGGCCTGAAGCAGATGGACGGCCTCGGCCCTAACGGCGAGACCATCATCGACTATTCAATCTACGATGCGGTGAACGCGGGCTTCGGCAAGGTCGTGTACATTGTCAGGGAATATTTCCGCGAACAGTTCGAACAGACCGTGAAAGAGAAGTACAGCGGCATCACCTGCCCTGACGGAACTCCTCTTGAGTTCGATTTTGTGATCCAGGAGCTGAACAAGATTCCTTCACAGTTCACCCTCAACCCAGAGAGGCAGAAGCCTTGGGGAACCGCTCACGCCGTGCTGATGGCGAAGGATGTCATCCACGAGCCGTTCGCCGTCATCAACGGAGACGACTACTACGGCAAGGAGTCCTTCAAGATCCTCGGAGACTGGCTCAGAGCCCACGAAGGAGCTACCGGAACATGCAGCATTGTCGGCTTCGAGCTTGACAACACTCTTTCCGAATATGGCAAGGTCTCCAGAGGAATCTGCTACTACGACAAGGATCTCCACCTCACCGGCATCGCCGAGCACCTGAACATCGGCAAAGAGGCTGACGGCAAGGTCTATGGCGACAACTCGGTCAACGGAGAGACTCACGTCGAGCTTGACGGCAAGGCGCTTTGCTCAATGAACATGTGGGGATTCACTCCGGATTACTTCCAGCTCAGCGAGGATGTGTTCACCGCATTCCTGGAGCAGAACATCAATGATCTCAAGAAGGAATATTACATCCCTTACGCCGTTGACATCATGATGAAGGATCACGGCTACAAGTGCGAGGTTCTTTCGACTGACTCACACTGGTTCGGCGTGACCTACAAGGAAGACCGCCCGGGCGTTGTGGCCAAGTTCCAGGAACTCGTTGACAAGGGGGTCTATCCTACACCTCTCTGGAAGAAGTAATGTCCTTTCTCAGACCACGCAAGGTCGAGAAGAACTACGACCTTTTCTCCGGCTGCGCCTGGTACACTCCGGGCGTGGCCGGTGTTTTTGCCATTCTGGGCTGGTTTCTGGCCGGTATGATACTCGGCAGTCTGGTCAATCTGGGACTGCTGCTCTTCGTTCCGGGATTCCCGCTCTATTACTGCATGCTGATCGTTTATCCGGTGCAGTTCATCCCGGTGCTGATGTACGTCAGGCTCAAGAGCATGCGGAACTCAACGTTCGACAGGGGTTACGCATTGGACAGCAATCATTTCGGAGCCAAGGGCGGAGCGCTTACCGCAATCCTCATGGCCTTCGGAACCATCGCTCTGGCATTGATGCTTGAGCCGCTGATGGCCTTGATGCCCGAGATGGACGAGACTCTGGTCAAGACTATGGAACAGCTGCTGGACGGACCGCTTTGGGTCAGTCTGCTGAGCATGTGCGTGTTCGCTCCTGTGTTTGAGGAGTGGATGTGCAGGGGAATCGTGCTGAGAGGCCTGCTGAACTATTCCCGCAAGGGTGAGCCTGGCGAGGATGGAAGCCGCAGAGGGATGAATCCGGCTCTGGCGATAGCGATCTCGGCGATATTCTTCGCCACCATTCATGGCAACCTCTGGCAGGGACTCTCCGCATTCATCCTCGGAAGCTTCTTCGGTTACGTGTATTACAAAACCGGTTCGCTGAAGCTCACGATGCTGATGCACTGCGTCAACAACACGGTCTCTGTACTGTCATCGAAATTGCCTGCGTTCAAGGATCTCGGGACGGACGCAAGTCTTTTGGACATCGTCCCGATAGGAGTCTATGTGGTCATATTCATTGTCAGCGCGGCTGTTTTGTTCTTGGCTGTCAGACATTTGTCAAGAATCAGCTTGAACTCTGTCCAGGGCAACTGCGATGTGATCCCAGGCGCAGACGACTTGACGTATGGAGAAAATCTTTGACGATCCGGACACCGGAACCGTTACAATCCGGAAAAACGTACGCTCCCGCAGGGTTATACTTCGAGTGAATCCCAGCAGGGGCGTTACTGTTACAATCCCTTATTTTGTTTCATACAAGGCCGGCCTGGAGTTATTCCTTGCCAAAAAGGATTGGGTACTGAAAGTCCAGGCACGGCAGCGTGAGCGAATCGGAGCCGAGCATATTCCCACTCCTGAGGAAATAGAAGCGTTGCGGGAAATGGCAAAAAAGATTCTCCCGGCACGTCTTGCGGAACTTGCGGAAAGATATTCATTTGAATATAATTCCGTCCGAGTCAAACACAACTCCTCGAACTGGGGAAGCTGCTCGCGCAAAGGCAACATCAATCTGAACCTCAACCTCGTGCGCCTTCCGGACGAGCTTCGCGACTATGTCATCCTTCACGAGCTCTGCCACCTGAAGCACCCCAACCACGGTCCTCAGTTCCACGCCCTCCTCGAATCCCTTTGCCCGGACCACCTCGCCAAGCAACGGGCGCTACGTGGCTACCGGCTGTACTGACGGTATAAGTGGCTATGGATTTTGAACAACCTCTATCTGGCAATCATTTATTACGTTGCCCCCTACTACCACTGTGCATTTGCGGATTTTGCCGGAATCGTTTTCAGTAACCGAGATCGTCACCGGCTGTACTCCTTTGCTAAGTTTCCCAAGAGTCACCGTACACCAGGACGATGACATATTCTTGGTTGTTGGGTTTCGATAATATTTATATGTGCCGCTTTCTTCATCAAGCCGCCACCCAGCATTCTCGTACTCATAAGTTGAGACAATAACCCCATCTTCGATGATTTTCTCCAGACAAAGGCTGAATGGAACCTCATATATTTTTACGATGGAAGATGACGTTTCGGAATTGAATGTCAAGCAATCCTCCGATGCTACAACATTGTAAAATTTGTCTCCTATTGCACAACTATATGTCAATGCCATAAACGATAGGATTATTGTTATAATAAAGTACTTACTTCTCATATTACTTGTTGCTTATTTGTGTATGCCTAAATATCAATCAGAATGATTTTGCTTATGTGTACTTAGATGTGTCTTGATCTACAGGCAATGTTCATAAAAATTGCAACCGCGGAAGGCAATTAACAAGGAGGAGAAATAGATTGAATATTTCTTCATAATCGAATGATTTTTACAAAGATAAGAATAATATCGTATTTTACAAAAACGATTTATATTGGATTTGCAGTAAAATTCTCTTGTGTAGAATGGCTATATGCAAATCTTTTTACTCTCAATAAAAATAATCTGCCATATTTTTATACTGCGAATATAAATTAGCTCTTCAAAAGTGAGTTGGATCCTTCCGTTACCCGCAAGGGGTTGGACGTCGGCACGATACGTTTGCGGTCCGCTTATCGGGGGTGCGATGTCAGCACTTTGTGAATATGGCGGCATGCAAACCCGTTTTGGGGGCTACGTGGTGACGCTGAATATGCTGGCTATTGTTACCGAATTCATAGTCGGCATATTCCCCTGCCCCACACGTGCGCAGAAACTTAATTGTATGCCGGCATTTTGCAAAATCTAACTGGCTTATGCACTTCAGGGCTTGCGCTGATAATGGTCACCCTTCTAATTGCCTTATTATGGTTTGCGATCTTTAATGGAATATTCGGAAAATATTTTGATTATCTGAAAATTATGTCTATCTTTGCACGCTTTTCCGCAGGGTGCGGGGAAGAAGACGTTTATTAATCATCAACAAAATTTTTTGCGAAAATGGCAGAGTATTTACAAGCCGACAAAAAGCAAGAGATTTTCGCTAAGTACGGAAAGTCTAATACAGACACCGGCTCACCAGAGAGTCAAGTTGCTTTATTTTCCTACCGTATCAATCACCTCACGGAGCACGTGAAGAAGAACAAGAAGGATGTTGTCACCCGTCGTTCCCTTCTCCGTCTCGTAGGTAAAAGGCGTCAGCTTTTGGACTACCTCCAGAAGATCGACATCGAGAGATACAGAAAGATCGTCAAGGAGCTCGGTCTCCGTCGATAAATTCGCGATAGGAACAGAAAAGGGATTGGCCGCGCTCTATGACGCAGCCGTCCCTTTTTTATTAAACCGACTATCGTTTACGGATCGTAAGCGATTCATAGTAAAGGAAATGACGCTGAAGTTTTCAGATATATTTTGTTGAGGACACGCGGTAAAAACAGTAAAATGAACATCATCACAAAGAAGATCGAATTATCCGACGGTCGGGTGATCGAGATTGAGACCGGCAAAGTCGCCAAGCAGGCAGACGGTTCGGCAGTGGTCAAGATGGGAGGCACGATGCTCCTGGCCACAGTGACATGCGCTAAAGAAGCTGCAGAAGACACAGACTTCCTTCCACTTCAGGTGGACTACAAGGAAAAATTCTATTCCGCCGGACGTTTCCCGGGCGGATTCATGAAGAGAGAGGGCAAGGCCTCCGATTACGAAATTCTGATCTCACGCCTTGTTGACAGGGCTTTGAGGCCTCTGTTCCCAGAGGATTTCCACCTCGCCGTGTTCGTCAATATCTGGCTGATCTCAGCCGAGAAGGACATCCAGCCGGATGCTCTCGCTGGTCTTGCGGCTTCAGCCGCTCTGGCCGCCAGTGACATTCCGTTCCTCGGACCTATCTCTGAGGTGCGTGTCGCAAGGATCGATGGAGAATTCAAGATCAATCCGAACTTCAGCGAGATGGAGAAGGCCGACCTTGAACTTATGGTCGCCGCCACCGAGGAGAACATCATGATGGTCGAGGGTGAGATGAAGGAGGTTTCTGAGGATGTGATGCTTGAGTCCATCAAGTTCGCTCACGAGGAGATCAAGAAGCACTGCCGCATCCAGAAAGAGCTTAACAAGGAGCTTGGCAAGGATGTCAAGAGAGACTACCCTCACGATGAGGAGGACGAGGATCTCAGGAAGAAGATCCACGACTTCGCCTATGACAAGTGCTACGCTCTCGCCAAGTCGGCAAGACCGAAGCACGAGAGAGAGGACGGCTTCGAGGCCATCAAGAAGGAGTGCGTAGAGTCCCTTGGTCTGACCGAGGAGGAGCAGGCCGCAAAGAAGATGATGATCAACCGCTACTTCGGCCACGAGCAGAGAGAGGCCCTCAGGAATCTTGTTCTCGACGAGGGACTTCGCGTGGACGGCCGTCAGACAACCCAGGTACGTCCTATCTGGTGTGAGGTTGACTGCCTGCCTTGCGCTCACGGCTCAGCCATATTCACCCGTGGAGAGACCCAGGCTCTTGCCTCCGTCACCCTCGGGACAAAGATGGACATGAAGGAGATGGACGAGGTTCTCGTGCAGGAGACCCAGCAGTTCGTCCTCCACTATAACTTCCCTCCGTTCGCTACCGGCGAGGCCAAGGCCCAGAGAGGCGTAGGCCGTCGTGAGGTAGGTCACGGAAATTTGGCTTTCAGAGCGCTCAAGGCAGTTATGCCTAAGGCTCCGGAGTTCCCTTACGCGGTTCGCGTGGTTTCTGATATTCTTGAATCCAACGGATCTTCATCACAGGCTTCGATCTGCGGTGGCTGTCTCGCCCTTATGGACGCCGGCGTTCAGATCAGCAAGCCTGTAGCCGGTGTGGCTATGGGACTTATCACCGATGAGAAGAATCCTAACGGCCGTTACGCCATCCTCACCGACATCCTTGGTGACGAGGATCACCTCGGCGACATGGACTTCAAGGTCGCAGGAACGAAAGACGGTATCACCGCGACACAGATGGACATCAAGGTTGACGGTCTTTCCTACGAGGTTCTCGCAAAGGCTCTCCAGCAGGCACACGAAGGCAGAATGCACATCATGGGTGAAATGATGAAGTGCCTCGATAAGCCGCGTGAGGACTACAAGCCGTTCGTTCCGAGAATCAAGTCCTTCGAGATTGACAAGGACTTCATCGGAGCTGTCATCGGAAAGGGTGGGGAGACCATCCAGAAGATCCAGGCCGAGACCGGAGCTGTCATCTCCATCGACGAAGTTGACGGCAAGGGTGTTGTGGACATCGCGACCAACAATGCCGAGGCCATGCAGAAGGCTTACGACTGGATCCAGAGCATCTGCGCTGTTCCGGAGGTTGGACAGACCTACCACGGAAAGGTTGTCTCAATCCTTGAGTTCGGCGCTTTCGTCGAGATCCTTCCTGGTAAGGAAGGCCTTCTCCACGTTTCCGAGATCGCTTGGAACAAGACCGAGAATGTCGAGGATGTACTCACAGTCGGTCAGGAAGTTGACGTGAAGCTTCTTGAGATCGACGCCAAGACCGGTAAGATGAGACTCTCGATGCGCGCCCTCACTCCAAAACCGGAAGGCTACGTTGAGCCTGAGCGTCGTCCGCGCGGTGGCAACGACCGTGGCGGTGACCGCAGAGGTGGTTTTGACCGTCGTGGCGGTGACGATCGCAGAGGCGGGGACCGCAGAGGTGGTTTCGACCGTCGTGGCGGCGATGACAGAAGAGGCGGATTCGATCGCAGAGGCGGGGATGACCGCAGAAACGGCGGCCACAGGAACTTCGGCCCGAAGAACGACTTCAACGCCAACACCGAAGATCACTCCGACAATCTCGACAAGAACACAGAGGAGTTCTTTTAATGAATATCCCACCTCAATCAAACGAGGTGAGAATTGAATAAGAAAATTCCAGGCCGAGCATCCTTCACAGGTTGCCCGGCCTGGTTTACATTATCAATATTAAACTTATGGGGATCAGTCGATTACTGCGAATGTCATGAGAGAGGAAACGGATAGGGCGACGAGGACTATCAGCCAGAAGACGAACATGATAAGACCTGGGTGCCATTTCGGAGATTTCAGGCCGAAAATCAGCATCACGCCACCGTAGAGCATGATGAATAACGGAATGGCGATAACAAGGATTGAGGCGATCATCACCAGAGGGACGGAGATGAAAGACAGGACCTCTGGTGCCTCAATGGCGATGTTCTCGATCATCCTATTGTAAAAGAAATTGTTGCCAAGGATTTCACCTCCCCACCAGAATGAACACAGGAATGCTATGCCTGCGACTCCGGCCAAAAGAAGGAACACTCCGAATATGACCGAGAATATCCTGCTGATATTCTTAAAAGTTTGCGAGCCAGGAGCCTTTGACTCCTCTCGTGGAGTGTTGCGCACACGCTCGCTGATGTCATCAACGGTGCCTCCCTCACCCCGCAGCTCATCCCGCTGACGAACAGTCTTCACAGCTGGCATACAAATCCAAAGGACAATGTAAACCAACGGAATGGAAATATGTATCCATGGCTCAAGCGGCCAAAACCGGAAGTTCAGGCCTCCCAGCAAAGTCAGTATGACGAACAGGATTCTGAATATAGCGGGATCGACATTGAGATAGGTGGCAAGTCCGCTGCACACTCCTGCGATCTTTCCGTTGGCGGGATCACGGTAGAGCCTGCGGCGGGGTTTCGCATCATTCTTGGCCGAGTTCTTTGACGAATGGCGGGACGCTTCGGCAGACTCCGCGTCAGGGACATCGGAAGACTCCTCCTCAATAGTCTCGGGGCGGCCAAGGACAGAGATCACATCCTTAACCATGGCAAGCGTGACGACCCCTTCCTTGCCACTTTTCTCCAGCAGCAATTCAGCCATGCGTTCCTCTATTCCTTCCATGACCTCGGAACCGCTCTCTTTCTTGGAATAGAAAGCTTCCAGCTGGTCAAGATATTCTTTGGCGGCAAGACTTGCGTTCTCCTCCAAAGAGAACACATAGCCACCTATGCTGACATATTCAACTTGTTTCATTGTCTTTCAAGATATTAGGAAGCAGCCTAAAACAGATGCCTCGCGGTTATATTCATTGTTTGAGGGTTTTGATGGTCTCCACTATCTCCTGCCAGGCCTGATCCATCTCTCGAAGCTGCTGGCGGCCTTTCTCGGTGATGCAGTAATATTTCCGTGGAGGTCCCTGAGTGGATTCCTCCCAGCGGTAAGAAAGCAGCCCTTGGTTCTTCTGACGGATCAGAAGCGGATAAAGCGTGCCTTCGACAACGATCATATTCGCGGATTTCAGATCATCCAGAATCGCGGAAGCGTAGGCCTCTTTGCGGGCCAGGATGCTGAGGATGCAATATTCCAGCACTCCTTTGCGCATCTGGGAGCGTACATTGTCGGCGCTATTTTCCATAGCTGTCCCTCCCTCTGCTGAATCTCGACATATTCTCGGCCGTTGGTTCCAAGCCTCTCATCATGCACTTGTCCGCCGGAGTCTTGGCGACAGGAACGACTATCCAAAGAACAATGTAAACAAGAAGGCCTGTCCCCCAAAGCAGCAACGCCAGAAGCGACACTATCCTGACAACCGTTACATCCACGTTAAGGAAAGCGGCCAGACCGGCGCACACTCCTCCGATGGTTTTGTTGTCCTGATCACGGAAAAGCCTCCTCCGCGCTGTTCCTTGAGCGCCATTATAGGTAAAATCAACACCAGGACCGGATTTTGGGCAATCCTCATCCGTTTCGTTCTTTTGCTCCCGGTCATCCGTTTTTCTTTCCGTAGGATCAGGTTCCAACGAACCATCCGGCATTCCGAGCTGCTCGACCACCTTCGTGACAAGAGCCAGATTGACCACTCTGTAAGAAGCGCCGCCTGTACCCTGATCGAACAGTTCCGCGATACGTCCCTCCAGATCGGCCATCACCTCTTCCTTCGCAGACTGGGTGTCTCGGTCAAGGCGAGCCTTGAAATGATCAAAATAAGCGGTAAGCCTTGCATAAGCATCCTCGTCCAAAGAGAAACTTCTGCCTCCCACACTGACGTTCAAAACTTTTTTCATTACGATAATATATTATTTATCAATATTCCACACCATTTCCATCGTTGATTAGCACCCGCCAACCTTGCTTTGCAATCAATTTTACAACGCAAAGATATAAATAATTTCAAATACCTTGCAAGACAAAGTACTAAAAATATTCAAAAAAGTTCTTCGGGAACGAAGCGAAGGTCTGGACATAATATTCTATTCTAATTTCTGGCAGGTGCCAAATAATTGCCTGCCCAAGAATTGTCAGGCTCTCTCTGAAAGAATATCTTCAAAGGCGACGGAATAGTCTTCACCGTAATCCTTCTTGTATCTTGTGATGAAAGCTTGATAAAGGCGGCTGGCCTTTTCCTCATCCCCCAATGCAAACAAAGCCCGGACGGAGTACATCAAAGCATCGTCATCGAGGGGATCCAAACTAAACAATATGTCAGCGCACAGGACAGTGTTCTCATACTGCCGGAGAGAGAAACGTCTTGAAAGCTCGACTGTCACAACGGATTTGACCCTACGTTCGGTCTCCGCCTTCATCTTGTCGAACATCGGATCCGACTCGTTCTTCAGAAATTTTCCTCTCGCCACAATCGAGAGAATGGCATTCATGTCCGGATCGTCGCAATTTAGAAGATGCAGGAAATCAAGATAGTCACAATTGAAGACTTGAGACAGGTCAAAATTGAACTTTCCGTCCTCATAGACCATCTTGATTCCGTCCAATCCCCCGAGGAACTTTCTCAAGTTGTTGGCGGTCACTCCTCTGAGATTCTTTGCCTTGTCTTCCTCTTTGTCAGGCCAGAGCAGTCCGCTGATTCTCTTGGAGGAAGCACCTCCATCCTCAAGGCCACCAAGTACAATAAGGAACATTTGACGAAGTTTCGATGTGAAACGTGTCGTGATGTCCTTCCCTTCACGGTCGATGACAGTCAAGTCGCCGAAAAGGTAAATTGAATTCGGTTTGTCTTCATTAGACTTGATGAAAGACGGAATCTTAACGGCCAGAGAATGTCTTCTTCGCGCGGAAGCCGCAAAGAAGATCTTGACCATAACAACCGCCAGAACCAGAATGACGACAACAATAATCAAAAGAAGCCTTTGGCGCATTCTTGAGGCGACCGTGGAAACCTTCTGGGTGCCAGGAGGGTAAGAGATCAGATAAGTCGAGACGGACGAACTTATGTCATCAGAGGATTCCTCCACCAAGGCTATCATCAATCCTAAATCACGGTCAAGATACAGATTAGCGTTAGACGTGATCTTGTCCGAGTTAATCGGAACTGAATCGCCAAGCACCTCATACTCACCGTTTTCCAAGGAGAAACGATATAGATTCAATTTTGAGAATGTCTCATATTCAGGATAGCAAAGCGTATAGAAGAAATCGCCGTCCACAACCATTTCCCGTACAGCGACACAATTGTCACCCTTCCAGTCTGCCGTCCAAACCTTGCGTGAACTCCTGCTGCGGGGATCCACCTCGAAAAGGTCGTAGGAATATTCCCTCCCGACAATCTGATCGCCGCTCTCATTTCCCATCCCTCCAAAAATCAAAAGATTACCATTCCTCTCATTGTAACCCATCGAACTGAAAAAGCGAGGGAATATCACATCGCCCTTCTCCACATTCCACCTCGACCATGAATAATCAGAAAGGTCAAAATCATAGAAAGATCCGTTGTAGCGGCGGTTGCCATAACCACCGAATATCGTAAATCGACGTCTCGCCTCATCAAACCACTGGGAATGATGATGCATCTGCATGTCAAGAGATTCGGTCGAGACCACCTCCCAACGAAAAGTATAAGGATCCAATCTGGCGACCGTCGGCAATCCTTTGTTCACCTCATCATCATAATAAACCTGATAGGCGTAGATGGACCCATCCTCCGGATCTATGAACGAAGTGGCGCAAGCATTGAAGACCGGGCAGACATTCTCGGTCTCACGGGCGATAATGTTCTCAGTAGCAAGGTCAAGGAATATCAAAGAATCACGGTTGAACATATATATTCCATGATTCTTCTTATCATAACCGGCACACAACATCCGGAATGACCTTCGGGTGGAAACCTTACGGAAATGATAGGATTCGTTCAGAAGCCAGATAGGATTCACAGCCTTGCCACGAAGATACCATCTTGAACTTTGAGCCACATCACCAGAATCCTCGTTTAGCGGGAAACGAACCTCGTCTCCATCGAATGAGATGGCAAGATCGTTGATCGCAAAAGACGGCACGTCTATCAGGTACTCGCTTTTGCCGAACCATATTCTCGGCCTGATAGTACCAGGCAAGTCCACTTCGCCAGAGGCTTTCCAAATGTCACCGACACGGAGCGTCGCCAAATCATTGTCAGAATCAAAGACAAGTGAAATGTCCACCCAATCCTTTGAAATGGATATCTGGGATTTCGGGATGTCGAGCTGGACTATGAATCGTTTGCCTTCCAAAATAAGCTTGAACAGATAGGAATCGGGGGTCTCCTCGTAAAAGAAATTCAGAATCGGAGAATCATCCCTACGTCCAGATTTCATCCTGAAGATGTAACCGTCCGAGGCTCCCGGCAAGGCCTTGAATCCAAAGGAAAGACCCAAGGTTCTGCGGCAGCTTCCGAACAATCCAGGATTGATCTGGAATGAGGTTCTCTTGTCTATCTGGCAGTCGTGGCCATAGAATCCCAGGCCTTGCGAGAAGACCGGGAGTGACATCAGCAGCAGTAAAAGCGAAATGGCGAAACGATGCCTCATACAAATGATTTTGCGTAAAATTATCAAAAAATTACGGAATTAACCCAAAAATTTCATTGATTTAATCTTAATTTAACCCAAAACTTAACCTACGGACGTTTATTTTGCAAAACGTTACAAAGAAAAGTTAACGAATATAATACTCTAAACAAAAATGAAAACACTAAAAACTTTCGGCGCCATGGCGCTTGCCGCCCTCCTTATGGGAACGGCGTTCACATCCTGCAAAGAGGATGAGAACAAGAATCCGGAAATCGAGACCGGAACAGTCTCTGGAACCGTCACCAGTGATGTGGGATCACCTATCGCTGACGTGACCGTGGAAATTGCGGACATCAACAAAACGGCGACAACAGACGCTTTCGGATCTTATAAAATCGACGGAGTGACGATGACAAAACACTCCGTGACATTCAAGAAGGACGGTTTCGCAGACGCGGCCGTCTCAATCACAGAGAAATCATTCGTGGACAAGGTCGCCAAAAACGTAGATGCGATTATGGCGGTGGCGTGCGCGGCGATCAAAGGTACGACTGTTGACGCCAAGAACGGCAACGCTCCGCTTGCGGGAGTCACAATCTCCCTCAACGGTGCGAAGAACATCGAGACAGGTGATGACGGAACCTTTAACTTTGACAACCTGACAATCGACGACTACACCCTGACCTTCACAAAAGCAGGATGTGTCACCGTCGAGAAGAAAGTCGAGAAGGCATCTTTCACCGGAGACTTCATCGTTGACCTCGGCGAGGTTCTGATGGGAAGCAAGGAACTTCTCAGAGGACTCACGCTTGAGCAGATCGCTGCTACCGCGAACACATTCTATTATAACGAATACAGAGGTGGAAAGAACGGAGATGATTATCCTCATTTCGACTGGTCATCAGACTTCCTCGCCACCATCACAAGCCACCAAGGATGGATCGAGGAACAAAACGAAGGAACTGCTGTCCAGATCAGGAATCGTGAGGATGACGGCGACTGGAACAATCCTGCCGACCTTGACGTGTTCGATTCCTATTTCTATGGAAAGAAATCCATCACGGCGGACAACTGCAAAATGTACCTCAAAGTACGCACTCACGCCGCTGATGACGCTGATCCTACCAACTTCGGTGTGATGGTCATTGACCCTACAGCCGCCGATCCTGAGGCAGTAAGAATCGGAGACATCAGGAAATATGGCAACGATGCCTACACGACCGGAAACAACGGTGACCGTCCTGACTTCGAGTTCGATCTCACTCCTTACATCGGAAAGGAAATCTACTTCGCCATCGGTACCTACAGGGTACGTACAGGAGACTACTGGAAGCAGCTAGTAATCCGCCGCATCGTGTTCGCCAAGGAGTGTCCTTCAGACTGGGGTTGGTGTCCGGGCGAGGAAGTGCAGGGACTCGGAACCAACTGGAAGATGACCAAGGAGATTGTACGCTCAACTATGCCTGTCACAGAGGTTGACGAGTTCTCCGGCATATCAAATGTCGGAAAAGAAGACATCGACGGCCCTGAGATGTACCGTGACGCTTACCAGACTTGGAGAGAGCAGAAGCATTTCGCAGCTTATTGGGCATGCATGCCGATCCACAAGGACAGTGAACCGTTCGCCGGAGAAGGATTCGTCATCAAGACCAACGGAGGCGGAACTCCTGTGACACTTGACGAGCCACAGTCATATTTCTACGCCAAGCTTCCGGTCAACGCGAAGAAGACCCTCTACCTCAAGACCAGAAACTTCAGCACCGAGCATCCTACCTACTTCAAGATTGTCGCCATCACCGAGGACTGCGCCGTCTCATTCCTTGAGCCTAAGGTCCACACTGTCGGCAACGGCCACGAGGCCAACTTCGCCGAATCAGCCGGCAACGGAGCCTGGAAGTTCATCAATGAGGGAGGTGGAAAGGACGAGCCTGAGCTCTACGCCAACTTTGAATATGACCTTTCAGCCTACAGCGGAAAGAACGTCATCATCGCTCTCGCCGTCTTCAAGGGTGACGACAACGGTGACGAGAACAAGATGGCCATCCACTCTATAGGTCTGAAATAATGAGAAAAACTTTGATGGTTGTGCTGCTGGTCCTTGCGATCGGCGGCACAGCTTGTTCACATAACACGAAAGATCCTGAGCCTACTCCGGAGCCACCGGTTCAGGAAACGAACCTGGACAAGGCCGAGGAAAACCTCAAGCGCTCACTGACACTGACCCAGGCGGCCTTGGAGCGTTGCTTCAAAGGCAACTCGATGCTGATGATGCGCTACTACTACCCGTTCGCCGGAGTGACCTCACTCGAAAAGGCCAGCGTGTGGATGTACACATCCTCCTTCGAGGCGGTCAACGCCCTCCTTTCAGGAATGGAGGAACTGAAAGAGGCCGGAAGACCGGATCTCTACAACGCCAACAGCGAGGAACTCAAGAGTTCTCTCGGAAAACTTTTCGAGGGTCTGGACTGGTACAAAGGCACTTACACTCTCACATCCTACACACAGACAAAGGAGTGGTCGGTATATGGAGTCAATAGAGGAAACAGCCCGGGCACTGCCAAAGTCGAGGGTGTGGAGAATGTCTATGACGACCAGGAATGGCTTGTCAGGGAACTGCTTAACGCCTATAGGCTCACTGGGGAGTCCCGCTACCTCGAAAAGGCTGAGTACCTTGCTGAATATGTCCTTGACGGCTGGGACTGCACGCTGAAAAGCGATGGCACGGAACACGGAGGAATCACCTGGGGACCAGGCTATTACACCAAGCATTCGTGCAGCAACGGACCTTTTGTAAGCCCTCTCGTCTGGCTGAGTGAGATATATTCAGGGAAGAGCGCAAAGATCACCCACCGGTACATCGGCGCGATGAAGCAGCGTCTGACCGAAGAGATGGACAAGAGCGAGTACTACCTGATGTTCGCGAAGAAAGTCTATGCCTTCCAGAAGAACAACCTGTTCAGGAAGGCCGCAGGTGTATATTATGATATGCTCGGAGCCAAAGGATCATCACTGAGCGAATCCGGAATAGCCTACGAGACCATCGGAGGGGTTCGTTACAGAGCCAACAATCAGGAAGAGGGTCCGACCGGGACGGCATATTCATACAATTCAGGCACAATGCTTTCCGGTGCGGCAGACCTCTACAGGGTTACTGGAGACAAGGAATATCTTGACGATATGACGAGCCTGTCCAACTCGGCGCTTGTGTATTTCGCCAAGAAATCAGCCACAGTGGAGGACTGCTATGACTACGATGTCACAGGGTTCAACAACTGGTTCAATGGTGTCCTCCTAAGAGGTTGGGTGGATGTCTCGGAGCATTATTCCAACGTCTCACTGAACATCAACACGTTCCAGAACAATCTGGACTACGGCTACACGAACTACCTTCACGATGGTTTCCTGCCTCCGAGCCTTCTGCACGGTTGGAACACGGACAACACCAAGAACAAAGTCGAGGGGATGTTCGCTTTCGCGTTCGCGGCAGAATACGCCGAGATCGCAAGATGGCTTATCAGCACAAAATAAACACTAACAATAGATTATGGCAAAAAGAACATATCTGGCTCTCCTGCTGTTGTTTGTGACCACGTTCTGCCTGAACGCACAGAACAGGATAACGGTCACGGGAACGGTACGTGACGCGCAGGGACAACCTGTCATCGGAGCCAATGTGATGATGAAAGGCTCCACGACGGGAGCGGCCACGGATCTGGACGGGAAATATTCAATGTCAGTTCCGGACAACGCCCAGGTGGAATATTCCTGCATCGGCTACACGACCGTGGTCGAGAAAGTCGGTGGCAGAAAAGAGATCAACGTTGTACTCAAGGATGACAACACTTATCTTGAAAGCGTGGTCATCGTGGGTTACGGAACACAGAAGAAAGGATCGATCACCGGCTCCATCTCCGGAGTCAGCGGAGAGAATATGCTCCACACCAAGTCAGAGAACCCTCAGAATATGCTGACAGGAAGGGTCGCCGGAGTGCGTGTCTGGCAGAAAAGCGCGGAGCCGGGAACATACAGCAACAGCTTTGATGTCAGAGGATTGGGAACTCCGCTGGTCGTGATAGACGATGTGCCTCGCTCGATAGAGGATTTCCAGAGGCTCAATCCTAACGACATCGAGAACGTGTCCGTCCTCAAGGACGCGTCGGCGGCGATTTACGGAGTCAGAGGCGGTAATGGAGTCGTGCTCGTGACCACGAAATCCGGTACGAAGGGCAAGGCGAAGGTAAACTACAACGGGTCCTACACATTCCAGTTCCCTTCCACGATGCCTAAGCTTGCCGGAGCGGTGGACGCGATGACCCTCTACAACGAGATGACAATGAACAAGGCGGACGGAAGCGGATCCAGAGTCTATCTGGACGCGGACATGGAGCCTTACATCAACGGCACGAAGAAGGCAGCTGACTGGAACTCGCTCGTGTTCTCCGACTGGTCTCCGCAGACCCAGCACGATGTCAGCATCTCCGGAGGCGGCGACAAGTACCAGTACTATGTAAGTATGGGTTACCTGTTCCAGGAGGGATTCTTCCGCAGCAGGGACCTCAACTATTCAAAGTATAACCTGCGCTCGAACATCAACGCAGAGATTGTGAACGGGTTGAATATGAGCTTCAGCGTCAGCGCCTTGGCGGACGACCGACGCACACCTGACTCCGATGCGGTCACATTGATCAGAAATCTCTGGAAGCAGGGCGTGCTGTTCCCGGCTTACGTGGACGAGGAACAGACGATGCTGAACTACGACGGACTCGACCTTGAGCAGAACACCGTCGCGATGATGACCGCCGACATCTCCGGTTACAAGAAATACCGCCAGAAGCAGTTCCAAACCTCAGCGTCACTTGAATATGACTTCGGCACCCTTACGGATGTCCTGCAAGGCTTGACCCTCAAAGGATTGGCCAGCTACGACTACCGCTTCGACGACAACGAGATGTTCCGCAAGTCCTATTCCCTCTACGCCAAGAATAGCCTGACCGGCGAATATGTCTCCAAAGAATTCGCCGACCATTCCGACAGGCTCACCCGTGAGCATTACTCCAAGCAGCAGGTTCTCGGCCAGATCCTTCTGAACTACAACAGGAAGTTCGCCGACCGTCACTCCGTCGGAGCCACTTTCGGAGCCGAGGCACAACGCAGGAAGGGAGACAATTACTACATCTACGGTGACCTAGCGTTCAGCACGCCATATTTCACAGCCCTGAAAGACAACACCGAATCGACTTTCGTGGGCATCAACACAGGTCTGGACGCATTCCACGACATCGAGTACAGAGCCCTCATCGGAAGGGTCAACTACTCATTCGATGACCGTTACCTCCTTGAGGGTCAGTTCCGTTACGACGGCTCCTCAAAGTTCGCCCCGGGACATCAATGGGGATTCTTCCCTTCGTTCTCGGCCGGTTGGAGAGTGTCACAGGAACCTTGGTTCAAGAATATCTCCTTCCTGTCCTTCATCAACCAGTTCAAGATCAGAGGAAGTTACGGCTCGCTCGGAGACGACAGCGGAATCAATTACGAATGGGTGTCCGGCTACACCTATCCTGCCACATCAGGAGATGCCGAGAAGGGATATTATAGCAACTACGCCCCTGGCTATCTGATCGATGGCTCATTCATCTACGGTGTTGGCACATACCCGCTGCCTAACAGGAACATCACCTGGCTCAGGTCGAAGACTTTCAACATCGGTGTGGATTTCGAGGCTTGGAACGGTCTTCTGGGCATCACTGTTGACTATTTCGAAAGAAGGAGAAGCGGAATCTTCGCGCAGAACTCCTCGTCGCTTCCTACAGTTGTAGGAGCCTCCGCCCCGATCGAGAACATCAACTCGGACATGAATATGGGTCTTGAACTTGAGATCAGCCACAGGAACAAGATCGGGGACTTCTCCTATAATGTTAAAGGGATAGTGACCGTCACCCGTCAGAAATACCTCGACGCCCTCAACCAAGGGCCTTACGGCAACTCCTACGACAGATGGCGTAACGACAACCTCACCCACCGCTACCAAGGAATCCAATTCGGCTATGAGAGCGCAGGGCGGTACACCAGCTGGGAGGACATCTGGAACTACGACATCTACAAGGAGGGCAGCACTCTCCCGGGCGACTACAAGTACCTTGACTGGAACGGGGACGGTGAGATCAACGGACTGGATATGCATCCTTATGCGTTCGACCAGACTCCGTGGATGAACTACTCCCTGTCCTTTGACGCTCAGTGGAGGAACTGGGATCTCAGCATCCTGTTCCAAGGCTCGGCGATGGGGTCATATATGTACTCCGAGCCGCTGTACTCGATCTGGGGCAGCAACGGAGGCGGTACCCTCGACCTGTTTCTCGACAGGTGGCATCCGGAAGATCCAACAGCGGATCCTTACGACCAGAGTATCAAATGGATAAGCGGCGAGCACGCCTACACGGGACACACTCCTGACCAGAACTCCGAATTCAACCGTGTCAGCACGGCTTATCTGAGGCTAAAGAGCGTGGAACTCGGCTGGACACTTCCGACGAAGGGGAAGGCAAAGAACGCGCTGCGCATTTTCGCCAATGCCTACAACATATTCACACTCACAGGGATAAAATATGTTGACCCGGAGCATCCGGATTCCGACTACGGCCGTATGTACCCGCTAAACAAGACTGTGACGATTGGACTTGACCTGAATTTCTAAAGTTTGAAAGAATATGAACAGAATATTCAAATATTTATCAGTCATCGCATTGCTGGTTCTTTCGGCTTGCGGGGATATGAACATCCCGCCGAAGAACACGGTCACGGACGATGACCTGCTGACCTCGTCAAAGGGTATGCAAATCTATCTTGCGAGGCTCTACAGCCAGATGCCGTGGGAAGACTTCAAATATATGGCGCAGTGGGGTTTCGAGTTCAACGGTTGGCTTGGCACCCTCGGAATCGACGGATGCGGAGAGGCGATGAACAGGGATGATGTCTTCGAGACCTTCAGAAGCGAGAGAACTCCATTCTGGAAACAAGCATTCGTCCTTCTGCACGACGCAAACCACCTGATCGAGGCTCTTCCTGAATATGGAGGCAACTTCTCGTCGGTCGAGATGAACTTCTACCTCGGACAGGCCTATTTCATAAGGGCATACACGTTCTACCAGATGGCACGACGTTTCGGCGGAATCCCACTCGTGACGCACACGATCGCCTATCCGGCCG
The DNA here is from genome assembly GCA_963657715.1 of uncultured bacterium. Lineage (GTDB taxonomy): Bacteria > Bacteroidota > Bacteroidia > Bacteroidales > UBA932 > Cryptobacteroides. The sequence continues at coordinate 45,618 of CAVKML010000007.1, read as the reverse complement.
AGGCTGACAAGCTTGAGGTCGCAAGATCCTCCGAGGAAGAGACTTGGGATCAGATCTGTAAAGATTTCGACACGGCGGTCGAGCTGCTTCCGGAAACTTCCTCGTTGCAGGGACTGCCGAACAAGTATGCGGCTCTGGCGTTCAAGGCAGAAGCGATGCTCTACGCCGGCTCTGTCGCCAAGTACAACGACACCGTCACCGGCCGTCTCACCGGAGTCGGCTCGAAGACAGGCGTGAGGGTCATCGGATTCGACAGCGACAAGGCTGCCGCGGCCTCGCAGAGATATTTCTCGGAGGCCTACAAAGCGGCCAGAGAGGTTATAAAGAGCGGAAGATATTCCCTCTACAAGAAAAAATGGAGCGCAGATGACAAGGAGGCGCAGTACCAGAATATGGTGGATATGTTCAGCGATGTCAGCAGCACAGAGAATATTCTCGTGAAGGAATATTCCTACCCGTCCCTCACCCACGGCCTGGACGCCTACAGCTCGCCTTTCATATTCAGAGATCCGCTTTGTTCCGGTTCCTGTCCTTCGCTTGATTTCGTGGAGTTATTTGACGGGTTCGACCGCTATGCCGACGGCACCATCCGTGTGACCGACGGCGCGTCCAACACCGATGGACATTATCTGATGTACGACACCACAATGGATTTCTTCAAGAACGCCGAGCCGCGTCTGCGAGCCTATGTGATCCTGCCGGGAGACATCTTCCGCAACGTCGAGATCGAGATCCGCGCCGGAATCTACACAGGTGAGACTCCGGTCTCCCCTCTTTGGTCAGACTATTCCTACAGCAGGGCCACCCAGAACTACTATCAGCTTCTGCCGCAGTTCGGGAAGACTCTCTTTATGAGCGCCAACGCCCTTGCGACACAGCCGGTTATGGAAGTTGACGGGGTGAAGATGACCCCTGCCGGGGCCAACGGTCCGTTCTACAACACGCAGGACAACGAGGCTAACCTTTCCGGATTCTATCTCAGAAAATATCTCAACCCTGATCCGGCCTACATCCGTGGAGAGGGCAAGTCCGCGCAACCGTTCATCCTGATGCGCTACGCCGACGTGCTTCTGGCGGCGGCTGAATCCGCTGTCGAACTGTCAATAGCCGGAGCGCCTTGTCCTGTCGATGGAGACAATATGCTTTCCGTGGCCTCACAGGCAATCAGGGACATCCGTGAAAGGGCCGGAGCCGACGCTCTGACCAGTGATCTGACCGGAAACATCGAGAGCAGAAACATCGTCCGCAGGGAAAGGAGGAAGGAACTCGCACTTGAACACAAGACGAAATGGGACATAAGACGTTGGAGAGTACAGCATTACGATGCCAGAGACGATTTCTGGGGAGAACATCGGGAAGGCTACGCCTCCAGAACCGGAGCGGATGGAGAGTACAGGCTCAGGGGTCTCTATCCGTTCTACAGTTCCAAGGAACACAAATACTTCTTCGATGCCAACTTCCAGATGGCCAGAGAGATGCGTCTGCTTTACAGTGCCACGGACTACTACTTCGAGATCCCGAGCGGCGAAGTCGCCAAGAGTTCAGTGATCGATCAGCAACCAAACAGATAGGAAAGTATGAAAAAGATAATATACTCAATGATGGCCGCAATGGCTCTCACATCCTGCTCACTATTCGAGCTGGACAATTACGACGCTCCTTCCGAGACGATTTTCGGAAGCGTCACGGATGTGAACACTGGAGCGCCGGTTCTCACGGACCAAGGTTCGGAAGGAATCAGGGTTCGCCTGATAGAGACAAGCTGGGAAGGAAACGTCACCCCTCAGGATTTCAATTGCAAGGCGGACGGAACATTCCAGAACACCAAGCTGTTCGAGGCCGACTACAACGTCCGTGTGGACGGACCGTTCATCCCGATCCTGCTTGAGACCGAGGACGGAACCGTCATTTCAAACGGAACCAAGGACGTGCACATCAAAGGCAAGACCGAGGTCAACTTCCAGGTGCAGCCGTTCCTCAACGTTGAGTTTGTAGGCTCACCTATGGTCAGCGGCGGAAAGATCACAGCGAGAGTGAAAGTCACAAGAGCAACCACCCGTGATGAAATACGCAAAGCCATGGAGCCAACAGGTTTCTGGAAGGAAAGCATGGCCAACGTCACGGACATCCAACTGTTTGTAAGCCAATCATCCAGTGTAGGCTACAGAGCCAGGGACAACCGCTGGTCAAGCGAGCTGACATATTCAGGACAAGAATTCGAGAAGCTTCTGGACACGGATGTGACCATCAAGTCGAACGGGACACTGCCTTCAGGCAGGAAGGTATTCGTACGCGCGGCGGCCAGAATCAACTTTGACACGCCAGTCGGAAGCGGAACAAGACGGTGGAACTATTCCGAACCAATGGAAATTGATGTACCTTAGCGGAAATATTCAGAACTGATGAAAAAAAGCTCAATACTTTTTGCCACGGCTTTGATCGTGGCGGCTTGCGGAACCTCGGAGAAAACGCGCATGGAGGATCCGGTGGACTATGTGAACCCTTTGATGGGGACGGCGTCAACTTACGAACTTTCGACCGGTAACACTTACCCGGCGATCGCCATGCCTTGGGGCATGAACTTCTGGACTCCACAGACGGGTGCCAATGGCGACGGTTGGACTTACACATATTCCTCTACAAGGATCAGAGGCTTGAAACAGACACACCAGCCGAGTCCGTGGATCAACGACTACGGCTCATTCTCTATCATGCCTGTGACCACAGGTCCGGTATATGACGAGGAAGGCCGCCAAAGCTGGTTCTCGCACAAAGCCGAGACCGTGAAGCCTTACTATTATCAAGTCTATCTCGCTGACCATGACGTGGTCGCAGAACTCGCCCCGACGGAAAGGGCGGCGGCGTTCAGACTCACCTACCCTGAAAAGGAGATGTCCTACCTCGTGGTGGATGCCTACAACGGAGGGCAGGTGGAAGTCCAGAAAGACAGGAATATGATCGTGGGATATTCGACAGCGAACCACGGAGGCGTAACGGAAAATTTCCGGAATTGGTTCGTGGTGGTTTCCGACACTCCGTTCGAGACCAAGACCATTGACGGGCACATCGCCATGGTCGGATTCAAGACGGCGAAAGGCCAGAAGGTCAACCTCAAGGTCGCATCGTCATTCATCAGCCAGGAGCAGGCTGGTCTGAACCTCAACGAGCTGGGTGACAGGACGTTTGACGAGATCGCCCAGGCCGGGCGGGACAGATGGAACGAGGTGCTTGGACGAATCGCCGCCGAGGATGACAACCTTGACAATCTTCGCACGTTCTACTCCTGCCTCTACAGGTCTGTCCTGTTCCCTCGTGATCTGTCAGAGGTCAACGCTGACGGCAAAAGGGTTCACTACAGCCCTTACGACGGAGCCGTCCACGAGGGCTATCTGTTCGGCGACACCGGCTTCTGGGACACATTCAGATGTCTCTTCCCGTTGCTGAATCTCGTTTATCCTGACGAGAACGTGAAGATGCAGGAAGGTCTGGTGAACTCTTGGAAGGAAAGCGGATTCCTGCCTGAATGGTCTAGCCCGGGACACAGGGGATGCATGGTCGGAAACAATTCAGCTTCAGTCGTGGCCGATGCCTGGCTCAAAGGACTGCGCGGCTATGACGCGGAAGAACTTTGGAAGGCCGTCACCCACGGAGCGCACGCCGTCCACCCGGAGGTCAGCTCTACCGGCCGCCTTGGCTGGGAATATTACGACAGCCTCGGCTACGTCCCTTGCGATGTCGGCATCAATGAGAACGCGGCGAGGACGCTTGAATATTCATACGACGATTGGTGCATCTACCGGTTCGGCAAGGCTCTGGGCCGCAGTGAGGAAGAGCTTGCGCCGTACGCGAAGGCCGCCTTCAATTACAAGAACCTCTACGATCAGGAGTACAAACTGATGGTCGGAAAGAACGCCGACGGTTCGTTCGAAAGGCCGTTCAGCCCTCTGAAATGGGGCGGAAACTTCACGGAAGGCAACAGTCTGCACTACACGTGGTCGGTGTTCCACGATCCTCAAGGCTTGATCGACCTGATGGGCGGAGACGATGTCTTCGCCGGCATGCTCGACAGCATATTCACAATTCCTCCGATCTTCGACGACAGCTACTACGGCTTCCCTATCCACGAGATCAGGGAGATGCAGGTGATGAATATGGGAAATTACGCCCACGGCAACCAGCCGATCCAGCACATGCTCTACCTCTACGACTGGTGCGGCCAGCCTTGGAAAGCGCAGCAGAGGATCCGCGAGGTGATGGACCGGTTCTACAACTCCAATTTCGACGGTTACTGCGGAGACGAGGACAACGGACAGACCTCCGCCTGGTACGTTTTCTCCGCCCTCGGATTCTACCCTGTCTGCCCCGGATCCAATGAATATGCCATCGGAACTCCGCTGTTCAAGAAGGTTACGATAAGCCTTCCGGACGGAAGAAAGATAAGCCTTGACGCTCCAGACAACTCGAAAGACAACTTCTACGTCAAGGGCGTGAGAATCAACGGGAAGGATTGGAGCCGGAACTATTTCCGTCATGAAGACCTTGCCGATGGGGCGAAAATTGTGTATCTTGTGGGGTCCGAACCTGACACGGTGAGAGGAACCGCGAAGGAGGACAGACCATATTCATACACTAATGAACAATAAATGATGAAACGCACTTTACTTCTGGCTTCGGCCATCTTACTGTTCAGCGGCGCTTTGGCGCAAGGTATGGTTCGACAGGCTCACCAACCGGCCGTTGAGCCTGTCGAAGCGACAGCAACCAACAATGCCAAGGATTACGAGTCGCAGCGTCCGGCCCCTGAAAAGAGGCTTTTCCGCTCCGAAGCTGTCGAGAACAAGATCGCCCAGATGCAGGGCATCCTGAAAAACCCGCGCCTCGCCTGGATGTTCGCCAACTGCTACCCGAACACCCTGGACACAACCGTACATTTCGGCAAGGACGAGAACGGCAACTTCAGGACTTTCGTTTACACCGGAGACATCCACGCCATGTGGCTCAGGGACTCCGGAGCGCAGGTCTGGCCTTACATCCAGCTGGCCAATCAGGATGAGTATCTTAAGAATATGCTCGCCGGCGTGATCAACTGCCAGTTCTCGCTGATCTGCCTGGATCCATACGCCAACGCTTTCAATGACGGTCCTACCGGTGGCGGATGGGAGTCGGACTTCACTGACATGAATCCGAACGACCACGAGCGAAAATGGGAAATCGACTCGCATTGTTACCCTATCCGTCTCGCCTACCAGTATTGGAAAGTGACCGGAGACGATTCCATCTTCGGCGAGACGTGGCTGAAGTCCATCCAAACCACTCTGAAAACTTTCAAGGAGCAGCAGAGAAAGGACGGCCCTGGTCCGTACAGATTCGCCAGAACAACAGACCGTCAGTTCGACACCAAGTCCAACGACGGCCGTGGCAACCCTGTGAAACCGGTAGGTCTGATAGCATCAGCGTTCCGTCCTTCCGACGACGCCACGATGTTCGAGTTTCTGGTTCCATCCAATTTCTTCGCCGTCACCTCTTTACGCAAGGCAGCCGAAATTCTCACGGATGTCAACCACAACAAGAAACTGGCGAAGGAATGCCTCGATCTCGCCGCCGAGGTCGAAAAGGCTCTTTATGAATATGCTGTTGTGAACCACCCGAAATACGGCAAGATCTTCGCCTTCGAGGTGGATGGTTTCGGCAACCAGCTCATGATGGACGACGCCAACGTGCCGAGCCTCCTCGCGATGGCATACCTCGGAGACATAGATGTGAACGATCCGATCTACCAGAACACCCGCAGGTTCGTCTGGAGCGAGGACAACCCTTACTTCTTCAGGGGCAAGGCCGGCGAAGGAATCGGTGGCCCACACATCGGCTACGACTACATCTGGCCTATGAGCATCATGATGAAGGCCTTCACGTCCCAGGACGACAAAGAGATCAAGTGGTGCGTCGAGACCCTTATGAAGACCGACGCCGGCACAGGCTTCATGCACGAGTCATTCCATAAGGACAACGCAAGCAAGTTCACCCGCGCATGGTTCGCCTGGCAGAACACCCTCTTCGGAGAATTGATCATCCATCTCACCGACACCGGCAAGCTCGACATCCTGAACTCAATCAAGGTCAAGTAGATCACACCTGATAAAGAAATCCCGGAGCGAACATCACTCTCCGGGATTTTTTACTTTGCCCTCCGAATCAAGACGATCGGGAATTTTTCATTTGTCGCTGCGGAATAGATTTCGTACCTTTGTTATCCGTTATGAAGTACGGATTCGACAACGAAAAGTATCTGCGGATACAATCAGAACACATCAAGGAACGCATAGCCCAGTTCGGCGACAAGCTCTATCTGGAGCTTGGGGGTAAATTATTCGATGACTATCACGCAAGCAGGGTGCTGCCTGGATTCCAACCTGACAGCAAACTTCGTATGCTTCAACAGCTTAGCGACTGCGCGGAGATTGTCATCGTCATCAGTGCCAACGACATCGAGAAGAACAAGATGCGCGCGGACTACGGCATCACCTACGACATGGATGTGCTGCGCCTACGCACAGAGTTCCAGAACCGGGGCTTTCTCGTGAGCAGCGTGGTGATCACCCATTTCAATGGTCAGTCCAGCGCCAAGGCATACAAGGCCAAGCTAAAGAAGATGGGCATCAAGGCATATTACCACTACACGATCGAAGGCTACCCTAACAATGTGGCATTGATTGACTCCGAGGAAGGCTATGGAAAGAATGACTATGTGCAGACCACCCGTCCGCTTGTCATCGTGACAGCTCCGGGACCAGGCAGCGGAAAGATGGCCGTCTGCCTGAGCCAGCTCTATCATGAACATAAGAAAGGCGTGGCCGCCGGTTACGCCAAATTCGAGACATTCCCTGTCTGGAACCTGCCTCTGAAGCACCCTGTCAACATCGCCTACGAGGCTGCCACAGCGGATCTTAATGATGTGAATATGATCGATCCGTTCCATTTGGAGGCTTACGGCAAGACGGCGATCAACTACAACAGGGACATCGAGATATTCCCTGTGCTGAACGCTCTCTTCGAGGGGATCTACGGCGAGAATCCGTACAAGTCGCCGACTGACATGGGTGTGAATATGGTTGGATATTGCATCAGTGATGACGACATCTGCTGCAAGGCCGCCAACGACGAGATCATCCGCCGCTACTACTCCGCGCTCGACCAAATGGCTGACGGAGAAGACAATGAGAGCGAGGTAGGAAAGATCGCGCTGTTGCTCAAGCAAGCCAGAATCACCACTGAATATCGTCGTGTTACCGTCGCCGCCAAACAACGAGAGGCCACGGCAGGTAATCCGTCAGCGGCCATCGAACTCGCCGACGGGACAATCCTGAGCGCGGAGACCTCAGACCTTCTCGGACCTTGCGCCGCGCTACTCCTTAAGGCCACCAAGCATCTGGCCGGAATAGATCACGGCGTGAAACTCATTCCGGGAAGACTCATCGAACCGATCCAGAAGACCAAAGTCACTTACCTGCACGGCAAGAATCCTCGCCTCCACACGGACGAGGTGCTGATTGCCCTCTCGGTTCTCAGCCCTGATGACGAGAACTGCCGCAAGGCCCTTGACACATTGCCACTTCTGAAAGGCTGCCAGGTTCACTCCACGGTACTCCTGAGCGACATCGACAAGAAAGTCTTCAAAAAACTCGGCGTGGATCTCACCTGCGAGCCTGTACACGAGCGGCATTGACATAGTCCCCTGCCGTAAGTGTCTTAAAAGCAGCCGTTCTCATTTGAGTACTGTTTGTTTAAACCGGCAGATTTGTCGCACCGACAGTCAAACCTACGGATAGTCAGAAAAAATATTCATTTTTTCTGTAATTTTGTGGTTGCAAAGTTTAAAGAGAAAATTTACCATGACCAAGGGATTTGTACATTTTTTCTGCGCGGCGATCGTCATTATGGTCGCATTCTCATGCGATAAATATGAAACGGAACGTGACACATTTGAGGAAAACGGTGTCGCAGAAACGATAAAGAACGATTTCTACAAAAGATATCCGCAGGGTGTCAAGGTAACAAAGGCTTTCACCTATGGCGTGACGAGAGACTATGACGACAACACGTCTTATGTTGAGTTCATCGACACGGATGGGGTGAAGTGTACAGCCATCTACAAAGACTTGACTTGGATGATAACCCAGAAAGAGTACGACAAGGAAAGGTACGCATTCCTTGAACAGCTGCCACAGAATATCGCAAGGGCTTACATAAGAGCCGGGATTGACAATGAGTTTTACGAGAACGACAACTCCTACGTCATTGAAGTCTCACGGAGAGGGTTCGACAAAAAGGCTTATGAGTTCCGGTTCCTTGTGCCACAGGAAGACGAGACATATTCTATTGTTTACCAGGAATATACCATACTGATAGATGAGGATGGAAACATCCTTGACATCATGCGTTTTTTCACAAACAGAAGCATCCGGGCTTTCGACATGAATGTATGCGTTGATTTCGCAAGAGTAAAATACCCGAAAGCTGTACTTTTGGCAGGAGTCAGTGATGCCGGTGACTATGTCCTGTACATCAACGATGGAAGCATTCAGAAAACTGTCAGGTTTGATAATGTCGGATCTAATGAACAAATCTGGGAGGAGACTGTCTACAGATTGGCGGACGATGTACAATTGCCTGAGACCGTGTCTATTGAATATGCCGGATACAAGACCGAGCATCCTGACTTCAACTATTCCGAGGTTTACCATGTCGAAAGAAAAGATGGTGTCTATTACGGATTAAAGATGTATTTTGGAAATAAGAACTCTGCCAGCACCACTGTATTCTTCAAAGTCTGACACACTCTTCAAGATGGCTGGTAACGAATCCCTCTAATAACGTTACCAACGGCACACCGATAATCCTCTGCGGCAACATTTTCACGCTTTCTCGTTACCAGAGGGACGAAATGAGGAATGAGGTGGAGTATTTCAAGAAAAATTTCTAAATTAGGTGATCGGCCGACATTAAACACCAAAGAAGGCTGGATGAAACATCAAAAGAGGACTAAGGTAATAAAAGGTAATAACATGAAAATGAGACGATAATATGAAAAGGAACATTATACTTGCTTTGGCCGCTTTGTTGACAGGATTCGCTGCGGTGGCGAAAGCGGAAACATTCTCCGAGGGAAGGCTCTTGGACAAGACATTGAGGATCGACTACATATTCAGCGGATCGGATAAGGATTGCGACATCGCTGTCGCCGAGCTGCTTAGCCTTGACGGGTGGTACGGAAGACGCACTCATCTGAATGAGGTTCCGCTGAGAGGCAACGGGCAGCTTACGATGACGGACAAGGCCACTGGCGACACACTCTACAGGATGTCGTTCTGCACGCTGTTCCAGGAATGGCAGGCCACGGAGGAAGCGACAAAGGTACGCAAGAGTTTCGAGAATGTGTTCCTTGTACCGATGCCAGCCGCTCCGGCAGAGATCACCGTGCAACTCTACGATTTCCACGAGAATGTGGCCGCAAAGCTTACACATCCGGTTGATCCGAAAGACATTCTGATCAAACCCGTGGACGGCAAACCGCAGACAAAAAGGCTGCTGAACAGCGGTGATTCAAAGGAGAAAATCGACATCGCTATCCTCGCCGAAGGGTACACCGAAGGCGAAATGGACATATTCTTCAAGGATGCCGAAAGCACGGTGGAAAACCTTCTGCGTCACGAGCCGTTCAAGTCGATGAAGGACAGGTTCAACATCGTGGCTGTGGCTTCACCGTCGCAGGACAGCGGAGTGAGTGTGCCGCGCGAAGGCCTTTGGAAAAAGACGGCTGTGGACTCGCACTTCGACACGTTCTATTCCGACCGCTACCTCACGACCCTACATCTGTTCAAGATGCATGACGCACTTGCAGGTGTTCCTTACGAACACATCATAATACTCGCCAACACTGACACTTACGGAGGAGGAGGCATCTACAATTCCTACACCCTCACAACAGCCCACCACAAACTTTTCGGCCCGGTTGTCGTCCACGAGTTCGGCCACAGCTTCGGCGGTTTGACCGATGAATATGCCTACGATGACCAGTATGTTGAATATTACTACCCGGACATCGAGCCTTGGGAGCAGAACATCACCACGAAAGCAAACTTCGAGAGCAAATGGAAGGACCTCTACGATCAGGGTATCGTGGGTCTTGTCGAGGGTGGCGGCTACCAGACCAAAGGTGTCTGGCGCCCGTGCGAAGACTGCCGGATGCGGACCAACACCGCCAATGCCTTCTGTCCGGTCTGCCAAAGAGCCATCGAGAGGGTCATCCGATTCTACACCGAGGAATAGTCTCAAGTCATTTTGACAGATTCTGAAACGAGATAGGTTCTGGGACCTCGGCGGCCATAACGCCCCCTGTTCACATTGACCGGGTTCTGAAACGGGAATGGTTCAGAGATCTCGGTAGTAAGGTCAAAGCCGGAAACGCGTGGGATAGCCGTGGAGGCTAATCCTCTATAGATCAGCGGATAAAGCATATGTCCTCCCAGCCGTTCTGGCAGGGAGGACACTCTTTTAACCAATTATGTTTTAACGAATTAGTCTCCACGTCATTTGAATAGGACTGATGTCGCCAACGTCTTTGTCTGGCTGACCTGACATATTCAAGGGCTTTAACAGGGAGGCCGTTGGTTGGATTCCTTAGAACTTAAAGGTCACACCTATGCCACCGACGATGCTGGTGCGATAGAAGTCATCCTGCCCTGGAATCTGGAGATTCTTAATGTCAAGCTTCTCGGCAAGACCCGGAACTACCGGAGCAAGCTGACCAAGAACAGGGGAGAGTTTCGCGGCGACCAACGCACCGTTTCCGCCGTAGTCGGCCTGTTCCTTGGTGAAGTGCATGAAGAAAGTCTTGTATATTCCTAAATCGATGGCGATTTTAGGGGTGACATTGATTCTTGCACCCAGACCGCCGGAAATCGAACTGGTGGTGTAGCTCAGGTCAGAGATGTACCGCGCGTCATTGCCAAAGCCGAACGTGCTGCTGTTGGCTCCGATGCTGAGGGTCACCACGCGGCTCAAATCGTACTCAAGGCCACCAAGGATTTCGAAAGAGTTGTGTTTCAAATAGTTCTGTTTGTCGTTCAAGTCAGTCTCGTTGTTGTACTGCTTTGACTGCTTGTCAAAATAGTAGTTGGCTCCAAGAGCGATGCGGAAGTTCGGCTTGATGGAATATTCAGCGCCAAGGTTGATATTGCCCGGGATGTCCGCCGCGATCTCCTTGCCGTCATCGAACTGGGATATTCCCGTAGTGTTGGCTTTCGTGTCGTTCTTCAAGCGGACTTTCGTGTTGAATTCATAACGCGCCGAGAAATTGAACTTGCCGGTCTTGTAGTCAACCGAGAGGACAGGGGTCCAAGCGATGTCTTTCTGATGTGCGTCAAGTTTCTTGTCGCTGACAAGTCCGCCGACCATTCCCACAGCGGTTTCGGTCGGGATCAACCCTCCTGAAATCGCCGAGACGGCCGCTCCGAGGACATTGGCGGCAGGAAGCATCTGGCCTCCATACTGAAGTTTGATGTTCTCAAGGCTTCCGTTGTAATAGTTGGAAATGTAGTTCATGCGCGCTCCGACCGAAACACTCCAATGGGCGTCTATCTTGTAGCCGATGTTAAGCTGGCTGGCAAAGTTGTACTGTTCACCGGTAAGATTGATGTCAGCATCGTAGCCAGTAACCATCTGGTTTCCAGCCAGATTGTTGATCAATGCCGGAATCATCGCGACCGGAGCCTCAAAAGAGCCGAGGCCTTGATCATACTTCGCCTTGCCTCCTCCGGACACAACTCCGAAATGGAATGACGCGAACAAGTTGTCGTGCTTGAAAGCGAGACTAAGATGAGGAAGAACCGGCACGAAAGACTTGCCTGTGTACTTTTTGTAACCTCTTCCCTCATTGTGCACGCCGTATTTCAATGGCTCGTATGTGGATGTCGTGTATCTTCTCTGCAAAGCGGACTGGACATCGAATGCAAGATGCCATCCATTGTCCATGAAACCGATTCCGGCCGGATTGAAATACGCCCCTTGAACTCCTATCACAGCATTCTGGGCAGGATTCCTCAGGAACGCCACATTCTGATTCGTGTTAGTCACATAACCGCCAGCCTTGGCGGTGAAAACAGCGGTGCAAATAGTCGCCGCAAACACAATAATCTTTTTCATTTAGTCGAATTTTATTGTAATTTTAGGAACAAATGTAAGTCTTTACCCCATATTAACAAACAAATTCGACCAAAAGAAAAGTTTTAAACTGATTTATAGCCGAAACTGAATCAGAATTTGTATATCTTGGCGGCGATAAAATTCGATGAATATGTTGAAGCGGAAAATAGAAGCGTCGGCAGACGGACTCCAGATCGCGATGCTGATCTGCGAGCCGGTGGGCGAAGCCAAAGGGATAGTACAGATCGTTCACGGAATGTGCGAACACAAGGAGAGGTATATTCCTTTCATGGAATATCTTTCCGCACATGGCTACATCTGCGCCATCCACGATCACCGCGGACATGGCGAGACCATACTCAACGAAGATGATCTTGGCTACATGTACAAAGGCGGCTGGAAAGCGCTCGTGGAGGACATCAAACTCGTGCAGGATGAGATCAAGACCTCTTACCCGACATTGCCGTACACTTTGTTCGGACACAGCATGGGATCGATGGCCGTGCGGTCGTTCACGAAACGTCACGATGACAGCATCGACACGCTTTTCGTCTGCGGATGCCCGAGTTATAACCCGGCCGGCGGAGCGGGACGACTTCTGGCAAGTGTGATCGGAATGCTCAAAGGGGAACACTACCGATCTCCACTCCTACAGAAACTGTCATTCGGATCATTCAATAAACCGTTCGAATCCGAGGGCTACCCTACCGCATGGGTCTGCTCCGACAAGGAGACACTTGAAGCTTATCACAACGACCCTTACTGTACATTCACATTCACAGTGAACGGATTCAAGAATCTTTTAGACTTGATGCAAGACTGTTACAGTCCCAAGAGCTGGAAGATGTCCAATCCGAACCTGCCGGTTCATTTCATCTCCGGAGCGGAGGACCCGTGCCGGATTTCCGACAAGGCGATCGGCAAGGCGGTAGACCTGATGAGGCAAGTAGGTTACAGGAACACCGACCTGCATCTCTACCCAGGAATGCGCCACGAGATCCTCAACGAGACAAACAGAATACAAGTCTGGGAGGATGTTCTCGCCAGACTTGCATGAAATGGTTGCCTCCGGAAGACCAAAGCATAAGCGTGACAAGCAGCTAAGGCAAAAAAGCGGCCGGAAGCCCTAATATACCTTGACTTTGAGCTTTGAATATGCCCTCTCGGCCTTCTGAAGCGCCTTCTCGACAGTCTCGTCAGTGGCGAGGATTACCCCGACGCGGCGATGACCTTTGATCTCTGGTTTTCCGAAGAAGCGGACCTGAACCCCTGGTTCCTCAAGAACCTTGTCCACATTCTGGAACTCATATTCATTGGTATTCCCTTCCACGACAATCGCCTTTGAGGCGGACGGGCCGTAGAAACGCACTTCTGGGATCGGCAATCCAAGAACTGCTCTGGCATGAAGAGCGAACTCCGACATATCCTGCGAGATCATCGTCACCATTCCGGTATCATGCGGCCTTGGAGAGACTTCGCTGAATATGACATCCTCACCCTTGACGAAAAGCTCGACACCGAATATTCCATATCCACCCAAAGCGGCGGTGATTTTCCCGGCTATCTCCTGTGCTTTCTTCTCCGCGGCCGCGCTCATACCCTGTGGCTGCCAGGACTCACGATAGTCGCCATCGACCTGATGATGTCCCACAGGCTTCAGGAACGTCGTTCCGGCACAGTGGCGTACCGTCAAAAGAGTGATCTCATAGTCGAAATCAACAAAGCCCTCGACTATAACCTTTCCGCCACCGGCACGTCCGCCCTCTTGGGAAACCTTCCACGCCCCAGCGACCTGTGACTCATCCCGGACCACACTTTGGCCATGGCCGGAAGAGCTCATGACCGGTTTCACCACACACGGAAAACCGATCCGTCCAACAGCCGCCTTGAATTCCTCTTCCGTCTGGGCGAATTCATACCTTGAGGTCGGAATCCCCAGTTCCTCAGCTGCAAGTCGCCTGATTCCCTCCCTGTTCATTGTTAGGTAAGTGGCATTGGCCGTCGGAATGACCGTGTAGCCTTTCTTCTCAAGCTCAACGAGTTTTGGCGTGGCTATAGCCTCGACTTCCGGAATGATCAGATCAGGTTTCTCTTCCTCGATCATCGCCGCAAGAGCGTCACCGTCAAGCATTGACAGAACATGAGACGATTGCGCCACCTGCATAGCCGGGGCATCAGCGTATTTATCCACTGCCACGACATGCACACCGTAGCGTTCAAGTTCAATAGCAATTTCTTTTCCAAGTTCTCCGGATCCGCAGAGAACAGCTTTTTTCTCCACTGGAGTGAAAGGGTTTCCAATGTTTGCCATACTATAAAACGAGTGTTTGAAACCTCAAATTTACGAATATTCAGTCTTTGGGACAAGGCTCTAAACGATTTCTATCCACGCCCGGAGTCGGATATGAGGTCATGAAGATTGCGGTTGAAGTCGGAACGAGTCAGCAGGTCTTCAAGAGTGATGTGCATTCTCCAGCGCCAATAGTGATGCGAATCGGCAGGAATGTTGATCCGTTCATCCGTCGGGTCGCCTTGATAACGAACCTCACCATCAATGGACATCCAGTCCTGAAGCGGGAGGACGCACAGCATTGAAGGTGAGTTCAGATGCTGGTTCACAATCCGTTCGCAGATCCACGGCTCACAGGAGTACGGCGCCTGACCCTCGCAGCGGAGAATATCGTGGAAAAAACGCTCGGACAAGACATGGTCCTCTTCCCACCAGCCACGAATGGTGGAAGTGTCATGGGTTCCGGTCGCGCAGACGGACAGATACGGATAGTCAAACGGATCATCAAACATCTTTCCAAAAGCCTTAGGCATCCTCTGAATCTCAAGAGACAGAATGTCCAAATCCCTCATAACCTCCGGGACACAGGCCGGAATCATTCCGAGATCCTCCCCACAAGCCAACATCCCGGTCGAGTCCAAAAGAGCAGGCAGCTTCCTCATCGCGCACTCCTTCCAAAAACCGTTATGACGATGGTAGAAGAAATCGTTGTAGAGGTCGTTATAAGCATCCTTCAAGCCGCCTTTCAATGCGTTGAAATCCTCCGTGTTCTGAGCGGCGATGCGAGGATGATACCATCCGCGACGATGCGGATCAGACACAAACAGTTGTGAGTCAGGATTGAATCCACGGTTCCTCAACTCATCGGCCGAGTACGGAAGCGCAGGGTTGAAATGCCCCAGCAATCCAGACTTGACTCCCACAGGAATCTCCCAAATACGGAAGAATCCAAGAATATGATCGATCCGGAACGCGTCGAAATATTCACTCATCTTTCCGAGCCTTGCCTTCCACCAAGCATAACCGTCCTTGGCCATCTCATCCCAGTTGTAGGTCGGGAAGCCCCAGTTCTGGCCGTCGGCGGAGAAAGCGTCAGGCGGCGCACCGGCCTGTGAATCAAGATTGAACAGACGAGGATACTGCCAAGCATCCACACTCGTTCGGCTGATTCCGATAGGAAGGTCACCTTTGATGGCGACACCTTTAGAATGTGCATATTCAACAGCATCCTTCAGTTGCGAGTCGAGGCAGAACTGGACATAACAGTAGAAGTCCGTCTCATTTTTATGCCTGCGACAGAATGACTTGACCCTGGTTTCCGAATATTCCGACAGAGATTTCCATTTTCCGAACTCGGGCGTTCCGTTGATGTCCCGAAGCACACAGTAAGCAGAGTAAGGGACGAGCCAACCCTCGTTTGCGGAATAGAATTCCTTGTAAGCTGTTCCAGACATAACTTTCTGCCCAACAACGGAGAAAGCATCTTTCAAAAGACGGTTCTTCTCGTCGTTGACCCTTTCATAATCAACGGAAGGAAGAGCGTTGAGTTCCTTCTGAAGAGCCTTGTATTTCTTATCGACCTTGACTCCGGCATCAGGAAGGTGAATGAACTGCGGATGAAGCGCGAACGTTGAATTCGCGTTGTAAGGATAGGAATCCGTCCAAGCACCTGTCATCGTGGTGTCGTTGATCGGCAGCAGCTGGATGATGCTTTGGCCTGTCCTGGCCGCCCAATCAATCAACTTCTTAAGATCTTTGAACTCTCCCACTCCGAAGCTGGTCTCACTGCGAAGGGAGAAAACCGGGATGGCCGTACCGGCTCCGCGCCAAGGCTTGGTCTCGAATTCCGGGACCACATCCCTGACCTCCAGCGAATTCCCTCTGACAGGAAGTCCGGTGAAAAGGTGGTTCGGGCCGGATTCCCAGACCTTCGGGGATCCGGTATTAGCGTCCAAGACAACAAACTTATACTCAAATGATTCCTTAACATCCAGAGTCACACTCCAAAGCGGCGCTGAGGTTGGTGCCAGCCGGACGAATTTCTTCCAGTCATTGAACAGTTTGCCGCTGCCGGTTATGGCCAAAGTCTCATCCTTGCGAATCCTTGCGCAAGGGACAGTGAACGTCACGTTGCCGGAACTTCCGGTCTGCGAACGTTCCCTCTTGAAAATCACATCGGTGAAGACTTTTGACCAGAATGGTGAATCCTCGGGACGATCCTGCCAGCGGTCGTGGATTTCCAAGACCGCTTCGACCGTGCGATCGGTAGCCATGTTCCGTTTTCCGGTCGCTGAGCCAGCCGAAGCGACCGTCCCTTCGACAAGCTCAGGGACCGAATGCCGCCCCCACTCGCAGCGGACACACTGCCCGTCACGGTGGACCTCAAATGAATATTCAATCGTCCCGGCAGTATCCTGCACCTCAAAACAAGCCTCCCAACGTCCTCCTGTGGCATATTCCATTGCTATCGCTTTACCGCTTGAGAGGACAAGAAACAGTTCCTCCCCGGGAGAGGTGAAATATTCAAGGGAAATATCAAGTCGCATCGTGAAATCAACGACGGAATATGTCCGCCGATAAAATGCAATATTAATGAAAATTTCCGAATCAAAGTGTTGGTTCGCAAGTGAAATCGAAAGCAAAAGGGACATATTCAAAAAGAATAGGGGCCGAAATTTGTGATTGGCGATTTTATGGGTTAATTTTGAGGAATAATATTCAGAGACAATGGACAAGAAGGAACTTGAGATAATGGCGCCGGCGGGCAATTTCGAATGCCTGCACGCGGCGATCCAGGGCGGGGCGGACTCCGTATATTTCGGGGTAGGCAACCTAAACATGCGCTCACATTCGGCGAACAACTTCACTCCGGACGACCTCCCGAGGATTGTGGAGATCTGCCGGGAATATGGAGTCAAGACTTACATGACTCTGAATATAGTCCTTTACGGTGAGGATCTCGCTCCGATGCGGGTGGCTCTGGACGCGGCAAAGGCGGCGGGAGTGAACGCCATCATCGCCTCGGACATGGCTGCGATCACATATTGCCGGAAGATCGGGCTGGAAGTACACATCTCCACGCAACTCAACGTGTCGAATGTCGAGGCCCTGCGGTTCTATTCACAGTTCGCGGACGTGATCGTGCTGGCGAGGGAACTCAACCTGCATCAGGTCAAGGATATTCATGAAACCATTGTGCGTGAAGGGATAAAGGGTCCGTCTGGGAATCTGGTGCGGATCGAGATGTTCGCCCACGGGGCGCTCTGCATGGCGGTTTCCGGGAAGTGTTACCTGAGTCTCCAAACCTATGGGGCATCGGCGAACCGCGGGGCCTGCTACCAGCTTTGCCGCAGGGGCTACGAGGTGACGGATCTGGAGACAGGTACGAAACTGAACATTGACAACAAATACATAATGTCGCCCAAGGATCTGTGTACCATCGAGTTCATGGACAAGATCATCGACGCTGGCGTGAAAGTCTTCAAGATAGAGGGGCGGGCAAGAAGCGCTGAATATGTCAAGAAGACGGCCGAGTGCTACCGCAGGGCGGCTGACGCAGTCTGTGAGGGACAATACACGCCTGAACTGGCGGCTTCTTTGAAGGAGGAGCTGTCTGAGGTCTTCAACAGAGGCTTCTGGGACGGCTACTATCAGGGTGCGAAACTCGGGGAATGGAGCGATGTCTATGGCAGCCATGCCACACGCAAGAAAATCTACTGTGGGAAGATCACCAACTGGTTTGACAGAATCTCCGTGGCGGAGGTGCTGGTGGAATCGGAGACACTACGCAAAGGCGACGACATCCTGATCATCGGAGAAACAACGGGAGTCATAGAGCAGACAGTCAGCGAGATACGTACCAATCTCAAGCCAACGGAAAAAGCATCCAAAGGAACTCTTTGTTCGATTCCTGTAATATTCCCGGACGACATCCGCACACCGGGCGGGAAGAAGATCCGTCGCGGAGACAAGGTTTACATCTGGAGGGAGGTCTAAGTTTCGCGCCCCCCCCGGTCACTTTGACAGGCTCTCTATTGCTTCTTCTCCGGCTGATGGGAGAAGTGACGGGGACCCTCGACGGAGCGCCAGTAGTCCGAGTCAAATTCGGGATGGATGTACGGGCCGTCGTGGTCGATGACGAAACTCAGGTAGGTGATCTTGTAACCCTGAGCCGTGAACATCCTCTCGTAGAAGGTCTGGACTTCGAACAGAGCATCGATGGCGGATTCACCGGCGACAGACCGCAAGGCACAATCCGAGAGATCAGCGCGACCGGTTCCGTAAAGATCGTTGGTACAGGCCAATATCTTCAGGTCATTCTGTTCCGCCACCGCTTTGGAATATTCATAAAGAAAACGGCTGTCTGTCTTGAGGTGGACTATTCCGCCTTTTTTCAGGAACTTGCGGTAGCGCTCAAGAAAAAGCGGACTCGTCAAGCGGCAGTTCTCGCTTTTCATCTGAGGGTCGGAAAATGTCAGCCATATCTCCGAAACCTCCTCGGGAGCGAAGAACGCCTCGATGAACTCGATTCTGGTACGCAGGAAAGCCACATTCGGCAGATTGTTCTCCGTTGCGAACTTAGCTCCCTTCCAAAGACGCGCACCCTTGATGTCCACTCCGATGTAGTTGAGCGACGGCTCCCTGCGTGAAAGGTCGATCGTGTACTCCCCTTTTCCGCAACCGAGTTCCAGTACGATAGGTTGGTCGGCTTTAAACATCCTTTCATTCCAATGCCCCCTGATCGGATGATCTTTGAGTCTCAGACTGTTATCAGATTCAGCCTTGTCAAGCACAGATGAAGCCTCAGGCTGGAGCAGACAGGTGAATGTCTCGTTCTCCGCGAATTTTCTAAGTTTATCGTGTCCCATTTTCCTTTCTTGTTAAGATAATGCCCAATCCCCTGATCGCCTCTGAATCATTCAGCACCTTGGCCTTCAATCTCCATGTTCCGTGTTCCGGAAGATTCAAAACACCATTATAGCTGACAAAAAAATCTCTGGAAAAATAAGATGAATCCACAGGATGGGTGACGGAAATAAAAGTCGTGTCTGACAGGATGATCGAGTCTGACGGGGATATCCACCTCAAATCCAACGAAATGCTGTCCAATGGAAACTTTCCGAAAGCGGGACGCTCCAACCTTGTGTAGAAATCCAACCCATAAGACACGGTGGAGTCAGACAGATCCAGACTGAATATGTAGGTGTCACCATATTCAGCTTTTTCTCTGGCCACAAAAGGCTCATAGGAGCCAGGCCGCGAACATGAAGCCACAACCAACGTAAGGATCAAGGCCAAAATTCCGTCACGCATCTGTCTTCGCAGGCTTCTGTTCAGATTTCTGCTCAGGCTTTCCGCCACGAGGCCGCTGCTGCTGAGGGCGTCCGTTGCCGCCGTTTCGGCGCGGGCCATTGTTCCGACCTCTGAAATTTCCTCCTTCCGGCTTTGACCTGGATGAAGTATCTGCGTTATCGGCAGATGCGGCACTCTGGGAGGCAGAATCCGCCGACGGCCTTACCTTGTTCTTGTTACGATTCTTGTTTCTGTTTTTCTTCGGCTTGTCAAATCTCGTGATGCTGTCGTCACCGACCGCGGAGACGAACTGAGGGCCTGTCGGTTCCGGTTCTGTCCTCAATGATTCCGGTTTCTGGCCGTTGCGGTTCATCATGATGATCTGAGCGACTTCCGAAGCGGCCACCGGGTACAGATTCGCCAGCGAGCCTTTCTCATACGTGAAATACATGATTTCCTGAAGGATGTCTGTCTTCGCCAGATAGGCCAGACCATCCTCAAACTCAAGAGGTTCCGAAACCTTAGGAATACGCGACTGGGCATCAAGATAGTTGGCGACCTCATAGTTCAGACAGCATTTCAGTTTTCCGCACTGGCCGGCGAGTTTCTGCGGATTCAAGGACAGATCCTGAGTACGGGCGGCGGAAGTCGAAATAGACTGGAAATTCGTGATGAAATTGGCGCAGCAAAGCTCCCTTCCGCAGACCCCGAGACCACCGATAAGACCGGCCTCCTGACGGGCCCCAATCTGCTTCATCTCGATCCTGATACGGAACTCCTCGGCATAGACCTTGATCAACTGGCGGAAATCCACACGTCCGTCTGCGATGTAGTAGAAAATCGCCTTGGTGCCATCCCCCTGAAACTCAACATCTCCGATCTTCATGTCAAGGCCCAGTTCCGCGGCGATCCTGCGAGCCTGGATCATAGTGTCCTGCTCACGGGCTATAGCTTCCTGCCATTTGGCAATATCGAAAGGCTTTGCCCTGCGGTATATTTTCTTAAGCGGAACAGCCTCCGGATCAATGCCTTTGCACTTCATCTGACGTCCCACAATCGGTCCTTCCAACGTGACGATCCCAAGATCGTGACCATTCATCGCCTCGACTATGACCAAGTCTCCGGTCTTGATTCCCTGACCGGAAGTATTAATGTAAATCCCTTTCCTCGTGTTCTTGAACCGAACCTCGAAAAGATCCTTGAACTGCTCCTGACGAATGCCGTGAAGCCAGTCGTAATCCTTTAACTTACAGCAACCGCGACGGTAATTGCAGTCATATTCCCCCGTCTCCTGATCCTGAGAGATCGTGCAGCCTCGGTTACAGTCGAACTTTATTGTCTCGTTATCAATATTTTCCATATATATTCATAATTATCAGAAACTCAAATACAACCGTCCCACAAGGTCGGTGAAGAGAATCTTCTGGTTCACATTCCTGTCAATCAGTGTCTGCGCCCTGTCCAGACATGAAACCGCCATTCTCGGAAAGCTCTTCCGGCAACGTGACGCAAGCGTGGTAAAAAACTCCTTTTCCTCCTGCGAGATACCCGCGATCTGTGGCAGGTTCTGCTGAATCAGAAACACTTTGCGAAGGCTTTCACCTGCAAATTTACAAAAAGCTTTCTGGTTTTCACGCGAAGGAAGCGCGGCCATCGCGTCTCCCCATCCCAACGCCGCGGAAAGATCCTTAGCGGCAAGAGCGTCAGTGAGTCCTTTGAATATCTCCATCTGGCGCAGATAGTCCTCCTTCCCGGAAAGATGGCGCAATGCCGCCCCTACACTGCCGCCCGCGACCAGCGCAGCCTGCGAAGCCTCGTCAGGAGTCTTCCCGAAACGGGAAGTCAGTATCTCCACAATCTCATTTTTTGAATATGGCAGGACACGGATTGCCTGGCATCTTGACGAGATGGTCTGCATGACTTTCTCCGGAGCGTGGGTGATCATGATGAACAAAGTCTTCTCAGGGGGCTCCTCAACAGCCTTCAGAAGCCTGTTGGCGGAAGCGGCATTCATCTTCTCCGGCAAATAGACCACGACAGCCTTCCAACCGCCCTCCACCGACGTAAGCCACACGGTCTCAAGTATTTCCTTGGCTTCGGCATTATTGATGCCGGACTGTTTGCCCTCGATTCCGAAAGCCGCGCTGACCTCGCTCTCAAGGGCGTAAGGATTGGCCGTCATCAAGGAACGCCAATATTCAAGAAACAGTTCAGCCCTCAGGTTCTCGACCTTCTCCGTGACTTTCGAGCCGTTGGCGACCGGATAGATATAATGCACGTCCGGATGAATCAGGCCGCAGACCTTGTGCTCATCACCCAGGATCTGACTCAGAAACGCCAGCACAAGGGCCATCGCCCCGCAACCGTCGTTCTCGTAGAGCATCATGGCATGAGGGATGCGCCCGCTCCCGGCCATCCCCTTCAACGCCCTGACAGCATCGTGATTACCTATGATCCCATCCAGATTCATTTGTCCCTGTAAGCTGTGAACCCAGCGATTTGCGCAAGATATTCTTTTTCCCTCGAATCAGGAAGAGCGGCAAGGGCTCCGACAGCCTTGGCGACATATTCATCAAGCCTTGAGACGGCATATTCAATGCCCTTCTCCTCCCGGACGAAAGCCACTATTTCCTCCTTAGACTCAGGACGTTCATGAATATTCAGAATCAGATTCCTGATTTCGGCGGCACGATCATCCGGCGCGGCTTCCAACGCTCCCAGAAGCGGCAGCGTGATCTTCTGCTCGTCAAGGTCGATTCCCACCGGCTTGCCGATTTTCTTTCCCCCGGTGTAATCGAATATGTCGTCCTTGATCTGGAAGGCGATCCCTAGAGAGACAGCATAAGCCCGCACAGCCTCGATCCATTCCTTCGAAGCGTTCACCGAAATCGCCGCCGAGACACATGTGGATTCAAACAAAGAGGCTGTCTTACTGTAGATTATGCGGAAGTAATCCTCCTCGACAGTGTCACCGGACGAGGCTTTCTGGAGTTGCAGCATCTCACCCTCCGCAAGGCTGCTGAGGGTCTTCGAGAATATTTTTATGACCTCGTTGCCGTGAGCGGAAGAGGCCAGGATGTTGTCCATAGCCTTGACAAGCCAGTAATCCCCAAGAAGAACGGATGCCGGACCGCCAAGGATAGCCATCACCGTCGGAGCCCCACGACGTTCGGAACTGCTGTCAGCGACATCGTCATGAAGAAGCGTGGCGTTGTGCAGAAGTTCGGAAGCCGCGGCATAACGGACGCTGTCCTCGTTAGCCTTGCCGCCCCCACAGGCACGCGCGGTCAACAACGACACAATCGGTCTCAACTGCTTTCCGCTGTGTCCAAGAATAGCCTCGTTCGTGGCGTTCAGAAGGTCGATGTCACTTTTAAGGGACGATCGGATCAGTCCGTCCGTCTCCTTCCAGTCCTTTCCAAGGAACTCCCTTATCTCGTCAAGAGTCATGAATATTCCGGTTTATCAGTCAAGGTGTCCTACCAGTTCGGCCACCGTGTCAGGGAACTCGATCAGCCCTCTCGAACGCATGTCGAGCATTCCGGTCCTGACATAATGGTCAAGCAGATCCTTCAGAGGATTGTAGAATCCGTCAAGGTTCAGCGCATAGATTTTTCCGTCGTACTTGTTCAGTTTCGCCAAAGTCAACGTCCCGATCACCTCATCGAGAGTACCTATGCCACCCGGAAGCGCGATCGCGGCGCAGGTGCCCTCACGCATCCTTTCCTTACGCTCGGCCATCGTGTCTGTCCAGATCACCTGATCCAGCCCCGGGAACTTGTACTGCTCCATAAAACGTGGCAGAACGCCTATGTGACGGCCCCCGCAACGGGCGACCTCGTCGGCCACCGCCCCCATGGTTCCTTTGATGGCGCCGCCGGAGACAATCGTGTAACCAAGCGAACAAGCCGCGCGGGTCACTTCCCGCGCAGCTTGGTTGAATTTCATGTCAATGTCGTAACTGGCAGAGCAGTAGATGACTATCTTCCGTTCCTCACCCATCTGTCCAGCCATTAAAAGAAGAATGCGACAGAGGCCATTATACCGTTAAAGTTATTGCCGTTGTTGACAGCGTCCCTGATGGTCTCGCTTGCTGTGTCACCTGTCTCATAGATCTTTCCAAAGTTCCAGAAATACTTGACAGAAAGCTGAAGCCTCCAGACATCTATTCCGGCTCCAAGCCCAAGTCCGTACTCAACCTTCTTAAGTTCATCCCTCAACTCTTTCGCCGCGTCCTTGTCACTGGTGGAAATCCTGTACCCGACAAACGGCTCCGCAAAAACGTAAGGACGGAAAGCCAGCAGATCCGGTCCCCACTGGATCTGTACAGGAACTTCAAGATAACCGACTTTCATCTCGAAAGACTTGGCGGCCTCCCCGGCGGTAAGTTTTCCAAGATCATCAGCCGCCGCTCCCTTCACCTGATAAAGAATGGATGGCTGGATGGCGAAACCACCACCGACAGGAAGCTGGGCTGTGAGTCCGATGTGATACAAGGAGACGGATTTTGAATCGACATTCTTGATATTAGTGGCGGACGACGTGAAACCACCCATCAATCCAACATGGGAAGACGTATAGCGTTGCGCCGACGCATTCGTACAGAACGCCAAAACAGCCGTCAAAGCGGCCACGATCAATGATTTTCTCATAACTGTTCTTATTTTAATTAAACAAGGGCATCCAGCTTGGCGGCGATGTCTGCCTTAGGCACATTACCGACAAGCTTGTCTACGACCTCTCCACCCTTAAAGAAGAGGATTGTAGGAATATTCCGGATTCCGTACTGCATGGCGATGTCCTCGCAATCGTCAACGTTGCATTTAACGACTGTGGCTTTCCCGTCATATTCGGAAGCTATGGCCTCGACTGTCGGGGTCAGCATGCGGCACGGGCCGCACCAAGTCGCCCAGAAATCAACCAGAACAGGTTCGTTGCCGGAAATTATCTCAGCGAAATTTTCGTTTGTGGCTATTTTTTCCATAATCAATGAATTTAAAAAGTCCGGAACGGTAACCGCAATTACCGTTCCAGACACAAAGATAACAAATTCGACGGATATTTTACAACGACTGCTCGATGTTCCAGACAAAGGCGCGGAGACCGAGGTCCTTGTAAGTCTTGTCTTTCTGACGAAGAGCGTCAAGGATAGGAGACACCTTTTCGTCCGGGACAATCGTCAGAATAGCGTAATTCTGCTCAGGCCAGGCATGATCACCGTAGTGCGGAATGCCATCCACACCACCTCTGCCCTGGATGTCAAGCCATTGGGTGAAGCCTCTCTGCCCGAAACTCTCAAGCAGCTCGACAATCTCGTTGCCGTAGGCCTGATTGTATGATATAAAAATTGATTTCATGTTCATTAACCATTAATCTGTTTCATTTTTCTGGCTTTACGCTTCTCCTGCGCGGTGGCGAGAGAGCAGTAGATCGTAGGGATCAGGATGAGAGTTACAAGCGTGGAGATAGTAAGACCCCAGCAGACCGTCATACCGAGCGAACGCCACAATTCGGATCCCTCGCCACGTCCCACGGCCATAGGCACCATACCGAGCACTGTCGTGAGGGTGGTCATAAGGATAGGACGAAGACGGCTTCTTGCGGCGGTGACAGAAGCGTCGATGACGCTCATCCCTCTCTCCCTCATCAGTATCGTGTAGTCAATCAGCACGATACCGTTCTTCACAACGATACCAAGCAGGATGATGATACCGATCATCGCCATCACACCGAGCGCCGTGTTCGTGGCCCAGAGGCCGAGAATCACACCGGTGAACGCGAACGGCACGGAGAACATAATCACGAACGGACTCATGAACGACTCGAACTGGGATGCCATCACCATATAGACAAGGATGACGATCAGGATCATCAGCACGATCAGATTCTTGAACATCGACTGCTGATCCTCGAAGTCTCCGGAGATCTCGGTCGTGATGTTGTTCGGAATGTCGGTGGTCTTGATGATGGCGTTCGTGGCGGCCACAGCCTCACTCAGGGCATGTCCGTTGGAGACGATACCGGTCACGGTAATGTACCTTTCACGGTTCTTCCTCTCGATCGTAGGCGGAACCTTGGCCTCGACAACGGTGCCGAGATCCTTGATGCGGACGGCCTTGCCGGCAGGAGTGTAAACAATGATGTTCTCAATGTCCTGCACACTTGAGCGGAACTTCTTGTCGTATATGACGCGGATGTTATATTCATCACCCTCCTCACGGTAGTAGGAGCCGACGGAACCGTTCATCGCGGCGCTGAACGCGGCAGCGGCGGTCGTGGAGTTGAGTCCGTTCAGAGCCAGCTTGGTTCTATCGAAATCCACCTGATACTCAGGAGTATAGTCGTCACGGCTAAGCACAACCTGTGAGAAGTTCTCGTTCTCCAGCATCTTACCCTGAATCTCCTTGGCCACGCGGTCGGTCTCGTCGAAGTCGTAGCCGAAGATCTCAAGCGTGATGGAGGCCGCTCCACCGACTCCGCCCATACCTTCGGTGACGGTTCCCTTCTTGACCTCAGGATATTCCCGAAGATCCTTTCTGATGATGTCGGCGATCTCGGTCGAAGAGCGTTTACGGTCCTCCATCGAGCCGAGGTTGATGTTCATCGAGATGATGTAGGAGCCATTGGACTGGATGCTACCGAAGACATTGTCGGTGCTCGCCTGACCGAATCTGTACTGAAGGACCTGGATCTCAGGAATTTCAGACTGAATCCTTGCGGCGAAGTTCTTTGCGAACTCACCCGTCACACTCTGCTCCGTACCCACAGGCAACTCGATGGAAACCGACAGACGGCCTTCGTCGGAATGAGGGAAATACTCACTCTTCAAACCTGGCCCAAGCAGGGCAAGGACAGCGATGAATATGGCGAAAGCACTGAATATGACGGTTTTCCTATGCCTCATGGCCCAGCCAATGATCTTTGCGTAGCCTTCGGAGATGAGATTCAGGAATTTCTCGACATTGTCAAAGATGGCCCTGTGCAATTTTCCGTTCTTAGGCTTGTTGCTGAGCATCTTTGAGCAGAGCATCGGCACAAGGGTCAAGGCGGCTGTCGTGGAGATGATCATGATGATGCTGACGATCCATCCGAGCTGCTTGAACATGATTCCGGCCATTCCTGAAACCATCGTCAAAGGCAGGAACACACAGAGCATTGTCAATGTGGACGCGATTACCGAGATACCAACCTCGGAGGTTCCGTGAACGGCGGCCTCTGTCGGTTTCTCTCCTCGTTCTAAGTGCGTGGAAATGTTCTCCAGCACCACGATGGCGTCATCCACCACCATACCGATCGCGATGGACAAGGCGGACATCGAGATGATGTTCAAGGTGTTGCCCGTGGCGTAAAGGTAAACCAAAGATCCCAGCAACGCGATAGGGATCGAAAGCACGATGATGAACGTGGCCCTCCATCTTCCAAGGAATATGTAAACGACAAGCATGACAACCAGAAGGGTGATGATGATCGTCTCCTTCAAAGAGTTGAGGGTGTTGAGAATGTTCGTGGAGCTATCGACCACAGTAGTGATCTCCACATCGGAAGGCAGTGTCGGAGCGATGGTCTTGAGCTTCTGCTTGACGCTCCTGATGACGTTGACAGTGTTGGCGCCGGACTGCTTCTGAACGGCGATCATCGCGGATCTCTCACCGTTGGTGAAGGATTCCTGGGACTTTTCCTCAAGACCGTCGATGACGGTGGCGACATCCCTCAGATAGACTGTCTGGCCGTTCCTCGTGCTGACAACAATGTCAAGCAATTCGGAAGGATCCTTGAACTCCTTCTCGATACGAAGGGTGAAGGACTCGGCACCGATATCGATGCTTCCGGATGGCACGTTACGGTTCTCGGCGGCGATGATCTGGGATATTCCAGAAACGCTCAAACCGTAGGCTTCCAGTTTGTTAGGGTCGCAATAGACGTGTATTTCCCTTTCAGGGGCACCGGAGACACTGACCGTACCCACACCCTTGACACGTCCCAGAGGAGTGACGAGTTTGTCGTCCAGGATCTTGTTCAGACCCATGATGCTCTTGTCCGCCTTGGCGGAAAGGATCAGCACAGGCATATCATCCGCACCGAACTTGAAGAGCACCGGAACGGACGCTCCGTCAGGCAGGGATGAGTTGACAAGGTCCAGTTTGTCTCGGATGTTGTTGCAGGCCTCATCGATGTCGGTACCATATTCAAACTCCAAGACTACTATGGAGACGTTCTCCTTTGACCTGGAGGTGATGTCCTTTAGATCGGCGACGCTGTTCAGCGTGTTCTCAAGCACCTTCGTCAGGTTGTTCTCGATGTCGGAAGCACTCGCTCCCGGATATGACGACATCACCAGGACGACATTCGCGTCGAAATCCGGATAACTCGCCAGAGATGTGTTCATCAGTGAGAAGATACCGAAGATCGCGAAGGCAAGGAATATCAATGCCGTCGTGACGGGCTTCTTCACCGCGGATCTGTATATACTCATAGTTTAAACTCTTTAGTTGTTCTTGGAGATCTCAACCTTGGCTCCGTCCTTGAGGCTGTTGCTTCCCTTGGTGGCGACAACATCGCCCTCGTTCAGGCCTTCGAGAATCTCATAGTATCTGTCGAAATGGCGTCCGATCTTGACAACGACGCTGTTCACCGTGTTGTCAGAGTTGACGACATAGACGCTTCTCTGTCCGGCTCCCTGCATCTTCACGACCGCCTCGTCCGGAACAACGATGCTGTTGTTCACGCCGAACTCGACATTCACCCTGGCGAACATTCCAGGACGCAGTGTCCTGTCGGTGTTGCTCACAAGAATCTCTGTCGTGAATGTGTGGCTGGTAGGGTCGATGGTAGGATAGACTTTGTTCACCTTTCCTGTGAAAGTCCTGCCAGGGATGGCGTCAGCGGTGATCTCAACCTGATCGCCTTTCTTTACCTTGGTGTAATCAGTCTCGGAGATGCCAACAAGGAGCTTAACCGGAGTGATCTGCTGAACCACGAATATAGCCTGACCTGAATAGAGGTCACCTTGATCATAGTTTCTGGCGGTAATGACTCCGCTGATAGGCGAACGAAGCCAGGTGTTCTCAAGCAGATTGTTGTAAGACCTGCGGCTGACCTTCCAGGCCATCTCGGCGGCGTCAAAATCGGATTTTGACACGCCTCCCTCCTCGTAAAGACTTCTCAGACGACTGAGTTCAGTCGAGTCGTTGACAAGTTTAAGTCTTGCCTGATCAAGCTGGGCCGCATCCATCTCGGCCAACAGTTGGTTCTTCTCCACAAAACTGCCGACATCAACCTTGATGGTCTTGATCCTACCACCGGTCTGCGGAGCGATGTTGTTCACGGCGAAAGCCTGAACGGAGGATGAATATACTTCCGTCTGAGGCACCTCCTGCCTTACAGCGGTGGCTGTAGCGATCAAAGTCGCCCTTTCCTCAACCTGAGCTGTGGCCTCATCGGCCTTCTTTCCGTTCCCGCAGGCGACAAACATCACTGTCACCGAAGCGAAAACCATAGTTCTGATAATCTTGTTCATATTCTTGATGTTTTATTTTTTACATATTTTCGAGATCAACCTCACCCTTGTCGTCAATGAAATCATAGCCGAGGGTCTTTTCGAGATTTGATTTGGCCACAACAAAATTGTAAACCGCCTGAGACTGGGACAGACTTGCCTGGGTCAAGGTAAGCTGGGCATCGTTCAGTTCTGTGATAGTGCTCTTGCCGACCTTGTAGGACTTGGCAGCGATGTCGTAGGCCTTCTGGGCCAGAGCCACGGCCTCGGTGGCGGAATTGAAACTGTTCATGTTAGTCTCCATCGTGTTGAGATACTGACGGATGGCTATCTTGAGCTGCCTTTCGGTCTCAATCCTCTGGAGATCAAGCTGGGCTGCCTGCACCTTAGTCTGGCGCACATCATAGTGACGCTTTCCGCCGGTGAAAATCGGAATGGAAAGACTCACACCGACATAGGAATACGGAGACCATTGATATTCACTGAACTTGAAGTCATTGGTCATCGCGATCATGCTGTAAGAGAAGTTCGCCGCGAGGGTAGGAAGGTAGGCATACTTCTGCATCCGGACAGTCGAGGCTAGCTGCTCGGCCTGAATCTCAAGCTGACGCAGGGTCGTGTTGTACTCCAGAGAAGGATCACTGTTCTCATTGATGTCACGGAACATCTCCTTGGAGAAATCCTCAAGGGAACCGGACACATCTATATTCCTGTCCAGATCTACTCCCATCACAGCCTTGAGCTGCCAGAGAGCAAGAATGACGGAGCTTTCAGCGTTGTAAACGTTAGGGATAGCGGCGGCCACGGTTGACTTCGCCCTTGTATATTCAAGTTCGGAAGCCTTCTGGGCGTTGTAGCGCTTCTCCGTCTGGCCGAAGTTGTCAACAGCGTTCTCGTAAACGTCCTTGTAAACGTTGAAGGCCTCCTTGGCGAGAAGCACGGCATAATAGGCCTGCTTGACCTGTGTCACCATGTCAAGCCTTGAAGACCTGGCTTTCTCGACCGCCAGATCGACTCCCTGACCGGAAATCTTGATGCTTTCCCAAAGCTGGGCGTTGACGATAGGCATAGAGGCCGAGACACCGTAATTATAAGTGTTCCAACGGCCTACAGCGAAACCACCGCTATTGGAGCTGCTTTCTCCGGAATCCATCTTCACCGGATCCATTCCGGCGGCAGCGGAAAGTTCGTTGATTCTCATAAAATATGGAGCAAGCGAGCTGAGCATTCCCAATCCGCCACCTTCGTCATCCGAGCCGCTGTCGGAATCCATGTACATCATCTGTTTCTTGATGGTTCTTTGATAGGCTCCCGAAGCGTTGATCTGCGGAAAAAGCGATGAATATGTACCCTTCTTGGCATATTCAGCGCGCTTGATCTCCTGATCGGCGACCTTGACAGCGACATTCTCGCTAAGGGCGACCCTCAACGCGTCATTCAAGGTCAGGACAACCTTGGCGGTGTCCTTAGGAGACTCTTTCGGGATGGTGTCGTTCCTGTACTGAGCCTGCGCGGACAAGGCAAGAGGCAAAGCCGCGGCGGTCAGAATTAAATACTTGAATCTGTTTTTCATACTTATGCTAACTTTTTATCATTATCGATTGATGAATATTCCTCAAAACCCTTCCGAGTCAGGAGAGTCCTTGTGACGATGTCTTCGAAGGCGGCGGCAAGGGACTTGAAAGAGACCTTCGCCCCCTCTATCCTATGGTTTCCATCCAAGTATTCAGCCATCCCTTCGTGCATGATGCAGATCAGGAGCTGGACCCCGTCCACATCCATGTCCGTGCGGACAAGTCCCTGCTTCATTCCTTCGCTGAAGCAATCCACAAAGAAGCGGTGCATCGCCTTATTACGATCCCCGGCATGCTTGGTGAAAGTCTCCGGATAGTATTTCATTATGTCCTTGGCCATCCTTTTGTCCTTGTCAATGGTCTTTTTCTTGACCACAAGGGTGAACATCGCCTTTAACACCTGAACCGCGTTCTTACCTTCGACCAATTTCTCAAACTCCTCGGACTTTTTCTTCACATTGTAGGCAACGACATCAGCCACAAGATCTTCCTTCTGCGCATAATACTGGTAGAAGGTCTTCTTCGAGATGCAAAGCTTGCGGCAGATATCATCGATGGACACCTCGCGGACTCCGTCTTTGGAAAAGAGTCCGTTCGCTGTCTTCATGATAGTTTCTTTTGTCAATTCAGCCATAATCACATTTAAAGCGGTAATCCGTTCTGCAAATGTTATGCAAATATGTCAGATTTCAAAGGTCCAATAAAGAAATATTCCGCCACGTTTCACGTAACGGAACATTCATCAATTTTGTTTTCAATCAGATAAAACGATGCACTGAAAAACCGAAAAAATTTCCGAGTTTCCTAGAGTACGCCAAAACACTGAAGAGCGGTGACAACTCCATCCTCATCGACGGTGTCAGTGACATAGTCCGCGGCAGCCTTCACATCATCCGTGGCGTTCCCCATCGCGACACCGATCCCGGCATATTCTATGATCGGAATGTCGTTGCCTCCGTCGCCGAACGCCATACACTCCTCGCGCTTTACACCGATGCGTTCAAGGATTCTCGCCGCACCGTAGGATTTGGAAAGACCTTCCGGCACGATGTCCAGAAAATACGGATGCCATCTGGTGTAGGCGACGTTTTTCAAGACCGGGAACAGCAGACGGCTTGCCTGCTCCTCATCGAAGAATATGGTATATTCATAAACCGTGTGTTCCCTGGCGACCTGAGAGAGGTCCAGGAAATGAGCGGGATGCAGATTTATCATGTCGGCCACCTCGACCGCGTTCGGGCTGCTGAAGTTGATTCCGGCCACGGTGTCGGCGAACACCCAGCAGGAGACATTCTCACGTTTGGCTATCTCCGCGACCTGAAGGGAGATTTCTTTGGAAAGCGGATGACTGTCAATCACTTCTTCGCCAAGTGTGGTTTTAGCCCCGTTCATCTCCACATAGCCGTCAAACGGGAAATCGTCCAGATTGTTCATCACCAGCCTTGCCCGGCCGCTCGAAATGAAAAGCTTCACGCCCTTGGCCTGAAGCTTACGAAGGTTCTCCTTCAGATTCTCGGACATCCGGTGAGTCCTGAAGCTCACCAATGTCCCGTCAATATCAAAGAATATCGCTTTTATCATAAATTATCCATTAAGGCTCTTGGCGTAATGCATAGGTTCGGTCTTCCTCGGCTTATTGTCGGGGATGACCGCCGCCGCAGGAATCTTTTTCTTATAAGAATAGATAAGGAGTCCAATGCCAAGAAGCACGAACGGAACACTCAACAGCTGCCCCATGTCCAAAGCCATCGAACTTTCAAAATCCACCTGTGGTTCCTTGATGAACTCAATAAGGAATCGCATCCCGAAGCAGACGATGAAGAATATTCCTATGAAAGACCCTCTGTACATCTTGTCCAGTTTCTTGACATAGAGCCAGATAAGCCCAAGTCCAAGGACCAGGTAGCTCAAAGCCTCGTAGATCTGGGTCGGGTGCTTCGGTTCGGTCTCTCCCCTGCGCTCGAAGATGAATCCCCATGGGAGATTGGTCACATCACCGTAAATCTCAGAGTTGCAAAGATTTCCAAGCCGGATGAATGTCGCGGCGAACGCCACGGCGATTGCCAGATGATCCAGAATCCAGAGGAAATCGATATGGTTCTTCTTTCCGTACTTGTCAGCGAACCACCACATGCACAGAAGCAGCATCAACGCTCCCCCATGGCTGGCAAGTCCTCCGTGCCAGACAGCGAAGATCTCACAGAAACCTTTCCATGAGCCGAAATAATAGTCCGGCTGATAGAATATGCAGTGTCCGAGACGGGCACCTACAAGAGTTCCAATCACAAGGGTGTAGAGAAGCGGATCAAGAAGGGCTTCATTGACTTTTTCCCTCCTGAAGAACTTCATGAACATCCAATAACCAAGAATGAAACCGGAGACAAACAGGAGACCATACCACCTAAGGGCGAATGATCCGATCCTGAATATCTCCGGATTCATATTCCAATGTACGAACAGCGGATCCATATTCAAAAATCACTTTTCGTACAAAGATAGTGTATTTTTCGGATTATCCGAGCGCCTATTCCTTGATAGCGGCGATGCCCGGAAGTTCCTTGCCCTCGATGGCCTCAAGCATGGCGCCACCACCGGTTGAGACATAGCTTACCTTGTCGGCGAAGCCAAGCTTTGTGACAGCGGCCACAGAGTCACCGCCACCGACGAGAGAGTAGGCTCCATTCTGGGTGGCCTCGGCCACGAACTCGGCGATCTTCTCGGTTCCATGAGCGAAGTTAGGAAGCTCGAACACTCCTACAGGGCCGTTCCAAAGGATGGTCTTGGAAGCGAGGATGATCTTCTTCCAATTCTCAAGGGATGCCTCGGAAGCGTCCATTCCCTCCCAGTCATCAGGAATGTTGAAGATGTCGAAGGTCTGACGCGGCGCGTCATTGCTGAACTCTTGTGCGGAGACCGTTGCGACTGAAAGTGAAAGGTTAACGCCTTTCTCCTTTGCCTCTTTCATGATCTCAAGAGCGTCCGGCATAAGCTCGTCCTCGTGGAGAGACTTTCCGATGTGACCGCCCTGGGCCTTGATGAAAGTGTAGCCCATTCCGCCTCCGATGATCAGGTTGTCAACCTTGTCAAGCAGGTTCTTGATGACACCAAGCTTGCTGGAGACCTTTGAGCCGCCGATGATGGCGGTGAAAGGACGCTGGGCGTTCTGAAGCACGTTCTCGATGGCTTTCACCTCTTTTTCCATCAGGTAGCCGAACATCTTGTCGTTCGGGAAGTAAGCCGCGATGAGCGCTGTCGAGGCGTGAGCCCTATGGGCAGTTCCGAAAGCGTCGTTGATGTAGCAGTCCGCGTAGGAGGCGAGTTTCTTCACAAATTCCTTCTGGCTTGCCTTCACTGCCTTCTTGGCCTCCGCCTTCTCTTCGTCCGAGGCGTCAGCGGCGAGTCCTCTAGGCTTGCCTTCCTCCTCAGCGTAGAAACGGAGGTTCTCAAGCATCAGGACCTCTCCCGGCTTAAGGGCAGCAGCCTGCTCGTCAGCCTTCTGGCAATCATCGGCGAACTGAACCGGAACACCGAGGCACTCCGAGACGTGAGCGACAATATGCTTGAGGGAGAACTTAGGATCAACTCCCTTCGGACGTCCGAGGTGGGACATCAGAATGAGGGAACCACCCTCGGCGAGCACTTTCTTGAGTGTCGGGAGAGCCGCGCGGATACGGGTGTCGTCTGTAATGTTGAAATTCTCATCGAGCGGAACGTTGAAATCCACTCTGACAATAGCCTTCTTACCTTTGAAATCGTAGGTGTCAATGTGCTGTTGCATAACGGTATTGTTTAAAAATTGTTAGCGTTTTTCAAGACGCAAATATAGTAAAATTCAGCGGATTGGGCATCAGCTATTCAGACTATAACGATTAAATCATCACGCAAAAGAATAAAATAGGCTTTCTTTTTCCTATCTTTGTACGCTATGACAATCGAGTTTACTCCACAGAATTGGAAAGACTACGAGCTTCTTGACTCCGGAAGGGGCGCGAAGCTCGAAAGGTTCGGCGAATATATTCTTGCCCGTCCAGAGCCGAAAGCCCTGTGGGACAAGAGTTTGACCGACACTGAGTGGAACAGGCTCGCCCACACCCGCTTCACACCGGGAGCCGGATTCGGCAAAGCCGGTAAAGAGGACAGCGGAACGTGGGAAAGATTAAGGAATATGCCGGATCAATGGTGGATCCGCTACAACGGAGGTCCGAAGTTCAGCCTCAGGCTGGGACTCACGTCCTTCAAACACGTGGGGGTCTTTCCGGAGCAGGCCGCCAACTGGGACTACATATTCAAACAGACTTCGGACATAGCCGCAAAGACAGGCTCAAGACCTAAAGTCCTGAATCTGTTCGCCTACACGGGAGCGGCTTCGCTGGCCGCGAAGTGCGCCGGAGCCGATGTCACGCATCTGGACTCCGTGCGTCAGGTCGTCACCTGGGCTCACGGCAATCAGGACCGCAGCGGCCTTGACGGCATCCGCTGGGTCGTTGAGGACGCTATGAAGTTCGCTAACCGGGAGGCCAAACGAGGAAATCTATACCAAGGCATAATCCTCGATCCTCCGGCCTACGGTCACGGACCAGACGGAGAGAAATGGAAACTGGACGAATGCCTTTTCGACATGATGAAGACCGTCGGGAAGATCCTCGCACCACAGAACAGCTTCCTTGTCCTGAACCTTTATTCGAACGGATTCTCCGCCATTCTCGGCGAGACCGTCGTGCGTCAGGCATTCGGTCTCCCGGCAGATGTCGCTTTGGAATCCGGAGAACTGGCCCTCAGGGACAAGTTCAGGAAGAATCTGCCGTTGAGCATATTCGTAAGACTTAGAAGGTAGAGGCGATGAAAGCATCTGTCAGGTTCTGCTTGGTTTCCGTTGTCCTTGTGGCTCTTGCGTTCTTCTGCGAAGGGCTACGGGTCAATTTCTTTACCGAACCTGACTCCAAAACAACTGTCCAGACATCCACTGGCAGCCTTACAGATCCTATCCAATCTGAACATTCATTCATAAAGTTCAACACAGCCTGCCTGACGAGCCCGACGGCCGAGGGGCAGACAGTAACACGCACAGTCACCGGTGCTTCCGGCAGTCTGTGCAGGGGCGCGCGCAGGGCAGAGATTGACTTCAAGATTTTGGAGTTCAAGACATTCTGCCACGTTGACGTGCGAAAGCATTCCTTGCCGGTACTGCGGAAGCTGCGTTTATAGCGGTCGGTTTCCATTCCGGGCGACTTTACAACACGCCCGCCAATCAAAAAAAGGGTGCCGCCCCTCTACGGACGGCGAATAACGTATCATCATAACAAGGTGATGCAACCATATTTTTTACACAACAATTTTTACGGGAGCATTGTGGTCTCTCCGTAAAGCATCACCGAAAATTAAATCAGAAAACAAATGGAAACCGTAAATATCAAGAAAGTAAGGTCCGCAAAGGACATCATCGTGACACTGATATTCCTTGCGGCCGGTATCGGTCTGCTCTTCTGCTCAGACTCTATGTTCATCCTCGGATGCACACTCATAGTGTTCGCCGTG
Source organism: uncultured bacterium (assembly GCA_963657715.1). GTDB lineage: Bacteria > Bacteroidota > Bacteroidia > Bacteroidales > UBA932 > Cryptobacteroides. The sequence continues at coordinate 9,230 of CAVKML010000007.1, read as the reverse complement.
ATCCTGTTTCTGGCCATGAAGTCCTCGTATGTGATCGAGGGAAAGGAAGGCTCTTTCAAGCGCAAGACCACCAACTACCCAAAGACCAAGAAAGAGGAAATCCTGTCTTTTCTTGAGGGCAAATCAGACAAGGTTGTACCGGAGGCTCCCGGAGGACTTCTGATGTACGTTTACTACCGTTGTGACAAGTCAGGAGGCTTCGCCCAGATCAACGACTTCGACCAGTACGAGTACAAACCGGTCACCGAGATGCTCCCGCTCAACGCCGAGCAGGTGAAAGCCCTGGTCTAATATAAAAACTCCGGTTTCGGAACGGCTGGGAGAAATGTTCGACAAAAACACGGCCAGCGATAAGAGCGTAAGTGTTCCGAAACCGGGGTTTTATTCTTCAATATTCATCATCGGTTCGCTATGGCGTCCATAGCCATCGTGAATGAATTATTCTCAATGAGGAATTTCAAGAACTCCTTCGTTGCGTTTTTGCAATAGCTGCCTTTGAGAATATGGAACGATCCTTCCATTTCAGAGTGCGGATGGTCCAGTTCAATGGCCACAAAATCTTTGTTGCCTCTGACTGTGGCTTCAGAAAGCAGCGTCACAAGATTGGTTCTGGACACCATGTCCAGAAGAACATTCAGATCATTAATCTCTAACCTGACATCATATTTGAAATTCTGTCCGTACAGAAGACTGTCGAACGCATTCCTTGCCTGCAATCCATTTGCGGGCAGGGCGAGCGACAGTCTTTCCAGCTCCGCAAGGCGGATTTTCTCCAACTTGGCCACAGGATTGTCTTTTCCGGCGATGACACAAAGCTTGCTGTTGAACAGGATATGCGAATCTATGTCATCGTAACTCTCCAACGGCTTGTAGGACAGAGCCACGTCAAGTTGACCATGCTCAAGCATTTCCATCAGGTTTTCCATCGAACGGCAGTAAACCTTCAGCTTTATTCCAGGGTATTTTTTCATAAAGTCTCTTACCGTGTCCGCCAGCAGAGGGCAGAACGTGTAGGTCGCACCGACATTCAATGTGCCGACATTCAGTTCACGCACGTCTTTCATCCTTTCCGCGCTCGCGTCCACATCCTTGAGCACCTGTTTGGCATAAGGGAGGTACTGCTCTCCATAGTCACTCAAGGCGACGTGCCTTGAGTCCCTGACCAGAAGATCCACTCCCAGTTCGTCCTCAAGCTGTTTTATCTGTTGGGACAGAGTGCTTTGCGAGATGAACAAGGCTTTGGCCGCCTCTGAGAAACTGCACAGTTGCGCGACTTTGACGAAATAACGTAGTTGTCTGAATTCCATTACTTTGTGACCTTAAATGAAAAATTCTGGAAAAGCAGGATGGGAAGCAAGGCGCCGACCACCATCGCGATGATGGTCACCATGCAAGTCATCCAATTGAATTTCAGCAGGTACAAATAGTGCATGAACGTTGGTTCTGAATATGATCCCAGACAATGCATCAAAGATTGTATCGTCCGGTAGGCGTACATACCAGGGACCATCGGGAGCAGCGCCGGAAAGGAGATGCACTCCGCCGGGGTCTTGATCAGCTTGGCGGCCGGCAAAGCCAGAAAGCCGATTACAAGAGCGCCAAGCATGCTGCCTGAAGCCAACTGGAAGCCACATATATTCATCAACACGTATCGGGTCATGTGTCCTGCCGCGGCGATTGAGGCGCACAAAGGGAACACCTTCGGTGACGGGTTGCTGATGCTTGAGAAGCCTATCGCCGCTATCGCGGCAAAGATACCGTCTTTTATGATAAGAAAGAAAAGTTCCATTACAGAAATTGAATATTCAGCAGTCCGAAAGCGATGCAAAGTCCCAGAGACAGACAGACTGTTATGATCAACGCGTGCAGGAAACGGCTTATGCAGCAGATGTAATGGCCATAGATAAGGTCGCAGACTGCGTTGCAGAAAGGGATTCCAGGCACAAAATAAAGAACACTTGTGGCAAGAGCCACCTCCGGGGTCTTTCCCAAACCGAAGACGAAACCGGAACAAGCTATAACAGCGGACAGACAGGCGGCAAGGACTATCACAATCCTGAAATCAACTCCCTTTGCGGGAAGTTTCTGTTTGAGGAAAAAGCCGTCCACCGTGGCAAGGAATACGATTGCCATCGAGATCAAGTCTCCACCGAAAAGCTCACAGAAAGAGGCATTGGCGAATCCGACAAGGACAAGCACAAGCCAAGGATTGAGTCTTTTCTTCTCAATGATTTCTTTGAACCTCGCTGTTGCGGTCTGGACATCAAGTCCTTCCTCGACAATCTTCCAACTGAGTCCGCTGAGATCTGAGACAGTGTTGAAGTTGATCCTGTCCGCCGGAATCTTGCCGGTCACGGTGTAGGATTTCTCCTCTTTCTCATCCCAAAGGTTCAGGACTATGCAGGTAGGGAGCACAGAGAAGTCAGCCTTGGTGTGCCACTGTTCGGCGATACGGCTCAGATTCTTCTCGATGCGGATTGTCGTCGCCCCGCTGGCGTAGAGTTCGGTGGTGTAGTCTCTCAGGAATATGCTCTTGCGCTTCAATTCATTATGCAGCGTGAGTTCCTGAGTTTCCATATTCCTTGTCCTTCTTTACTACATCGTGGAGTGACACAACGTTATCAACTTTCGCGTCTGAATCCTCATCTTCAAGGGATCCATAGTAAGGGATACCGTCGGCATCCACACCGTCTCTTCCACCGTTCCAGGACACAGGTCTTACGAGATTGTCGGAATAGGTGATGATGCTGTGTTTGGCATTGAAGGCCTTGAGCCTCTCATGCAAGAAAGAAAAGACCAGAACAACCGCGCTTGCGACCGCGCAAACGAGAATCAGTGTTCCGGAATTGGCGCTCATAGCTGCCGTGGAAATTTCAAGTGGTGTCATAATCTTACGCTCTTTTTGTTTGACGGCGCAAAATTATAACACCACTTGCGGATTGGGATGGATTATCATCCCTTTGTTTCGATAACTGCTATCGGGATTCCCGAATCACCCTTGGCTGATTCTCACCCCTATGACTGGGCGGAGAGAAAAGCCGCGAGGGATTTTTCAATCTCTTCGGCGAACTCCTTGTCACCGGCCTTGCGGATGACATCGTTGGTCATGTAGTAGATAAGGTTGCAGTTATATTCAAAGTCACTCTTGCACATCGGATAGAAGTCGAGGTAGAACCTGATGGACTCGGTGAGTTCGTCGGTCAATTCCCGTGCCAAAGCCTGAGCCTTCTCCGGCTTGCCGAGAGCATAGTAATCCTTGACCATCTCTATCGGGAAGAGGGCGTTAGAACCCCACCCGAGAATAGAGTTGTCGTAAGGATACCTCATCGGCTTGAGAACCTGCCGGCACTTATCGAGCATCTCCTCGGCGCGGTCGTACTCACCGGCCGCGATGAAAGCGTTGGCGGAAGACACGAACATATTCCTCAAGGACATGACACCGAGGAACGTGTAGGTGTTCTGGTAGTCAACGCAGTAGTCCTCGCGGGAGACGGCATCGAAGCGGAACTTATCCGTGATCTTGTCGTACAGGTCGTCGGTGTCCACAAGGCCGACATCAAGTGACTGCACCTTGTTTTTGATAGGAGTGAACCTATAGGAGAACCCGTCATACATCAGGTAATTCTTGATGCCGACGTTCAGGTCTCCTCCCTGGTTAAGCACATTCAAAGGCCTGTCCCACTGGTACGTCGAAAGGAAGTCGAGCAGGAAGAGTTCCGGCTTGCTGAGGTAGTTCTTGCCCTTAGGAATCTCGATCACAATCGAATCCGGAATCTGTTCGGCGAACTTCTCGCTTACAATTCCGCTCTTGAGGCAGTTCTCCTTGTTCACCGGAATGATCATCTTGCGGGACACCCAATAGTCCAACTTGCGGCCATCCTGATAAACCAGCTTGGCATCCGGATGCTTGAACACGGTGATGCAGTCTGACAGCAGCAAAGCCTGATCACGCTTGTCCTCGATCGGGATCCACTCATTGGTCCCGTAAAGGTACTGCTCCTGGCCTATCGAAAGATTCAGAGGCGCGGAGTTGTTGATCGCGTACCTCATCTGGTCGATGTACCAGTCTGTCCCCAAAAGTGAGGTATTGCATATTCTCACATCGTTCCTGAAGCCCTCGACCTCCTGGGCGTACCAGAGAGGGAAGGTGTCATTGTCACCGTGAGTGACAAGCAAACCATTCTCTCCCACGGAGTTGAGGTAGTTCTTCGCCACTTCCACGGCGGTATAGCGGTTGCTTCTGTCGTGGTCGTCCCAATTCTCTTCCGCCATCAACGCCGGCACGAAAAGACAAGCCACGGAAGCCACGGCGGCGACCGCCACAGTATGTTTCTCCTTCAAAGCCGAAGTGATCCATGAATATATCGCCGCGACCGCGAATCCTATCCAGATGGCGAACGCGTAGAACGATCCCGCATAGGCGTAGTCCCTCTCACGAACCTGATACGGAGCCTGATTCAGGTATAGCACAATGGCGATTCCGGTCATGAAGAACAACAGGAATGTCAGCCAGCAGCCTCTGCGGTCCTTGTCGAACTGGAAGCACAGACCGATGAGTCCAAGAAGGAGCGGCAGGAAGAAATAGTGATTCTTGCCAGGGTTGTCCTGAAGCCACTGCGGAGCGTTGCTCTGGTCACCGAGGTGAATCTTGTCGATGAACGGGATCCCGCTCTCCCAGTTGCCGGTGAACAGGTCGGAAGAAGGAGAATGGATCTCGTTCTGACGGCCGACGAAATTCCACATGAAATATCTCCAGTACATCCAACCAAGCTGGAAGTCAAAGAAATATGACAGGTTGGCTCCCTGCGTCGGTTTCTTGTACTTGGCCCCCGGAACCGGAGTCCCCTTGCCGTCAGTATAGGATTCGTAGAACTTTATGTGTCTCTCGTCGCTGCTGTACATCCTCGGGAAAAGCATCTTTCCGGCCCGGTCGTATTTCACGTCAACAGGGCTCGGAGCCTTGATGTACTTGCCGTCCAAAGGAGCCCAGTATGACTTCTGCTCAAGCTCGTACGGCGCGCCATAGTACTGGCCGTAAAGCAACGGAGTCGAGCCATACTGTTCACGGGACAAGTAGCGCACAAGAGTGAAGGCGTTGTCCGGCTGATACTCGTTGGTAGGAGTCTTGGCGCAGGAGCGGATGATCACGATGCTGAACACCGAGAATCCGATCACGATGGTTGTGAAGCACAGCAAAGCCGTGTTCCAGAACACCTTGTCCGTCTTGAGTGTCTTGAAAAGGCCCCAGAAGCAGGCCGTGAGGAGAGCCACGATGAAGAAAGCCGCTCCTGTGTTGTACGGAAGCCCGAGAGTGTTCACGAAGAACAGGTCGAAATAGGCCGCGATCTTCGGGATGTAAGGTACCATGAAGAAGAGGATGAACGCCAGGATCACCACCGAAATGGCCATGATCTTGACATATTCCCAGAATGAATATGGCTTGTCCTCCCTCATCTTGAAGTAGTACATATAGACCAACATCGGAATCGCCAGAAGGTTCAGCAGATGGACTCCGATCGAGAGTCCCATCAGGAACGAGATCAGCACGATCCAACGGTTCGCGTACCTACGGTCGGTCTCCTCATACCTCTTTGTCATCGCCCAGACGACCATCGCCGTGAACAGGGACGACATCGCATAGACCTCGCCCTCGACCGCCGAGAACCAGAACGTGTCCGAGAAGCAATACGCCAACGCGCCGACAGCGCCGCTGCCGTAGATGGCAATGGCCTGGCCCAACGAATATTCCCCGGTCCCTCCTTCGCCCTCTCGTTTAGGCACGATCACCCTCTTGACGAGGAACACGATTGTCAGATAGAGGAAGAATATTGTGAGGGCCGAGCAGATCGCGCTCATGGAATTCACCATCACAGCGGCCTTGTCCGGGCCCGTGAACATGGTGAAAAACCTTGCGATGAGCTGGAAGACCGGGTTTCCCGGCGGGTGGCCGACCTCAAGCTTGTACGATGAAGCGATGAACTCTCCGCAGTCCCAGAAGGAGGCGGTCGGCTCAATGGTGGAGAGGTAGGTGAAAGCCGAGATGGCGAGAACGGCCAGCGCGGTCACCTTGTTCCACTGTTTGAATTTCTTAATGTCCATAAACTAACTATGTTCCTAAATCGGCCGAATAAAGCCTACAAACAGACAAAGATACAAAAGGATTCGCTATCTTTGCAAAAATATAACAAGGAATATCTTATGAAACCCGATAACGATTGGAAGCAAAGACTCGGTGTCGTCTATTCGACGAACCCGGACTTCAACTACGCCAAAGAGGAGACTGTCGAGGCGGAGACCCTTGAGCCGGCCAAGCAGAGGCTTACGGTCACAATTGACAGAAGGAACCGAGGCGGGAAGCAGGTGACACTGGTAAGCGGATTCGTGGGCACGCAGGAGGATCTGTCGGCCCTCGGCAAGACCTTGAAGGTCAAGTGCGGGGTCGGAGGCTCGGCAAAGGACGGAGAGATCACCGTACAGGGAGACCTGCGGGACAAAGTCACGGAACTGCTCAGGAACATGGGCTACAACGCTAAAAGAGGCAACTGACACCTATGATCGACGATCCTGTTTTCTGTGGCCTCGCGGTCATATTCACATTCATTTTTCTGCTGAGCGTTAGGAGTTTCCTGAAGATTCTGCCCGCGCTTGGCGATTGTCTGCTTCGCTGGAAAGGGAATCTCGACCTGGAGGACAGCCTTCAATTGAGCGGCAGCCGCAACTGGATCGCCATCGTCTTGTTCGTGCCATTCTGCATGGTGGCATATTCACACGGCCTTTACCATCCTGACTATATGGACACACTCCCTCCGGCATTGGGATTGGCCGCTCTTTCCGGCACCATGCTGGCGTATCTTATGCTGAGGTTCTTCCTGAACTGGCAGCTTGAGATGGGATCCTACAGGACAAAAGCGTTCATGGCGGCCAATCATGCTTTTTACAATTACGTGATCATCCTTTTCCTGATTGTGTTCCCCGTCGGAGCCATCCTTAACGCAACGATTGGGAATAAGGAACTTACGCGCACCACACTCCTGTACATCATCGCCATTACATACCTTATCCATATCTTCAGGCGAGGACAGATTTTCGCCTCGGCTTGCAATCCTTTCACAACATTTTTGTATCTTTGCGGCCTTGAATTACTTCCGACCACCGTTCTGGTGCTTTCAGCCAAGTTGCTGTAGCGTCTCCGGAGGCCGAATTACAAAACAAGAATATGGCAATAAAGAAGATTTTGATCTCACAGCGCGCTCCCATGAACGACGCACCTTACGTCGCCCTGAAAGAGAAATACGGCGTTGACATCACATTCAAACAGTTCTTTCTCATCGAGCCGCTCTCGTCAAGGGAGTTCAGGGCGCAGAGAATAAACATCCTGGATTACACCGCAATCATTTTCTCGTCCCGCCATACTATTGACGCATTCTATGGCCTGTGCGATGAGCTGAGGGTCAAGGTTCCCGAGACGATGAAGTATTTCTGCACGACAGAGGCCGTGGCGATGTACCTTCAGAAACATATCGTCTATCGCAAGCGCAAGATATTCTACGGGAACGGCACTCCCGATTCCATCATCGAGCAGATCGGCACCAAGCACAAGGGGGAAAAGTTCCTCGTGACACAGTCCGATTCGAGCAACAGCTCACCTCTGACAAACCTCATGGAGGCTCAGAAACTCGATTACAAGACAGCGGTGTTTGTCAAGTCCGTGCCTCAGGATCTTAAGGACATGACCCTTACGGACTACGACATGATCGTCTTCTACAATCCCTACGACATCAAGTCCCTCTACGAGAATTTTCCCAAGTTCCAGCAGGGTGACATCAAATTCGTGGCATACGGGAAATCCATCGTGAAGGCTATGGAGGAGGCCGGTCTCAAGATCGAGATTCAGGCTCCAACGCCTGAGGCTCCGTCAGTGGCCAGAGCGATAGAACTTTACCTCGAAGCCCACAAGTAGCAGGATGTTCACTCTACCGAAATCCGAGCGGCTTCACGGGAAGTCGAAGATTTCGGCTCTGATGTCACGGGGCCGCTGGGGGTTCACGTCCGGTCTCAAATACTGCTTCCTTAAAAATGACGAGACAAACGCTGATGGGATTCTGTCACAACCGAATTCCATCATTGTGTCTGTACCAAAACGTCTGTTCAAGAGGGCGGTCAAGCGCAACATGCTGAAACGCCGGCTGCGGGAAGCCTACAGAACCCAAAAGGACATCCTTCCTCCGAAAGGATATTCTATACTATTCCTTTATAATACAAAGGGAATCCTGGAATATTCGGTGCTGCGGGAACAGGTCGCCTCAGTTCTACAAAAACTTGCGGGACATGAAGCCTAGCGGGAACATTCCACTTTGGCGACAAAAGGTGAGGAAGGTGTGCATCGCGCCGTTTTTGGCGTTGATCTGGTTCTACCGCACATGCATCGGTCCATATATTCCCAAGACATGCCGTTTTGAGCCATCGTGTTCGACCTACGCCATCGAGGCGTTCAAGAAGTGGGGCCCGGTCAAGGGATTGTTCCTGACCGTCTGGAGAATTCTAAGATGCAACCCGTGGGGCGGCAGCGGGTACGATCCGGTGCCGTAACCTGTGGTCGCTTCGACAAGCTCAGCGACCACGAATTAAATCTTATGATTCTTCTTCCGGGAGCGCAGATGGGAGACGCTCTCCACAAGAAGCTGATCCCTGAGAATGTACCTTGCGGCGATGAAATTCAGGATCGCGGCGACGAGTGGGAACACAGCCGTGAACTTGAATATCCACTCCTTGTCAGCAGTGAAATAATCCACTCCGATCCAAGCCTGAAGAGCGATCATCAGGATGGCGGAAAGCACGGCCGTGCGCATCTGGAAGACTCGCGCGTTGAACGAAAACACCGCCAACAGCTGAAGTATGGTGATCAGAATCAGAAGGATAAGGTAAGGGGTGTACTTGACATAGGTCAATTCGACCGCATGAACCCCGCCGGGGCCTAAAGTGAATGCCTTGACGCTGAAGAAAAGCGCCACCACAAGACCTGTCGCTATGCACAGGTACAGAGTTTGAAGTCTTTGCCACATATTTCACAAAAATAGTTAATTCCGTTGAATATTCTTATATTTGACGAAATAAGTAAGCACTAAAAAAAACAAATCGGTAATCTTTCAGGATTACAAAACATTAAAATTCATATTATGAGAATAGCAGAATCTGAATTAATCATCAACGATGACGGATCGGCGTTCCAC
>CAVKML010000006.1:32464-93570 GCA_963657715.1 uncultured bacterium | reverse complement strand
ACATTCGATCTGAACGGCGACTTCAAGGAGCGATATTCATCGCAGATGCGGAAAATCCGAGGCAACGCGCTCAAATTTTTCGAGGGAAAACTCACACTAGAGAGGCTTTTCCCGCCACGGATACTTTCCAATGAATATCCTGAGTATGCCTTGTCGGGAGATTCGGCCATGTCTCTGGAATCCGACCAGCTTCTGAACTGGAATATGAGCTATTCGGCTGACGGAAGGGAGTTTGCTGATGCTGACGAGAATGCTGTCATACAGGAGATCGCCGGAATCAATCCGGATTTCATCCCGGACTATTCTCCGAGTGTGGCCGCCTTGCATCAGGGCTTTCTGGCTTCTATGCACTTGATGGCGAACGGAGACATCGCTCCGCAGATTGTCCGGCTGGCCGATGGGAATTATGCTGTCAGGTGGATTCCTTGCACTGTGGATCCGGAGGTGACATCTCTGCTGGAATCCTTGGATGTCATCATCCCGGATACGATGATCCGGTTCAAGGTCGGAAAGTCTGGCAAATACGTTAGGAACAAGGCCGAAACATTGGTCTCGTACCTTTTGGGGAAACTTGTGCCTGAATTCAGCCTTGCTTCGCACAGACCTCTCACGGGAATATTCTTTGACAATGAGCGCTGCGTCTTTGACCAGCCGGGCGAGCGTGAGATTCCCGGAAGCGTTTCCGCTTGGTTGTCGTCATATTCAATACGCCAGTCCCGTTTCACCCCGGTGCTGACGGTTGATGAGAATGTGGATGGGATGTTCTATGTGAATCTCGGTGTCGAGGATGCCGAGGCTTCGGAGAAATGGATAACCTCATTGTCAGAAGTTCTGACCAAGGATGAGTTCGCTCAGACACGGCTTGCGATTCTGAAAGCATTCACGGATCTCTCGGTCATTATTCCCGAAGTGGGACGCTATATCGCCAGAAAGGCGAAACCGGCGCTGAGATATTCATTGGATGAGTTCGTGCCGCTTTTGATAAGAATTATCCCGGCGATCAAACTGCTGGGAGTCAAGGTGTTCCTCCCTAAGTCGCTGGAGAGTCTGATTAGACCGAAAGCGACACTTAAACTAAAGAAGAAAGTGGAAGGCTTGCCAGCCAGCATCCGCCTCACCGACCTGTTTGAGTTCGAGTGGGAAGTGGCTTTGGGCGATGAGGTGGTCTCGGCGGAGGACTTTCACAGACTTCTCGGTCAGGCGGGCAAGCTGCTGAAATTCAAAGGACAATACATCTACACTTCTCCTGAGGATTTGGAAAAGGTCAACAAGGCCATCGCCGGAATGGGAAACGTCAGTCCGGGAGAGATGCTGCAAGCCGCAATTCTTGGTGAATATGATTCTGCTCCGATCGTTCTTTCAGATGAGGCCAAGGAACTTGTCGAGAGGTTTACCAAAGAAGAGGAAATCCCTGTGTCTGACGGTGTTAAGGCTGAGTTGCGCCCTTACCAGAAACGGGGATATTCTTGGCTATACAGGAATCTGCGGGTAGGCTTCGGCTCCATTCTGGCGGATGATATGGGGCTTGGCAAGACGCTTCAGACCATCACTTTGCTGCAAAAGATGAAGGATGAGGGTGTGCTTAGGGAGAAACCTGCTCTTGTGGTCGTACCGACGGGACTTCTCTCCAACTGGCAGGCGGAGATTTCACGGTTTGCGCCGGAACTGACCTCGTTCATCTACCACGGCACCGGCAGACAGGGACCTGAGCGGCGGGTTGACATACTGCTCACGACCTACGGAGTTCTCCGGTCTGATTTGAAGATATTCACAAAAGTCAAATGGAGCGTGATGGTGATCGACGAGGCGCAGAACATCAAGAATCCGGCGGCGATCCAAAGCAAGGCGGTCCGTTCCGTGCCGGCCGACACGAAAATCGCGCTCAGCGGCACACCTGTCGAGAACCGTCTGACCGAGTTCTGGAGCATAATGGACTATGCCAACAGCGGTTACCTCGGCAACCTAAAATCCTTCAAGAGCGAATATGCCAACCCGATCCAGTTGTACAACGATGAGGCGTGCGCCGCGAGGTTCCGCAAGGTGACCTCACCGTTCATGATGCGAAGAATGAAGACCGACAAGACCGTCATCAGTGACCTTCCGGACAAGGTTGAGATCAATGAATATTCTGCCTTGTCTCCTGAACAGGCGGCCTTGTACCACAAGACTCTGGATGCCGCTATGGCTGAGATCGAGGGCAAGGACACATCTGATAGCGCAGCGTTGTTTGAAAGGCAAGGCCTTATCCTTCAGATGATTCTGGCTTTGAAGCAGATCTGCAACCATCCGGCTCAGTACCTGAAGAACGGGAATATGTCCCCGTCGCTTTCCGGCAAAGTGGAGATGTTGCTCGACCGGTTGGACGGAATCGTGGATGCCGGAGAGAAGGTGCTGGTCTTCACCCAGTTCAAGGAGATGGGCGAGATGCTCGTGAAGTTTGTCGCCGACCGTACGGGCAAGGCTCCGATGTTCTATCACGGAGGTCGCTCGGTCAAGCAGCGCAACGAGATGGTGTCTCGTTTCCAGAATGGAAGGGAGGACAAGATATTCATCCTCTCTTTGAAGGCTGCCGGGACTGGTCTTAACCTGACCGCCGCCTCGCACGTGATTCATTTCGACCTTTGGTGGAACCCCGCCGTGGAGGCTCAGGCCACAGATCGGGCCTACCGTATCGGCCAGAACAAGAACGTGATGGTCCACCGTTTCATCACCAAGGACACCTTTGAGGAGAAGATTGACGCGATGATCCAGCGCAAGAAACACCTTGCTGAGATGACCGTCTCCACCGGCGAAAGCTGGATCGGCAAGCTCAGCAACAAAGAACTCCACGACATCTTCGGGTAGGCCTTAAAGCTGTAGGATCACTCCTGATGTGGCTTCAAGTTTGAGGGTGGTGCCTTTGGCGGTGTGCTTGCAGGTGGTGAGGATAGGGATGCCTTTCACTGAAACTGCGGATTGTTACCGAATGGTCATATTCATTGAAGCCTTGAGGCTTTCGGGGACAGGATTGACCGCGCCGCTTTGGGTGCAGACGAAGGCTGCTACATCCACGGCGAGCCTATGAGCCTCGGTGATGGACGCTCCGTTCTGTCTTGCCGTCACGTAAGTGGCTGTGAACGAGTCACCGGCACCTACTGTGTCAACGACTTTTACTTTCAGTGTCGGCAGATGCGAAAGCAGCCCTTCCGGGCCGTAGACTTCGCTGCAGGACGAACCCTGCGTGAAGATCACGTGCTTCAGCGAGAACATGCGGATAAGCTCGGCGATGCTGTGGGGCGCGTCGCCTTCGATCGAGAACATTCCGGCAACAACAGGCAACTCGTCCTCGTTGAGTTTAAGGACATCCGCATGATTGAGCGACTCCTCGACGAGGTCACGGCTGAAATAGTGCTGGCGAAGGTTGATGTCATAGACTTTCAGGCATGAGGTCGGAGTGGACGCAAGCATATTCATTATGCTTGCGTGCGAGCATTGAGTCCTTTGCGCCAAGGTTCCCCAGCACACCACGTCCGCGTCCCGGAACAACTTCAGGGTTCTCACATCGCAGGCCAGAGCGTCCCACGCCACCCCTTCCACAATCTCATACCGAGGCACTCCGGCGCTGTCCATGGTCACCAGCACCTGACTTGTTGGCTTGTCGTTGCGCTGAATATATCCGAGATTCAATCCAGTGTCCTTCAACGCCTCCAGTGTCTCGTCACCAAGAGTGTCGTTTCCTATGGCTGACACGGGGTACGCCTCAGCGCCGAATTCCTTCGCGAAGAACGCAAAATTAACCGGAGCCCCTCCGAGACGCTTCCCTGACGGGAAAACGTCCCAGACGGTCTCGCCTATTCCGATAACTTTTTTCATCATCTGCTTGTGTATGGTCCGGAAATATTCTTTACTGTCATCTTTCCATCCGAATCGGTTGTCGTGACAATATAGTATTTATTTCCGCCATCCACAACACGGACGACAATATTTCCATCAAAACCTTTCACACTCGCGGCCTCTTCGGCGGTCACTTTGTCGTCCACTCCGGACGGACGTTCACCCTGCCAGAAATTAGTGATGAATATGTCAACCTTCGGCAGGGCTTTCTCCATCTCGGCGATTATGCTTGTGCGCGGATGGCAGTCCACCCAAGAGTTGACGATGATGGCCTGTGGGTTAAGCACTTTCAGGGCGGCTGCCTGATTGGTGTTAGCGGAGCCGTGATGGTCGGCTTTCATCACCTCGACCATTCCTGCGGCCTTGGCGCAAGGCAGCTCTGCGTCTTTCCATGCGAAATTCGAGCGGCTGTTGTACTGAAGGTCAGCGCCTGCGAAATAGTCGAACTTGCCGTAGGAAATCCTCATGACGACACTGCAGATGTTCTCCGCAGGGCACTTGTCCGTTCCTGCCACCTTTGCCGGATTCGCGACCTGAATATCCTTCTTCTCCGGGAACGTCATCTTGGTTTCCGTACCGCTTCCTGTCCAGATCTCGCCGTTGACAGCTATATTCTGAACCCTGACATCGTACTTGGATGACTTAGGAGCGATCTGGCTGGCGGAACCGGCCTTGAATATCTCAGCCTTCAATCCAGAGTTCGCGATGTGCCACTTGACCGCCTTGACATAGTTCTGGATTGTGGCCTTGTTGCTGGCAAGATTCTGCATGTCAAACGGATAGTCGTAGTCTGGCCATCCTCTGTCAATGATTCGGCTTACCTTGAAATCATCCAGAATCTCCGTAAGCCCGTTGAGCCTGTAGGAGCCGTTGGCGGACATCGGAAGCGATGAGCTGTAATCTCCCATGTGGTCGTTGTGCAGGTGCGACATCACCACATAGTCAATCGTGTTGTTGCCTGTCCATGCCATGCATTTTTTCAGATAGTTTTCAATGATCTGTGAGCCTCGTGTGCCCGTTGCCGTCGGGTCCCAGCGGCTGCGGATTCCGGTGTTGGTGGTGTTCCCGTCAGAGTTTGTCTTGACGAGAGAACTGGCCGCGTCGATCAGAAGCTGCGTGCCGTCCGGCATGATGACGAAAGCGGACTCACCGGTCGTCGTGTTTATGAAATGAATGTCCATCTCGCCCTCCTGCCATGCCGGAAGGACCTCACCGACTTTGATTCCGGAACCACTCCCACTGTCTTCGCCGGGAGTAGGTTTGATTGTTGGAACTTTAGGATCTTCCTTGGACGAACAGGACACCAACGGCAGACAGAGAACGGCCGCCGTCAAAATTGATATCAACCTTTGCATGCTATGTGTAGATTTAAGAACATATTTCCGCCCTCAATATTGATTGAAAGGCGCAGATAGTTGCCGAAATTTGGCTGTACCTTGATGATGTGCAGGCCTTCGCCGCTGAATCTGGACGGCATGCTGCCGTCGTCGGCCCAGTGAACTCCGTCCTGTGAAAGCTGCACCTGACCAGTGAACACAGGTTCGCCTTCGACTTTTTCAACCATCACGAAGAATATGGCCTCGTCAGCCCATCCTGTCTCGTAAGGATGAGTCTGGAAACTTCCGGAAAAATATTTTTTCACCTCAAGGTGAGAGTCATTGAATATTTTCATGTACATTCCATTTATTCTTGTGAGACAACAACGGAATCCACATAGAAGAACACTCTTCTGTTAGTGTCGGCTCCGACCCAGAACAGAGGGTTTATAAGGTTCTCTATCCTGTTATATCCATCCACCGCATCAACCTTTATGCCCCTCATGTCCCAGATTCTGTCATGACATTGGAATTCTACATATTCCTTCAGTTCCGTGTCAACCTTGAGCCTCATGTACTGCCAGTTCAACTTGCAGTCTGTCTCATTGTAGATGAGTTCCTGATGACCGTCGGGAAGGTTGCGGAATCCGTCATGGTCTCCGTTGGCGTAGCGGTTGCCGAACCACCACGGATCAATGCCTTTCCTGCACCATTCACCTTCCTGCCCGTAGGCCCATTCCTTGTCAGTCATCCCGTCACGTGAGTGGACATATTGCCATTTCTGTGTCATCTTCCCGTCCACCGCGTTGAGGTAGCGCATCCCGACGAAGAAACGCTTGCCTTTTGTCTGGATGTCGAACCCCATTCCGAAATCCCTGATGGAATTTTCGTGAAGTCCAGGCTGGGGACGGTTCTCTGGGCCCATGGAATCTTGCTCGGCGGTGTAGCTGAACCAGCATTCTATCTGAAGATACCGACTGTCCGGGCGGTAGAATGAAAGTCTTTTGATTGCGTGGCCGAGAGAGCCTTCCGCCGGCTTTTCAGTGTAAGGCGCGGCCACGGGACGGGTTGACAGTTTCAGGCTGTAGGTGCCAGACATCGAACCGTGAGTCCCTGGATAGCGGTATGTCGCCGAACTCAGCATGACCGGAGGCCACTGATCCTTGCAGATCAGGGTCTTCGGCACATCAAAGTCAGGATATTCCGTGAAGTTCGGCATCAAGGTCATCCAGCCGTTGAAACCAGTGTTGAAAACATCGTAGGCCAGCACTCTTTTCAGAGGCTGGAACCTACTGTTCAGCAATATCTCATCAACACTCATAAGGGAAGAGCATTAATAGCCAGGGTTTTGCTCAAGTTTCCCGTTCATGATCTGGACCTCGTCACTTGGCAGAGGCCACAGGTAGACCTTGGAGACGAAATTTCTTTCGACATGCTGTTCGATGTAGTCGTTCTCCGCCGCCATCTTGTCGAAGTTAGGGAATCCGTCTTCATCGAACTCAGGAGTCTCCGGCCAGAACCATTTCCCGGCGGCGAAAGCAGCCTTGTTTATGTTCGCGTTGCGTGAGAAACCATATCTGTTGTGGGCAAAAGCGTTCTCAAACTGACGCCAGCGTTGCAGGTCGAAATAACGATGGTTCTCCCATGCCAGTTCAACGCGGCGCTCCCTTCGGAGAATCTTTCTCAGCGATGTCTGGTCTGTGGTGGTCACGGCAGGGTAGGCGGAAGTCTCGCTTCTTTTTACCTTGTAGGCGCGGGCACGCACATCATTGATGCAGGCCAGAACCTCAGCATCTATCTGATTCATCTCGATTTTAGCTTCTGCGTACATAAGAAGCACATCAGCGTAGCGCATGAGTATCACCGGATTGTCATTGTAGAGTCGGGTCCTCCATTCCGGCTGGGCTCCCTTGCGAAGACAGCAGCTATTGTAGGAGCAGTTCTTTGAGTCGGATCCGCCCTTGCTGTCCTTGTTGGAAATCATCTTCCCTGACAGATAATCCATGGTCTGTGTGGCGTCCGGTGACGGATTCCAGTCAACTCCGGTGTCGCCGTAGATCTTAGTCCCGGGAGCGGCGAAAGTCTCAAGGCAGCGAGGGTCACGGCCCTTGAAAGGATCATGAGGATCGAAACCGCTGCCCGGCTCATCTATGGTCTTGCCGTTTGTCATTTCGTAGGAGGCCAGCAGTTCCCATGAAGGCTGTGCGTCGTGCGTCCCTCCGGCGGCCCTGGCTATGAACGACCTTATGCTTTGTGTGGTAGGTTTGCCATCAGAGTCGACCTCAATGTCGGTGGAGTGGGGAATTGACCAGATGATCTCGCAGTTCTTTGTCTTGTCGCGGAACAATTCACCGTAGTCTGGGTACAATGAATATTTTCCGAGTTCCATGCAATCCTTTGCCGCCTTTGCCGCTGTCTCATAATCAGCTTGATAGAGGGCTATTCTCGCCTTGAATGCCAGGGCGCAGCCCTTGTCCACCCTTGTCAAAGTGGAATTGTTGTCGGCAGGCAGGTTCTCTGAGGCATAGTCAAAGTCCTTGTAGATTTGCTCAAGGACGGTCTTCTTGTCTGTCCTTCCCATCTCGAACGCCTGCTCAGGGGTGATTGATGTAAGGTAGAATGGCACGTCGCCCCAAAGGGTGATCAGGCGTGAATATACATACGCTCTGAAGAAGCATGCCTCGGCGCGCAGTTTGTCGAGCTCGGCGGCGTTGTACTTGCCTTCAAGCTTGTCCAGAGACTCGATGATGCGGTTGGCGCGTGTCACGTTCTTGTACGAGTAACTCCATGTTTTGGCGATGTTGATCTGGCCGTTGGCCGTGGTGGCGTCGAGGAGACCGGAAGAGACCGGGTATGACACAGTACGCTGATTCCAGTCATCGGTCTGGCGATCCATGGCGAAACCATGCTCTATCGGGTAGAAATCGCTTCTGTAGAAGTCGTTGAGGGAAATCCGGACCTCGTCAGGGGATGAATACCAGTTTTCACTGGACGCCGCAGAGAGGGGATTGAGATTCAGATCGGCGCATGAGGCCATTGAGATGGCTGTAAGTGCGATGACGATTATATTTAATGTCTTTTTCATATTCATGACTGCAACTAGAATTTAAGATCAAGACCGAATGTCCAGGTTCTTGCGATGTAGGTTGACGCTCCCGCCTCAGGATCCCATCCTTTAAGATAGTTGTCGAAGCAGAACGGATCGTCGACGTTGAAATAGACACGCAGCCCCTTGAGGCTCACCTTGCGTATGATTGACTCCGGGAATGTGTAGCCGAGGTTGATGTTCTTGATTCTCAGGAAGGCACTGTTCACAAGCCAGTAGTCTGACATCTTGTAGTTGTTGTACCTCGCTCCGGTCTCGCTGAGTCTTGGATAGCGCGCCTTCTGATTCTCCTCGTCAGAGTTGTAGACGCTCCAGTAGTTGCGGCTTCCATCCGAATTGCGGATTATGGAAGGCGCTGAGAGCCACTGGCTCTGGAACGGACGAACCATGTCCTCGGTAAGGTGTGACAATTTGTGCCCGACACCGTTGAACAGCATGGAGAGTGAGATTCCCTTCCAACCGAGGTTGACGCTTCCACCGTAGATGTAATGAGGAAGTGAACTGCCGAGAATCACACGGTCGTAGGTATCGTTGATGATTCCGTCAGGAGTGCCTTCCGGACCGCTTACATCGACGTATTTGACATCTCCAGGCTTGGTTGAGGCCACAAGGAGGGCGCTGCCCGCCACTTCATCAGCGGTCTGGAAAAGGCCGTCTGCCTTGTAACCATACCAAGAGTTATATTCCTCACCCTCGGTGATGATTGTGCCGTTGGAGTTGAAGACCTGCTTTCCGCCCAGATTGCCCATGATTGAACGATAGTCGGAAAGATTGGCGGAGACGCTGTACCTGAAATCTCCGATGGAGTCGCTCCAACCGATCTTTACCTCCCAGCCTCTCGTGTTCATCGTGCCGGCATTGCGGTCAGGAGCCGAATAACCGGTGAATGAAGGAATGGCTACGGCGAGAAGCATGTCAGTGGTCTTCTTGTAATAGTAATCAGCCGAGATGTCGAGTCTGTTGCCCAGAAGCGATGCGTCGATACCGGCATCCCAGCTCCATGTCTTCTCCCAATGAATATCCTTGTAGGCGTAGTCCTGCTGTGCTCCTGTCATAGTGGAGACCGGAGATGATCCGGAGCTGTCGTACAGGAGTGCTTTGTTGAAGGTGATGTACGTCTGATAAGGATAGTTTCCGATGCGTTCGTTGCCGAGACTGCCGACAGATGCCCTCAGTTTCAGGTGGTTAAGCCAGTTTACGCTTGACATGAATTTCTCGTTGGAAACGACCCAGCCGACAGAAGCGCTCGGGAAGAATCCCCAGCGGTAGTCCTTGTGGAAACGGGAGGATGCGTCTCCTCGGGCGTTGATCTGAATATAATAGCGTCCCGCATAGTTGTACATGACACGGCCGAAGAACGAACGGTATGCGTTCTGGTGTGAGTTCCCTCCAACTGTCAGTGAGTTCTTATTTGCGAGATCAAGGTATGGATAGCTTGCGAGATCCATCTCGTTGGATCCGGCCGTGAGTCCCTCGTAGGTGTACATATAGTCCTCGTAACCGGCCATGACGTTGAGGCTGTGCTTGTCGGCGAAAGTGTGGTCATAAGTGGCGATCACCTGAGTCTCGTATGTCTTCGAGTCGCTGCGGCTTTCAGTCAGCGAGTTGGTGTTGTAGCCGGAGACGTAGCCGATCATGACATCAGTATCGTATGCGTCATAGACAGGCACCGCTTTGGTCATGTCCTTGGTCTTCACGAAATTGTATGTCGGCGTGAAGTTCGCCGTGATGTCAAGTCCCGTGACAGGCTTGTAGCTGAGCGAGAACTTGGCGGTGATGTTAGTGCTGACCGAGTTCTTGAATCCGCCCTCGCGGAGAGCTCCTAGAGTGTTGCTGAACGATCCCTCTTTGCCTGCGGCCACACGTCCGTCCGGATAAAGACCAGCGTAGATGGAAGGATACATGTTGGCCGCCTTTATCGGGCTGCCTGTCTGAGGATCTTTCTTGGTGGCCTGCCTGAACGCGAAGTCCAAAGCGCCGCTCAGCTTGTCATTGAACTTGATCGTGTTGCGTGAACGTAGCGAAAGCCTTTCGTGGCTGAGACCCTTGTAAAGAGCGTCCGCGTTCTCGTAACTTGCCGATGTCCTGCTCTTTATTGTCTTGTTACCATAGGCCATCGTGACATTGTGCTTGTGGCGCATGCTGGCACTTTTGAGAATCGCTGATTTCCAGTCGAAATCCGGGTAGGTGATAGGGTCGTAGGCATTGTTTTCCATATAGTTTTTTATGGTTGCCTCCGGGAATATTCCATATTCACTGCCATCGGGGTTGCCTGCATCGTTCCATGCATATTCGTTGAAATCATTCATGTAGTCCAGCACACCTGTCCGGTAGGAAGGAAACTCGGTAGGAGTGATGACCGAGACCTCACCGTTGTAACCGATCTGGAGTTGGCCTTCAGTGGCCTCCTTGGTAGTGATGAGGATGACACCTGACGCCGCGCGTGCTCCGTAGATGGCCGCCGAGGCCGCATCCTTAAGCACGGTGATCTGGCGCACATCCTCGGTCGGGACATTGTCCAGGCTGCTCACCGCCATTCCGTCCACCAGGATGAGAGGGCTGGAGTCGGACATGGTTGTGATTCCACGCACCTTCACTGTCGCGCTGGCTCCAGGCATGCTGCTGGATCTTGTGACGCTGAGTCCCGGCACGACTCCTTGCAGCGACTGCGAGAGCTGTGACGTGCTCTGCTGGGCGATTACCTTGTCATTCACGATTCCTACGGCTCCGGTCAGGTCCTTTTTCTTGACGGAACCATAACCGATGACGACAGTTTCCTCCAGTTCGACAGCGTCTTCTGTCATGATGATGTTAAGAGGGCTCTGGCCGTTCCAGACTTCTTTTTTGGTGATGTAACCCAGGAATGTGAACTCAAGGGTCTGTCCTTTTTTCACGTCATCGAGGGAAAACTTTCCATCCAGGTCTGTGGTCGCCCACTTGCCGTTGTCCTTGTTCAGGACCATGACACCGGTCAGAGGGCCTTGGGCATCGCTGACCGATCCTTTTAGGACTTCCTGCGCGAAGGCTCCCAGTGGCATGAGAACCAATGCCGTTATGATTGCTAATATTTTGGTTTTCATATTTTTATTTTGCTATTTCGATTGTAACATGCTGGTCGAATGTCTTCACCGCCGTACCGTCTTCCTTGCTCGGACGTTGGGCGGAGAATCTGGTCTGTCCACCGGCTTCGGTGCGGTCGATGTAGAGTCCGTTGTTCTTGCTGCCGTCAAGTCCGAGATGCCCTGCCTGCCTGAAACGCAGCACGATGGCGTCAAGGTCCTTATCGACAGTGAATGTTCCGTCAACCGCCACATAAGCTCCATTCTTCTTGGAATCCAGAAGGGTCGCGGCAAAGTTGTAGGTGATTGTCTGTGAATATGTGACCGCCTTTCCGGTTAGGCCCTTCTCCGAGGTCTCGCTCTTCTGGTTTACCGGCATAGTCGGCTTCCACTCGTCACCGGACTTATATTCAAGCATCCAGTAGGCGGATGTGGCTGTGCCCATCTTTGTCACGAAGTAGTAGTGCAGTTTGGTTCCGGAAGGGACTTTCTTGTCCACCGTGATCATCCAGTAGTCCTCCGGGATGGCTCCTGAGACATAAGGGTCTCCGTTCGCTCCAACCGCGCGCTGGCAGACAACCTTGTTCGCCGGGTAGCCGGTACGGTCGGCGGCATAGTATTCGATCCGGCCCTTTCCTGTGTCGGCGTCGAGGTACTTTCCGTTTGTTCCAGGAAACACTGTCTGGTCGCCGTCATCTACGAATGTCTTTCCCGTGGTCTCTGTCAACGCATTGAGGTTCCAGTCCGCGAGAACTCCGGCGAACCCTTTCTGCGTGAGCGTGTAGGAATATGTCTTGTCACCCTCAAGAACCACCTGCACGGTGACAGTCCTGGCTGTAAGCGCTTCGTTCTCAGGCAGTGTCACTGTGACATCAGCCTCGCCGAAACCTGATGCCGGAGAGATTGTGACATCGGTGTCAGAGCATGTGGCCGTCCAATTACGGTCACCATATACTTTGAAAGTCGAGGAGACGCCGGAACTCTCAAGCGTGGCGGATTCCGGAGAGATACCCTTCGGCACGACACCTTTCTGCCTCAGTGTCAGTTTGAGCGGGGTGACCTTGTCCCCGATGAAACGGACAGTTCCTGTGCGCTCGGTCGTGGATTCGTTAGGCTCCACCTCAAAATGGATTACAGCCTGGTCTCCGGACGCATCCGTGCCGGTGATTTTTGCCCAGTAATGCTCTCCGGTCGCGTCGGAGCAGTCATTGTTGACCCTGTAATAGACGTTGGATGAAAGCGTCACGGTGGCTGTTCCACCTTCCGGTTCCAACACAAGCGACTTGGTTTCCAGTTCCATGTATGGATCGGAAGCCTGTTGACAAGAGGCGAGCGCCAAGAGCGCCAAGCCTGCCGATAAAAGCCTGTTTAGATTCATAACTATCGGATTGTTTTATGTTTATAAGAATGCTTTTTGTTTCTTGAGTTCGGTCCTGATGTCTCCCACATCCAGTTTGCGCGGAGAGGTTCCGCCATTCAGGGCGAGGGCGGCGGCGACACCGGCCGCATGGCCCATAGCCATCACAGGAGGCATGACGCGGACGGCCCCGGCAGCGTCGGAATTGGCCGAGAGGCATCTTCCGGCAATAAGCAGGTTCTCCGCGCCCAGCGGTAGGAGGCAACGGTACGGCACTCCGTACCAAGGCGCGTTGATTGTGGTGTAAACCGAAGAGTTGGAAGTGGATCCGCCACCATGCACGTCAACCGAATTGGAGGCAAGAAGGATGCTGTCTTCCGGAACGACACCGTTGACGAGGTCTTCGGCTTTAAGAATATATTCACCTTCAATGTGGCGTGACTCTCTGATTCCCAATGTCGAGGCGGAACACATGAGCGTGGCGTTCCAGCATCCGGCCACATATTTGTGGAAGAAGTTCATCAGCTCCTGGACCTGGCGCCGTCCTTCAATCTCGCCACCTGTGAGACTTTCGGAATCTGTCGAGTCGATGTTCTTGACGCGGGTG
Organism: uncultured bacterium; assembly: GCA_963657715.1. Classification (GTDB taxonomy): domain Bacteria; phylum Bacteroidota; class Bacteroidia; order Bacteroidales; family UBA932; genus Cryptobacteroides. The sequence continues at coordinate 80,252 of CAVKML010000006.1, read as the reverse complement.
CTGTTGATCACCCACTCATCCTGTCCGACACTCTTGAAGAGATTCACGCTCTTGCGGTCTATGTCCCATTCACCGTTGGCCTCGGCCTGCGCCACACACCAGTGGAGGGCGCGGTAGCTGACGTTGTTGACCCTCTTGAACTCGGGCAGGTGCTTATAGACATCCGCCTCAAGTTTCTCGGAATCCACATTGTTTATCCTGAGGAAGAGGCTGGCCGGCTGGATCTTGCCGCCTCTCTCCTTGCATCCCATCGAGAATGGTGAGCCGGCGCTGACAGCGACATCGCCGTCACCGGTGGCGTCAATGACCATTCTGGCTCTGATCTTTCTCAGGCCCTGCTTTTGAAGCACGACCGCTCCGGCGGCCGAGTTGCCGTTCATTATCGTCTCTACGAAATTTGTGTGGTAGAGGATTTTCACTCCGGCCTCTACGCACATGGTTTCAAGGATGACTTTCAACCCTTCAGGATCAAAAGGAGTGACATGATCGTGTCCTGCTTTTATCCATGCAGTGTAAGGGCTTTCCCATCTGACGTGTTCCGGGTGGATCGCCCAGTTCTTCTCTACCAGCCTGTCGATAATCTCACCGAATATGCCCTTGATGATCATCTGTTCACCGTAGCGGTCATAACAGGTCATGAACGGCCCGACGAGACCTTTCGTGGCCATGCCGCCCAAGCAGTTGCCGCTGTCCATGATGATGGTCTTGACCCCCATTCTTGCCGCCGCGATGGCCGCGCAGGTGCCTGCGGGACCTCCGCCGACAACGAGCAGGTCAGTGTCGTAAGCGTCCGGAATGTTCTTCATCCCGGACAGCCTGGCCGCTTTATCTCCACATGCTGTCATCACAGGTGAAAGTGTGGCCGCCGCGGCGAGAACTCCACTGCTTTTGAGAAAATCTCTTCTGTCCATTAATTCAAACGTTTAGATTTTTTTTAAATTCAGTCACTTACTAAAGTCGTATTACGTATATTGGCGGATCATCTTCAGTCCGCTTGGGATTGTTGTTGCAGTTGACATAGAGACGGCCGTCTTTGAGGACGAGGTCTTCGATCTCGCACGGAATCCGGGCGTTCATATTCCATGTCGCCTCGATTTTGCCGCTGTCGGTGTTGTAGATGCTGATGACCGACGGTCTGTGCGGGTCGTAGTCACCTATCCCGAAACCGTAGTAAATCTTTCCGTCGCTCATGCAACCGGCCTGTGTGAACCAGGCATTGAACGGAAATGTCACCTGTCCGAGGATGTCATCGACACCGAGTTCAACCTTCGAACCCTCCTTGAGTGAAGGAATGCGGAACTTGGTGGCGATATAACGGTTCTCTGCCGGATCCGGTGTGACCTTGAAGGTGGTGCGCTTGATCGCGGAGAACACCCAGAGGAATTTCCTCTCACGGTCTATGAGCCAGCTCGGAGCTCCGAATATTGGAGTGTAACCTTTTGATTCCCAGTTTGTACCGTCGAGTTTGATTGTTTGGACTATCTCGGATGAATATACCCCTTTCCGGAAGTTGATCCGCTCGACATAGCACAGCCACTCGATCTCGCTGCCCACCTTGCCGTTGCTGATGTACAATAAAGGGAATCGTGATCCTTTGGCCCGGCGTGGACCGAATTCCACATTGTTGACGTGGTTGTCCTTCCTGGAGGATGCCAGTTCGAAGCCGGCCACAGGATCCGCACCATCGGGCGCCTCTTTGAATTCATACACGTTGACATGACCTCCGTCTTCGCAGGAGAAGATCCGATTGCCGAATATTTCCATTCCCTGCTGAGGTCTTACGCGGCCTCTTTTGCTCATGAACAATTTGCAGTCAACCTCCTGGGCGAAGGCTGCCGTACAGCATAAAAGCGCCGCTATTGCAAGAAGTTTACTTTTCATATTTCTTGTGCTTTATAATTCTGTATGCTGCGTAACCGCCGTCAAGAATGCAGATCGCGGCGATGAAACCTATCACTATATTCTTTACTTCCAAAGTCTTGGCGTCTCCGACGAGCAGTTTGCCCAACAGCAGCGCCGCGATGGCGAGCAAGGTCAGGCAGAAGCAGTTGGCCGCCATGTATGAATATGCCTTGACGGCTTTCTTCGCACGCTCGTCAGGCTCCTTGTCGGCGTGAGGGTCTGTATATTCACAGATCGCATCGTAGCCTTTGTCTGTGAGCCCTTTCGCCTTGGACCATAGTTCCATGCCGGCGAGTATCAGTACAGGAAGCGCGCAGCCGGAGATTGATTCTATCATGCTTTGGCTCATCAAGGAAGCCGGTATGGCAAGCTTGGCCGTGATGCCTATCACCCACGTCGCAAGCATTGCGGATATGAGCTGGTTGCCGGTAAGTCTTCTGGAGAACAGTCCCCAGATGGACGGTATGTAGAGCGGGCACATTATCATGGTCAGCAGGGTGACCACCACTTTCTCTGCTCCGCCGGCGAACGGTATAAGCATCGACAGCACGATGATCACCAGTCCGAAGACCACTGTGAACGTGCGCCCGACCTTTATGAGCGTCCGCTCGTCGGCATTTTTGTTTTTATCCTTGTGCTTCCAGATGTCGTAGGTGAAGACGTTGGCATAGACGTTCAGGATGCCGGAGACATTGCTGAGCGTGGCAGAGAGCATGGCCGCCAGCATCATTCCGACCATGCCGCTCATCAGCACCATCTTGCTCATGTTCACGTAGGCGTGCTCTCCGTTGTAGGTCATCGTGGCCGCATCGAAATCCATAGCCATACCCGGTTCCATCACCCGGTAGATCATCGTGGGAAGATACCAGATGACCGGCGTCAGGAAATACAGAAGGCCGATGAGGTACGTGCTCTTGCGCGCGTCCTTTCTGGTAGGCACGCTGATGTAGCGCTGCACGAATGGCCAGTCGCCACCGATCATGCCCACGTTCAGGAATACCCAAAGCAGAAGCCATCCCCAGGTGTAGGTTTCGGACGAACCGGAGAAGAACCCAGGAATCTGTGAGGCGTTCTCTATGAAATTTCCGGCTCCGCCTACCGCGTGGAACGAAAGCGGAATCATGAACACGACAACGGAAAGCAGTACACCGAACTGGATGACGTCGGTCATCAGAACCGCCAGGAATCCGCCCATCACAGTGTAGATCAGCGCTATGGCTCCGAGTATGAGCAAGGTCCACCAGATGCTGAGATAACCGGCCGCGGTGTCGCCCGGCATTCCGGTCGAAGCCAGGACACTCCCGTCAGGGACCTTGATGAGGGCGCACATCACGACAGCGACGGCGTAGAGTGCGATGGCGGTGTGCACGGCTCTGGCCACTATTCCGGAAATCGTGTAGAAACTCACGGATCTATGGCCGAAACGCACCGTCAGAAATTCGCCCGGCGACTTGATCCTCAGGCTTCTCCATTTGCCGGAAATCCATTTACCGACGATCAGGGACGCTAATCCAAGTCCTGTGGCGACCACGACAGCTACCAGGCCTGACTTGTAGGCGACACCTCCCCAGACCACAAAGGTGCTTGCGGAGAATATCGTCATGTACGAGGATATTCCCGAAAGCCACCATGAAGAGTTCCTTCCGGCGATGAACATGTCCTCGGAGCTCTTTATCTTCCTTGACATTATGACGCTTACGGCGATAAGTCCAAGGAAGTATGCCAGTATGACCAGATAGTCAAGTGTCCCCATTTGTCATCAGTTGTGTTTCCTTCAGTGGTTATCTTTCTTTTTATATGCAGGAGCCTATTTCGCGTAGGCGCGATGTGAGCTTTTGAATATTCACGTCTTGCACATCTTTTCCTTCTGACGAGCATTGCGCCGCGGCGACTCCTGCGGCCTGTCCCATGTCCATGCAGCTCGCCTGGACGCGTATGGAAGCGAACGCTGTCTTGTCCGCGCTGATGCACCGTCCGGCGACAAGGAGGTTCGGAAAGTCATCGGCGATCAGGGATCTGTACGGCACATAGCCTGGTTCTTTGAGGAACGTGATGTTCTGCTTCTCTCCGTTGGCGACGTGTATGTCGATCGGGTGCGCGCCCCGTGAGATGCTGTCCTCGAAATGTGTCGCGTTCAGATATTCCTCACCTGTGAGGATGTGCGTGCCTTTGATCCGCCTTGTCTCTCTGACTCCGGCCTGAGGGGAGACTGAGATCAGGTAGCTGTCTTTGAACTCCTCCACATTTTCTTTCAGTATGGCGGCCATGCGGAAAGCGTCCTCTCTGAGACGGCACTCGGCATGGGAATATTCACGGTTGTCGCAGGCGTTGCCGGCGGTTCTGGTGATGTTCACCGTGATCACGCCGGGATGCAATGTCGAGCAGAACCAAGGACCGCCGAACTCTGGAATATTCAAATCCTCTTTCCTCTCCATCAGTTTTTCCCTCACTGGCATGCAATGGCAGTTGACCCCTTGGCGGTTGTGGTGGATGGCCTCTCTCATCATCGGGGTGTCAAGATTGACTCCGCCCATGATGAAATATGTGGACAGCGGCTGCAGCGGGCGGCTCCCTGACTCCTGCATCGGCATTCCTGCCATGAAGGCGAGATCCGCGTCACCGGTGCAGTCAATGAATATCCTGGCACCGATGGCCTCCGCTCCGTTCTTGTTGTCGAACACAATATGTGTCACCCGGTTCCCGTCCTTCACGCAATCTCTCAGGTAGGAGTGCATGAATATGTCCACTCCGGCTTCCAGAACCATTCTCTGGGCCACCAGCTTGTAGCTCTCCGGCTCGAACGCGACATTGGAGAGCGGACTTTCAATCTCAGCTCCTCCAGAATCCTTGAGTCTGTTGACGAACTCCCACGGAATGCCGCCGGTGACCTGTCTTCCGTTGTACGAGAAGACACTGATCGGGTTTACGAACCCTGCTGTGGCCATGCCTCCGAAGAAACCGTATTGTTCCACGATGGCTGTTCTGGCTCCTTCCCTTGCGGCCGCAATGGCCGCTATGAATCCGGCGGGGCCTCCTCCGCAGACGACAACGTCGTAGTTTCCAATGAATTGTGCAGGACTGGTGATCTCTATGGTGTGCTTTGGGTTCATGCAAGTTTTTATTTGAATCGATTCAAACACCCTGCAAAGATATGCAAAAGTTGAATCGTTTCAAAATATTGTGTCGGAATTTTATTATTTTTGTGTTCAGGTAACCACAAAACCATTGTCTCTGCAAGCGCTGAATATAGACGGAGACAATTAGAAGGATTACCATGAAATGACGGAAATGGATAAAATCACCATAAAGGACATAGCCAGAGAGGCAGGAGTCTCGGTCGGGCTTGTGTCGATGACCCTTAACGGCCGGAGCGGGGTGAATCCCAAGACGGCTCAGGCCATCATGGAAGTGGTCAAACGTCTGAACTACACGCCGAATAAGGCGGCTTCCGCCCTGCGCATCGGCTATAAGAAAACCATTGGGGTGATCACCCCGGATCTTGCGAACCATTATTTCTCAGACATTTCCAGACACATCGAGAACATCGCCTACGATAACGGCTACACAGTCCTGTTCGGAAGTTCAGACGACCGCATAGACAAGATCGGGCGGTTGATTGAAGTCTTCCATGCCGATGGTGTGAAAGGCCTGCTTTTGAGTCCCTGCGACGGGTGCGAGGAAGAATTGCTCAAAGCCATGTCGTTGGGTATCAAAGTGGTGCTGATGAATCGTGACCTGCCTGACTTGCAAAATGTCGGAAGGGTGCTGTTGGACAACGACAGAGCCATACGAATGGGTGTGAAGCACCTTTTGGACAGTGGCTACCGGCATCTGGAGATGATTTCCAACGACATCAAACTCTCCACACTGAATATGCGAGAGAGCAGTTACCTGAAAGTGATGTCCGAGATGGGTTTCGGGAACATCGCGAAAGTCACCTATGTGGACGAGAAGGACAATCTGGAGTTGGATGAGGCTGTGCGCCAGGCGGTCAGGCGAGGCGCGGATGCGATATTCGTTCCACGCGGTTATCTGGCTCTCAGTGTTTGCAAGGCCGTCAAGCGTCTGGGTATGAGAATTCCGGAAGACATGGCCCTGATCGGCTTCGATGGGGGAGAAACGTACAGGATAGTGACTCCTACAATCACCCAGCTGAGCCAGAACACGAGAGAAACCGCCGAGGAGGCTTTCAGCATGCTGGTTGACATGATGTGCAACGATGTTTCTGGTCGTGATATTTACCTGCCTCCGAAACTGGAGGAAGGGGATTCCACGAGGAAATTGGTGTAAGGAATTAACCTTGCTCCTTCTCCTGGCGGTCGGCTCGCTTGATGGCCGGAACCCTTTCCAGCTCAGCCAGATTCTGACCGTGTTCTACGGCTAAGGCGGGTTTCCGGTCCGCATCGAAATGGAAACGCTTGACGTTGTCGGAAGTGTTGTAACCGATGATCTTCACCTTGCCTGTGAAATTGATGTCATCCTCTGGCTCCGGAAGGGGTTGCCTTTCGAACTTGAAGTCTTTGCCGATGAGGATCATGTTGCCGAGATCAGCCTTGGCTATCTTTCTCAAGTCGTTGACCTTGAATCCGGTGGCGATTGCGGTGATCTGAATCTTGTCCCCGATGTCGGGATCTGTCATCCAGACGAGACCGGTCTTGAATTTCTTTACATTCCCTGTATATTCAGCGATCTTGTGGTTGATCTCGGAAAGATCGTCCATCGTGAGACCGTTGTCATTCTTGCCGCAGGTAATGTTTATCAGCAGGCTCTTTGCCGTCTTCAGATCAAAGTCGTTCAGAAGAGGGGACTGGAGCGCACCCTTGACCGCATCATCGATTCTGTTTTTTCCTGTGCCTGTGCCACAACCCATCAGAGCCATTCCGCTGTTCAGCATCATGGTCTTGATGTCTTCGAAATCCACATTGATGTGGCCTTCCCGGCTGATGATCTCGACTATGCCTTTGACGGCGGTTGAGAGAACCTCGTCCGCCTTTGGAAATGCCTCGTGCACAAGAAGGCTTCCGAAGAAATCGTAAAGTTTCTCGTTGTTGATGATCAGAAGGCTGTCCACGTTCTTCACCAACTCGTGGATGCCGTCTATGGCACGGGACATCGCATTCTCACCTTCGTTCTCAAACGGCAACGTGACAACGCCGACTGTCAGAATACCCTTGTCCTTGGCCATCTTGGCGATGATAGGCGCTGCACCGGTACCCGTGCCACCACCCATTCCAGCGGTGATGAAGAGCATCTGCGTGTCGTCCCCGAGCACGATCTTATCAATCTGGTCCTGGGCTTCAAGCGCGGCGTTGCGACCTTTGGTAGGATCGGTCCCCGCTCCAAGGGCGTTTTTGCCGATGTGTATCTTGGTCGGGACAGGGCTGCCGTCAAGAGCCTGTCTGTCAGTGTTGCAGACTATGAAACTGCAACCTTCCACCTTTTCCCTGAACATGTGGTTCACGGCGTTGCAGCCACCTCCACCCACACCGATAACCTTGATCATCGACTGAATAGGTGTCATCACAGGGCTGGTCTCAGCCAGATCTATGTCGAAATTATCAATAATGTCTCCCATAATCTTCTCTCTTTAAACCTCCTCATTGTTCATCTCGTCGTACAATCCTCCGACCGTCTCGCTGACCTTGCCAAGAATATGCTTTGTCCAAGTGAAATTGAACAGCTTCCGCCGCTCTTTCTTTTCCGATTTCTCCTTGCGTTTCTTGTTCTCATATTCCTTGATCTCCTCGTCCGTAGGCTTGTCGAACACTCCGGGACCGTCCTCCTCGTCCAATCCGGCCGCCACCGAGCTTTCTATCGCATGATGTCTTGCCTCGGAATATGGATCATATTCAGTCTCAGGAATTTCGTCATGCGGCTCTTCCCGAGGAACGGAAACTGTTCCCAAGGTGTCATCCTCTTTCCTGGCCGCGGCGGCATCATGCCCGATGGCCTCCTCTTTTTGTCCGGTGGCATCAGGTTCCAGCACGACAGCCTCACGCGCCTTTGTTTCCGTGAAGATCACACTCTCCTGAACGGCCGGTCTGGCGACTCTGACGGCCACCTCGTTGACACAGTTCAGGGATCGGTCTCCTTTCGCCGACAGAATCATGCCCATCGAAGTCGCGGCGCTGGACTCACTGGCCTCGGCGCAGCCCTCGCAGGAAAAGAATCTTCTCGGTCTGCCGATCTTGACTGAATATCCTGACAAGGCCTTGATGTAGTTCGCGCAGTTCACCAGTTCCGCTCCGCCTCCGGTCACGACGACACCGGCCCTGAGCACATCCTCCGACGCATAGCCGCTTTCCTGGATCCTGAACAGGAGCGCCTCGATGATTTCCTTCATCCTTGCCGTGATGATCTCTGAGATGTACTTCACCGAAACCTGCGCGGTGGCATTCCCGTCCTCGTCCACAATCTGTATAGTCTTCTCCCCGAACGCGGACAGCTTGTTCGGCATGCAGGCTCCGTAGGCCTTCTTGATGTTCTCGGCCAGTTCGAAGGAAAAGTTGCACTCTGACTTGATGTCATTCGTCACACTGTTGCCTCCGAACGGAATGGCGGCGTAGAACCGCATTATCTTGTCTTTGAATATGGTCACGGAGCTTACTCCGGCTCCGATGTCGATCAGTGCCACACCGTTTTCCATCTGCTCCGATTTAAGGACGGCCCGCGCGGTGATGCCTGGCGTGAAATATTTCTTGGCTATCGCTATCCCGAGGTCGTTGAAGACGTTGTCGATATTCGAGGAGTATCTTCTGTTGCCGATGAACACCTTGAAATTGCCCTCAAGCCTGTCTGCTGCCATGCCCACGATGTCGCTTTCCGGCTCGTTGATGTTTTCCTCCGTGGAGAAAGACTGTGCGACCGCCCCGTAGATCACTTCCTTTGCGGAATCATCAAGCGGATATGACTCTAACGCCTTGGATTTGAGTTCCTTGATCTCGCTTTCCTGAATCAACTCATCGGGATCTGTCCTGGTGGTGCCGGCCGAGGCCGTCTCCTGGCGTACGTACCAGCGAGGCAGACCGACAATCACCTGTTGGATCTTGATCCTTAGCGCCTGCTGGGCCTCGCTTATGGCCTCCCTCAGCACGGTCTTCACCTTGCCTGGGATCAGGACATAACTGTAGCGGATGCCAACGGACGGCGATTCCTTGTAATAGATCACCTCGACATTCTGATCCTGGACCTTGGCCACGCAGACGGCCAGTTTCGACGTGCCCAGATCAACTGACGCTATGTATCTCTCTTCCATATTCATTAACTCTATTTTCTGCAGACTATCTGTCCATTGTACTTAACATTCACGGTCGAATAGAATCCCGCGCCTTTGTGAGGCTGGATTGTGGTGTAGTAGCGGCTGATCCGGTCAAACTTCCTTTCGAAGTCGGCCGGTTGTCCGAAGATGAACCGTTCCTTGCCTTCCCGAGGGATCATTACAAGATCCCCGTTCGTCCCTACCGTGATCTGGCAGATGTTCTCCGCCCAGATTCCGGATTTCTGCATGAAGTTCACAAGGGCTATCACATTCGACAGCCATTCCTTCTCAGCCTCTGTCTTGGGTTCTCCCTTGTAACCTCTTTCGATGTCGAGCGGGACGGAACCGTCAATGATCGGAACCATCGAAGTGTAGTTGCGTTGGAGAGGGAACAGAAAACCTTTCTCGTCGGCGTAGTAGCCGTTGTTGTCCTTCTGGAACCTGACCACCGGCTCTCTTTGCCGGATCCTGACATTCAGGAGGCCGTCCGGAGTCGTGTAGGCCTCGGCCTTGAGGATGGCGCTCTTCCCGTCCAGAATCCTTTCGACCTTCATCAGATCCACACTGTCGAGCCTTTGGCCGATGTAAGCTCCGTATTCCTTGTTCAGGTAACCCTCCACGTCCTTGGCGCTCACGAAATTGAAATCATCCGTGAACTCCACCTTGACTCCCGCGCAAGTGAGCTGCCGGATCCGCCTGTCGTTCATCCCGTGGATCACGAGACAGACGAGCGCGAGCAGACCCATCGCAGCGGCGATGAGGGTTATCCTGAGACCTTTCTTCATTTCTTCAATCTTTCCTCAAGAAGGTTTGTTATCGGAACAATGAACCTGTCGATGTTGCCGGCTCCGAATGTCGCCAACACGTCAACCGGCTCATTTTCAAGGTAGGCCATCAGTTCATCCTTTTTGAGAAGTACCTTCTCTGGAGCGGTGACCTTGTCAAATATGATTTCGGAAGTGACTCCCGGAATAGGTTCCTCTCTCGCCGGATAGATGTCCAGCAGGATCAGTTTGTCCACTTTGCTCAACGCGGCGGCGAAGTCCTCGGCGAAATCCCTTGTCCTGGTGAAAAGATGAGGTTGGAATATGGCCGTGATCTTTCTGCCCGGGAATATTCCTCTCATCGAAGAGATGGCTGAAGCCAGCTCTTTCGGGTGATGGGCATAGTCATCAATATAGGACAGACGCGGGGTGTTGAGGTGTACCTCAAGCCTGCGCTTGACTCCTGAATATGTTCCTATAGCTTCTTTGACAGCCTCGGGCGCGACACCATGGCATAGGCAGACCGCGGCGGCAGCCACGCTGTTCTCCACATTGATCCATCCAGGAATTCCCACCCTGATGTTCTTGATTTCTCCACCAGGATAGACAAGGTCGAAAATGTAATCTCCAACCTCGTCCGGACGGGCGTTCGCTGCATAGTAGTCAGCTGTTGAATCGTCATAGCTGTAGTGCAGGATCGTGGCCTTGGTGTCATCTGAGGTGATGTTTAGCCCTTGCTTCACTATCAGTGTGCGGCTTACCTGCGCCGCGAATGCCTTGAAAGCCTTCTGATATTCCTCAAGGGTGCCGTAGATGTCCAGATGGTCGGCGTCCATCGCCGTGATGGCGGCGATCGCCGGATGCAACTGGAGGAACGAGCGGTCGAACTCGTCGGCCTCGGCTACGATTGCCGGAGTGTGGCTGGTCAGGAGATTCGTGCCGTAGTTCTTGGAGATTCCGCCCAGAAAAGCCGAGCAGCCTTTCCCGCTTTCGGTCAGGATGTGCGCCACGAGGGTGCTGGTTGTCGTCTTCCCGTGCGTTCCCGCCACGGCCAGACAAGTCTGCCCCTCGGCCAACTCACCAAGCATCCTGGATCTTTTGACCAATGTGTAGCCGTGTTCCCTTACATAGACAAGTTCCTGAAGCTCAGCCGGGATCGCTGGAGTATAGACGACGAGCGTCGATGCCACGTCCTTTGGGATGTAATCAGGATCATCCTTGTAGTGGACATCAATTCCTTCTTTCTCAAGCTCATGAGTCAAATCCGAAGGAGTCCTGTCGTAGCCGGCTACCGGATACCCTTTGAACTTGTAGTACCTTGCGATGGCGCTCATTCCGATGCCACCGATCCCTATGAAATAAATCTTTGAATATTTTGACATTTCTAATCTTTGATCAATTTGTACACCTCGTCCGCGATCTTGCCCGCCGCGTCGGGCAGCGCCATTTTCCCGGCGTTTTCCTCAAGCTCCTTGATTCTGGCCGGATCCTTCAACAGCTCAAGGGCGGCGGGAATCATCCTCTCCATCGCCTCTGAATCCTTTACCAGTACAGCCGCGTCCTTTTTCACGAGAGCCATGGCGTTGTGGGTCTGATGATCCTCCGCGACATTCGGGGAAGGAATGAATATCACCGCCTTGTGCGCCGCACAGAGTTCGGACACCGAACTTGCTCCGGATCTGGAGATCACAACATCGGCGGCGGCGTAAGCCAGTTCCATTCGGCCGATGAAATCGGAGTAATGGACATGGCTCAACGCATCCGCGTTTCTTTCTTTCCGCTCTTTCATGAACGCGTCGATCTCGGCCTTGTAGCCTTTGCCGCACTGCCATAAGACATCGACCCCGTCTATTACTGGACAGCCTTCGGAGATCCATTTCATCATGCTGCGGTTGAACCTTGCGCTGCCGAGGCTGCCGCCGACGATGAAGATGTGTTTTCTGGATGGATCAAGGCCATATTCCTTGACACCTTCGGTCTTCATTTCCGGGGTGCATGGAACAATGACACTCCTGATAGGGTTTCCTGTCATGACGATCTTGTCTGCTGGGAAGAACCGATCCATTCCTTCGTAGGCGACACAAATGCGCTGTACCCTGCCACCTAACTTCTTGTTGGTCAGTCCGGCGAAGCCGTTCTGCTCCTGGATCAGAGCAGGGATGCGCATTCCGGTCGCGGCCCAAAGCAGGGGAGCGCTTGCATAGCCTCCGACCCCGATTGCGACCTGAGGTTTGAACTCCTTGATGATCCTCTTGGCCTTGAACAGGCTTGCCGCCACCTTGAACGGCACGCTTAGGTCATTCAATATGTTTTTCAGATTGAGCTGACGCTGCAATCCCACAATCGGAAGTCCTACAATCCTGTAGCCGGCCGCCGGAACCTTCTCCATCTCCATCTTGCCCTCCGCTCCGACGAACAGAATTTCGGTCTCGGGATTCAGTTCCTTCAGTTTATTCGCTATTGAGACGGCCGGGAAGATGTGACCTCCTGTGCCGCCTCCGCTTATGATGACTCTCAATGCTTTATGCTCCATATCCTATTCGTTGTTATGGTCATCTATCCCATAGTCCGGGATGTCATTTTCATGTACAGGGACGTTTCCGTCACTCTCCTGAGGAACAATCTCTTCTGAAAGCTCGCTTTCCATCCTGTCCAGATCGTCAAGTCCACCGCTTACCTCGTCCTTGATCTCCCTGTCGACAAGCGGTGCGGCCTTGGCGGTCTCCCTGTCTATCTTTCTCTTTGCCATCTGACTGATGGACAAGATGATGCCGAAAGCGAGACTGAACATAAGGAACGAAGAGTTGCCGTGGCTGATCATCGGCAGTGTCTGTCCGGTGAGCGGTCCCATGTTACAGTTGATCGCTATGTGCATCATTGCCTGGCCGGTGATGAGCAGCACAAGTCCGGCCACGGCCGTCTTGGCGAAATGGTTGTCACAGTTCCTCACGATGATTGAACCTCTTGCCAAAAGGCTGATGTAGAGTATGATGACTAATATTCCTCCTAACATTCCGTATTCTTCCACGACAAAACTGAACATGTAGTCCTCGAACATGATAGGCACCACGTATCTCTGCGTGCTCCTTCCTGGCCCCTTGCCGATCAATCCTCCCTCATGAATGGCTATCTTTGCGCTGAGAGGTTGTTTGACTTTGTCCAGAGCTTTCTGGAATTCCTCGCTGTTCTGAGGGGATGAACGCATTATGCTTAGGTTGTCATCGATGTTGTCGCCTATGACGCGGCTGATGGCGGAGTCCAGATGCTGGAAAGGCTTTTTTTCGTCAGGAAAGAAAGAGTTCAGCACGATGCAGCCAGCCAGCAGCCCGACCGCGACCACTCCCGGAATGATCAGTTCCTTTACGCTGATTCCTCCGATCAGGATAGTCGCGAACATTATCGCGCCGATGAACAATGTGCTGGACAAGCTGCCTATCATCAAGAGTACACAGACACTGAAGATAGGGAAGTAGATATAGGTTATCTTCTTGACCAACGGATTCTTCCAGATCGGATATCTCGCTCCCAGCAGGTTGGCCAGAGTGAAGCTGTCGTTCCGGAAGGCGTTGACCGCCCATGCCAGGTACATTATCATGGCCACTTTCACGACCTCGAAGACGTGGACCTGAAATCCGAAGACGGACACGATACGCCATGCGTTGTTGATGTACAGCGCCTTGACCGGGCCGGCGTTGATGTGCATGGCAAGGACCATAAGCAGCCCGATGGACACCAAGTAGCCAAGCTGCGACACTATCCTGAAGAATCCTATCTTTCTTATGCGGCAGCAGACCATGATGACGACAAGTCCGGCCAGAGACAGTACCAGCTGTTCGCTGATGATGGCCATTCTGGTGGTGTGCTGCTGAAGGGCCAGCAGCGATGTGGACGAGAATATGGCCACAATGGAGAACAGGATGAGCAGGATGACGATCATCCACACAACCTTGTCTCCTTCGAGAGAGTCCACGAAGTTCCAGAGTGTCTTCTTTTTCTTTGTTTCCTCGGCCATATTCATTTGAATATTAAAGTCTTCTTACGGCTTCTTTGAATTTTTCGCCCCTGTCCTCATAGCATGTGAAAAGGTCGAAGCTGGCGCAGCACGGGCTGAGCAGCACGACATCTCCGGCCTGTGCGAATCCGCTGGCGGCTTTGACGGCCTCCTCAGCCGACTTCGTGTCAACTATCTTGTCGTCTCCCACGATCTCCCCGAACGCCTCATGGAACTTGTGGTTGTCAAGACCCATGCAGACTATGGCTTTGACTTTCTCTTTCACGAGCGGCTTGAGCACTTCGTAGTCATTGCCCTTGTCCGTTCCGCCGACGATCCAGACAATCGGTTTGTTTTGACATTCGAGCGCGTACCAGGCAGCGTCCACGTTGGTGGCTTTTGAGTCGTTGATGTAAAGCACGTCCTTGATGCTCAAGACGGGTTCGAGCCGGTGTTCGATCGGCTGGAATGTGGCCAGAGCCTCGCGGATGGTCTTGTTGTCGATGCCGGAAGCCTTGGCGGCAAGGGCGGCGGCCATAGAGTTGTAGATGTTGTGCTTCCCGCCAAGAGCAAGCTCTTTAAGGAATATGTCGCACTCCTCTTCTCCGTACTTGACAATGATCTTGTCGCCTTTGAGGAAAGCACCCTGTTTCACTTCCTCTTTCTGGGTGAACGGCAGACGCTTGGCGGAGAGGATGATCTTGTTCAGATGCTCGATTGTGATCTCGTCATCTGAGTCGAAGATGAAGCAGTCCTCCGGCCTGAGGTTCTGTGTGATGCGGAATTTCGCCTTGACGTAGTTCTCCATCTGGTAGTCGTAGCGGTCCAGATGATCCGGAGTGATGTTCGTGATGATGGCGATGTCCGGACGGAAATCATAACAGTTGTCAAGCTGGAAACTGCTGATTTCCAGAACATAGTAGTCAAAATGTTCGGTGGCCACCTGGTATGCGTAACTCTTGCCGATGTTTCCTCCGAGACCGACGTTGAGGCCGGCGTTCCGAAGCAGGTAGTAGATCAGAGATGTCGTGGTGGTTTTTCCGTTGCTTCCGGTAATGCAGATTTTCTTCGCTGTGTCATAGCGTCCGGCGAACTCGATTTCCGAAATGATGTGGATTCCTTGCGCCTCGATCTTTTTGATGATCGGAGCGGTGCTTGGAATTCCGGGACTCTTGATCACCTCGTCAGCGTTCAGGATGAGTTCCTCCGTGTGATGCCCTTCCTCGAAACTGATGTCCCATTTGCGGAGTTCGTCCGCGAAACGCTCAGAAATCTTTCCGTAGTCGGAAAGGAAAACATCGAATCCTTTCACCTTGGCCAGAACAGCGGCTCCGACTCCGCTTTCAGCTCCTCCCAAAACTACAATTCTGCTCATATTCATAAATTTATCTAATCTTCAACAACGCCAGTGTGGTGACCGCGAGGATGACTCCGATGAGCCAGAACCTGGTCACGATCTTCGCTTCCGGGATGGCGTGTTCCGGCCTGCTGATCAGTGCCGGGATGCCTTCCTTCTGGTAGTGGTGGTGCAGAGGGGTCATCTTGAATATTCTTCTGCCTTCACCGTATTTTTTCTTTGTGTATTTGAAGTAAGTCCTCTGCATGATGACAGAAAGGGACTCGACAAGGAATATTCCGCAAAGGATCGGCAGCAACAGCTCTTTCCGCATCAGGACCGCGCTCACGCCGATGATGCCTCCGATCGTGAGACTTCCGGTGTCTCCCATGAACACTTGAGCCGGATAGGAATTGTACCAAAGAAATCCCATCAAAGCACCCACGAATGCGGACATGAATATGGCGATCTCGCCGCTTCCCGGAATGTACATGATGTTAAGGTAGTTTGAGTTGATCAAGTTGCCGCCCAGCCATGCCAGGATTCCGAGAACCACTCCGACGGTGGCGCTTGTCCCTGCGGCGAGTCCGTCCATGCCGTCGGTCAGGTTTGTACCGTTGGAACAAGCCATGATGACCACCACGATCATCAGCACGTAAACCGCCCATTTGCAGTACCATCCCCATTTCCCTTTGAACGGAGATAACCATTTGTAGTCGAACTCGTGGTCCTTCACGAACGGAATCGTGGTCTTTGTACTCTTGATCACATTCTCCATTTTCCAACCGGAGTCTTGGGCTACAAGTGTCTCGGAATCAACGTTAAGCGAGCCGCTGTTCCCTTGTTCGACCACATTCGCCACCCCGGCCGTCACAGGGACTTTTTCCCGAACCACAATGCCGTCGCTGAAGCAGACAGTGAGTCCGATGACCAGACCGAGAAGAAGCTGGCAGACCAGCTTGGCCTTTGGATGCAGACCTTCCTTGTTGTGCTTGAAGACTTTGATGTAGTCATCGGCGAATCCGAGGGCTCCGCACCAGACGGTCGTCAGGATCAGGAGCTGAATATAAATATTCCTAAGATTGCAGAACAGCAGTACAGGGACAAGAATGCCCAGGATGATGATGACACCACCCATCGTTGGGGTCCCTTTCTTCTGGAGCTGCCCCTCAAGCCCAAGGTCACGGATTGTCTCGCCGATCTGCTTTTTCTGAAGCCATCTGATGATCCTCCGTCCTGCGAAGAACGAAAGCAGCATGGCCGTGACACTGGTCAGCATGGCCCTGAATGACAGATAGGTGAAAAGCCCCTGTCCCGGTATGTCGTATTGCTTTAGATATTCAAATAGATGGTAGATCATCGATTTCCCCTCCTATGCTTTGCCTATGCTGCTGAACACCTCGGAGACAACTTCGCGCTCGTCGAAATGACGGTGTTCGGATCCTATTATCTGATATGTCTCGTGTCCTTTTCCCGCAAGCAGGATGACCGCTCCGTCACTGGCGAACATGATTGAGGCGCGGATCGCCTCTTTTCTGTCGGCTATGAAGATGGATTTGGCCAGTCCGCTGGCGCTGAAACCATTCCGGATGTCGTCCATGATGTCTTCGGTCCTCTCTGTACGGCTGTTGTCGGAAGTCACGACTATCCTGTCGGAGTATCTTTCGGCGATTTCGGCCATCTCCGGCCTTTTGGTCTTGTCCCTGTCGCCTCCACATCCGAACAGGCAGATGAGTTCCTTGCCGTTGTCTATGTCCCTCAACGTCTTCAGCACGTTTTCCAAAGCGTCCGGAGTGTGTGCGTAGTCAATGACGACGGAGAGATTCCGCGGCCCCCTGATGACCTCCAGACGTCCTGGGGCTGATTCCAGCTTGCTTATGGCCACCAGAGTCTCATCAGGGTCGGCGCCGACGGCAATCGCCGCGCTGTAGATCGCGAGAATGTTGTAGGCGTTGTGTTGTCCGATGAGCCTGGTCCATGTTTCCTTTCCGTCTATCTTGAGAAGCATCCCCTCGAATGTCTCCTCCATGATGCGGCATGTGTGGTCGGCTATGCTTCTGCATGAATATCTTACCACCTTGGCCTTCGTGTTCTGCACCATCACCTCACCGTTTCTGTCATCGATGTTGGTGATGGCTGTCGCCGTCGCCGGAAGGTTGTCAAAGAACAACTTCTTGCAGCGGAGATATTCGGCGAAAGTCTTGTGGTAGTCGAGGTGGTCGTGGGTCAGGTTCGAGAATATCCCGACCTTGAACTCCAGGCCAGCCACCCGCTTCTGTTCGACACCGATCGAGCTGACTTCCATGAAGCAGAACTCGCAGCCGGCATCCACCATTTCACTCATGAGACGGTTGATCGTGATAGGGTCGGCTGTCGTGTTCGCTGTCTCCAGGCGCTTGCCTCCCACATAGTTGGCTATGGTGGAAAGCAGACCGCAGTTATATCCCTGCGCCATGAAAAGGCGGTAGAGGAGAGTCACCGTGGTTGTCTTCCCGTTGGTTCCGGTGATGCCGACAAGCGTGAGTTTCCTTGATGGATTGTCGAAGTAATCCGCGGCCATCATCGCCACAGCATGGCGAGAGTCCTTGACCTTTATGAACGAGATCTTGCCGGTGACCGACATGTCATATTCAGAAACCGCTCTAGCTAGCGCGCCCTCGTCCTCGTAGGCGATCGCCGCCGCACCGGATGCGATGGCTTTCCCGATGTAGGCGTGTCCGTCGCTGTCATGACCTTGGACGGCGATGAATATGGCTCCGGGTGTTACCTTCCTGGAGTCGTTGCAGATGTCAGTGATTTCAAGATCACGCTTCCCGCGCACCTCGATGACTCCCGCGTTTCTTATGATGTTGTCCAGTCTCATTTCAATGTGAATGTTATTGTTGAACCATTGGCTACTCTCGTTCCCGCCCTCGGGCTTTGGGACACAACATGGCCTGTCCCTGAATATTTGCACCTCAATCCATTGTTCTCAATAATGAATATGGCGTCTTTCAGTCCAAGTCCCGTGATGTCCGGCACTTCCGGATTTTTGGTGTCGGATTGTCTTTTTACGTCAGTCCCTGATTTCATGACTTGGACCTTGCCGGCCGCGGAAATCTCCGCTCCCCATTCCGGGCCAAGGGTGTAAACCGCGTCAACGACTTCACGCATGGCGGCCGCAGGCCCCACGCCTCCGTACAGGCTTCCCCTGATCAGATCCGATTTCATGCAGATGATCGCGCTGTACTTCGGGTTCTCCGCCGGGAAGAATCCGACGAATGTGGCCAGATTATGGTAGCTGCCGTCTTTGGTGACGTAAGGGTTCATCATTCCATATTCCTTGATCTCTTCTCCGCTGAGGACCTGCCTTGAGGTTCCGGTCTTTCCGGCAACTTTCAATTTGGCTCCCTTGAGCCTGGTGGCGGTTCCTTCGGATGTCACCGCTTTCATCGCCCTGAGCATTGTGTCGGCCGTCGCTTTGGAACAGATTGATGCATTCAGGACGCTTGGCCCTTTCTTTGTCTTGACAACCCCGTTCTTTTCGATGCTCTCGACGAGATAAGGTTTCATCATCCGGCCCTTGTTGGCGATCGCATTGTAGAACGTCAGGATGTGCAGCGGGGTCTCTTTGATGGAGTATCCTATCGCGGTCGATCCTAAGTCGGTGGCACTCCATCGCTTGGAGTCCGGAGACGGCAGGACTGGTTCCTGAAGACCTTCCAAATCGAAGTCGAAAGCCTGGCCGAGCTTGTACATGTACAATTTGTCGAGGAATCTCTTTGGATTGTCGGCGTAGTTCTTCACGGCGAGGTAACGGAACACGTAGTTGGAGGAGACCTCAAAGCCATGGAGAATCGAGATCTCGCCGTTGCCGTTGATGTGTTCGTCCCGAGGGTAGCCGGGTATCACTCCGTTGTTCTTGGGGATCACATCGTCAAGCGACTTGACGAAGCCGTCCTCAATGGCGGTCATCAGCGTGGTGGCCTTGAACACAGACCCTGGCTCGGCTCCAAATCCTATCGCCATGTTATAGACTTCGTTCAGGCTGCTGTCCTTAGGGTTTTTCGTAAGGTTGACCATGGAACGGATCGCTCCGGTCTTGACATCCATGAACACGGCGCAGCCCTCCGATATCTTCGGGTTGGCCGCCATCTGCTTTCTCATCGCCCTGTCAACGATGTCCTGAAGGGTGATGTCGATGGTCGTCCTTACATCCAACCCGTCTTCCGGCTTGACGTAGGTGCTGTCGTAGTTCTGGATCTTTTCCCTGTTGTCGGTCGGCCTGAGCCAGATCTCGCCTTCTTTGCCGTGTAGAGCGTAATCGTATTTGCCCTCAAGACCTATATGGTTGTTGCCGTTTGAGTTGCGGTTGTCTTTCACGTATCCGATCGTTCGTCTGGCCAGTGTGCCGTACGGGTATTGACGAGAGTCTCTTTTGCGGACGATGATCCCGCTTTTGTACTGTCCTTCTTTCATCAACGGCAGCTTCTTGAGTTTCAAGAGAGTGCCTCTGTCGATGTCTCCGGTCAACTTCATGTACCGCTCACCGTTCTTCCTTCCGGTGGTGATCATCATGTAGTAGTCTCCGGCATTGCCTCCGGTCTCGGCCGCAAGGCCTTCCGAGAATGCCATCGCCTTTGAAAGCCAGTTCCTCTCAAGGCTGTCAGCCTTGTCTTTCTTTCCCTTGAACTCGTTTTTTAGTACGGTGCAGTCCATGTAAAGCTGGTACATCGGGGTCGATATCGCCAGAAGCTTCCCGTCGCAGCCTATGATGGCGCCTCGTTCCGGCTCGATGACGCTTCTGGTGCTTGGGGGAAGGAAGAACCTTTCGACATCCTTGTCCAGCTTCCAGAACCACTGGATGTAAGCCATTCTGCCGATGACGGCCAGGCCGACAATCAGCACGAACGCATAGAAGCAGTACAGAATCAGACCGATCCTGTCCCGTTCCTTCTTTGTCGTGTTCTGTTTCGGTGTGGCCATCTTTGTCTTACCTTATCCTGTCAGCCGGTTTCTCCGGCATTGTCAATTTCGATCCTGATTCCTCCAGCATGGACCGGACCTTGCTCATCTTCGAGAGACTGGCGAGTTCGACAGTCTTTTGCGCATGATAGATCTCCATGTCCGCAAGGGCCTTCCTGTTTTCCTCTACCTTTGTCATGGTCTTCTCGATCCTGAGACTCAGCCAGATGCTGACCCAGAAGAGGAAGAACGTGTAGATGATGTGGATGAAATAGCGACTGGCGTGCATCCTCAGCAGGAACTCTCCCTTGATTGTCGCCAAAGCCGCGTTCTTGAGCCACAGCAGAATGTCGGAGAATTTCCATTTCCTCTGTTCCGTCATGATCTGCCTCCTCCCTCTTCGATTTTCTCCGCGATCCTAAGCTTCGCGCTCCTTGCCCTTGTGTTGGAAGCTATCTCGCTTTCCTTCGGCAGAATAGGCTTGCGGTTCACCGCCTTCAGCGGAGCGTGAATATTCCCGAATATGTCCTTTTCCTCCTTTCCGTCAGCCCTTCCGGCCTTGATGAAATTCTTCACCATCCTGTCTTCCAAAGAGTGGTAGGTGATCACAACCAACCTGCCGCCTGGTCTGAGGGTGTCAGCGGCTCCTTCGAGGAATTTCTCCAGTGAGCGCATCTCATGGTTGACTTCGATCCTGAGAGCCTGATAGACTTTCGCTAAGTATTTATGCTCGGCGAATTTCGGCAGCGCTGCCTTGATGGCCTCATCAAGCTCGCCGGTAGTGCCGATGCTGCCCTTGTCCCTTGCCGAGACGATCAGCTGGGCGACCTTGCGGGCATTGTCCACCTCGCCGTAGATGCGCAGGATCCTTTCGAGGTCTTCCTGTGAATATTCATTGACCACATCCGCGGCCGTTTTCCCGCCCTCGCGGTTCATCCTCATGTCCAAAGGCGCGTCGTAGCGGAAGGAAAACCCTCTCTCCGCCGTGTCGAACTGGTGGGAGGAGACTCCAAGGTCGGCCAGAATGCCGTCCAGACCGTCTGTGAGTTTTCTTCCGAGCGCCTCGTCTGTGGTATCGTGCGCCTCGTTCAGCACGAAATTGTGTATAAACCGGAAGTCGGCCCGCACCATTATGAGGCGAGGGTCGCCTATCCTGTTGTTGATGGCGTCGCTGTCACGATCGAAGGCGATGACGTGACCGTCCTCGTTTAAGCGTGAAAGAAGTTCGGCGGTGTGACCACCGCCTCCGAATGTGACATCGGCGTAAGTTCCTGACGGATTTGTGACAAGGGCGGAAATGCTCTCGTCAAGCATCACTGGTGTGTGGTATTCTGACATCGCTCGGCCCTCCTATCTCTCCTGAGACAGCTGCCCGGCGATATTCAAGAATTCTTCGTTTGAGATTCCGCTGGCCTCGTACTTTTCCTTGGCCCAGATCTCGATCTTGTAATCGTTGCCCGAGAAGACTACCTCTTTCGTTACACCAATTGACTCCAAAAGCTTCTTGGGGATAGAGATACGTCCGACTTTCGCGTCTGGCTCGACGATCGCGCGGTCGCGCATGTACTCTCTCCAGAAAGCGGCGTGAGCACGATTAAAGAAATTCAGCTTTGACTTGACCTCCTCGGACTGGCGCTCCCACTCCTCGAAGGTGTACATCTCAAGGCATTCCTCGAAGATGTCTTTCTTTATGACAAACCTCTGATCCCCCTCGGAAGGCATCAGCGACTTGAACGGCGAAGGGAAAACCACTCTCCCTTTGTCGTCGATCTTGCCTGAATATTCTCCGATGAATGTGATCATAAGTTATCGTCTTTCACGCTTGGTCACAAAGTTAGGAATATTTTTCCATTTTATTCCACCTCTTTCCAAATTTTTCCACAATGATTTCAACAACGCCTTCCCACGCATCTGTGTCCCATTCCATTCTTCGGATGCGGCAGCGTTTATGTCCCGGTCCGCCGACGTTTTCCAAGATTTCCGAAACGCCATTATCGCATGGCCCTCTCAATCTTCCTGAGTTCGAAGCCTTCTTTCCTGCGTGCCGCCACCTCCTCCCAAGTGTGTGAATCTCCCTTCCTGCGGTTCACCTCCTCCTCCCAAGTGTGCGAAACGTCTCACGCCTGGAAATCGATTTTATTGTCCGTCAGTTATTTGCGTTTTCAAGTGTGCGTGAAAAGTCACACCTAAGAGTCTCCACCTCCGTTCCACCATACTGTATATCCTCCTCGCTCTTCCAAGTGTGCGAAACGTCTCACGCCTAGGACTTGAAATTGCTGTTGGATAATGATTTACAGTTCTAGGTGTGATTTAAGTGTGGAAAGGTTGGGGAATACGATTTATTTGTAATAACTTGGTAGCGAAATAGAAAGGATGTGATGCAAGGGCCTCACTCCTTAATATTAACTTAAACTGAAAGAGATGTTTATGGTTGAGGCGAAAGATTTGAAAGACAGAAATACTGCCCAAGAGCAAAAGAAAGGAAAGGCACCCCGAAATGCGTATGTTGAAGATCAAGAGGAGCCAGACTGGTTCCATATCTGCTCACAGGGCTTGGAAGGCGTGGACCTGTTTCCTGACGAAAAAGCTTTCATCGCAGGAGTGAACAAATTCGCGGTGGCATTCAAACTGTTTGGTGAAGACGTTGATGTCGTGATATTAGTACTTGTCTCGACTCATTTCCATTCATTGGCTTGGGGACGGAGGCCGGATGTGTCCCGATGCGCTGAAAGGTTCAAGAGAACAATAAGCATGTACTATTCACACCGATTCGGAACCTCTAAAGTCATGTGCCGGGTGCGTGTCAAGGTCGAGAAGGTAGATTCCGAAGAGTATCTGAAGAATGTCATCGGGTATATTCTTAACAATCCGCGCAAGCACCGCGAGACAAACAACCCTTTCTCATACCCTTGGAGTTCTATTCTTGAATATTTTGACAAGGAGGGCCACTCGGCGGTCCTGCGTCCAAGGATTGTAGACATCCCTTTATGGCAGAAACAGAAGGTTCTGGGGACAAGCCGCATAGTGCCTCAATCTTGGGACCTCTATGCCAACGGAATGGTGACATTCGCATCGTTTATTTCGTCCGGACGTTTGGAGTCGGTCGTCAAAACAATAGGTTCCCTTTCCTTTCTGGTGAACAAGGCGGATTTGAACGTCAACCAAGGAGAGGCGATCCGCTATCCGGATAACGACCGTGAAGTTCGCGCCGCGGTCGCGCGAATATGTCCGATCTTGTTTCCTGATTCCGTCGCTCGTTTTGACGAATCGGATTTCGGTCCTGTTCGAAACACTGGCTATTGCCTGAAAGAAATGCGGAAAACCATTTGCTCCGCAGCGGAAGATATGCTCGGGAAGCTGAACACCAATCAAATCACGCGCTTGAGAAACGTTCTCTCAACCCGTTATGGATTCCCGTTAAAGATAGTTGACCGTGTACTTCACTCCGGCTTTCCGTAGAACTTGTGCCTTCTTCGATTATGAAGTGTTATACTGGGCATCGAACAAGGCACCAAGTGAAAGTAAATTCTGTAGGATTTCGTGAACACGTGCCGTGTATTGGAAGTGCAAGATTATGACAAAATCGTTCGTGACGGGATACCTGCTCTAAACGTCTTTTCCCGGTAATAAGAGTCAGGTTTGTGCCTAACTTACGTGCGTTGTTCAGAGGCTTCATATTGTCCACGAAATCTTCTGCTCCTTGTTGTAGGTACCCTTTTTTGAGGTCCCTGCCAATTTGTATGCTGTCTGCATACAGATTTACGCAAAATTTTCGACATACAGGCCTGTTGCCTTTGGTGTTTTAGTTGTGTGAGTGTTAAGAATTCATTAAAAAACGTACCAGCCGTGCGGAACGGTCGGTACGTTATGGAAAGAGTGATTCCGAAACCTCTTGTATGGATGGGTATGCTACCTTTTGATGGTTTCGATCTGTTTGTCGGTGAGGTGGAGGTCGATGGCGCAGTTGAGGCTGGTTTTAAGGGCACCGTACCAACCGCCGGCGTCCATCATCGTGGCGGTCTGCACTTTCACGAAGTCAACGCCTGGAAGATGAACCGGTTTCCCGTCTTTGTCAACGGCCCAGTCGATGTCGAATGAGGATTTGACTTCATCCTTAGGATCGGAGTTGCTGACATAACCGTAGTCGTACCATTGTGTGGCTCCAGGATACATTCCGTTCATCTGTGTGTTGCTTGGCAGCTGGGTGACACCGGTGAAGGTGATGGTCTTGCCCTCGTCGCTTTCCCTCAGCCAGTATGGCCATACCGGAATCGTGCTGGACATCGAGCCACTTGAAAGAGTTCCTGAAACACCATTTATGGTGTAGGTGATGTAATCGTTCACCTCTTTCCCCATGCTGACGGTCGTGAGGAAGTTGTCTGGACGGTTGTAGATGACGGTAAGGTTAGACAGAGTTGTTGTCTTGCCATATTCACTGCCTGCTATCTCGTACCACTCGTCTTCGTCAGGCTGTCCGTTTTGGTTGGCATCGAAGGCGACATAGACGATTCCCGGCGCCGGGTAGGACATCTGGTTGGCGTAACTGCCGATGCGGAAGTCGCGCAGGCCGTTGACATTCATCACAGTGTGGTCGAATTTGAACACGATGTAGCCTCCCAATGGGCCAAGGGATAGACCAATGTTGGAGGCGCTGAAATCCTTGTTGAGCTTCTCGCAGGCCTTCTCCATCGCGGATTTCTTCGTGTCGGTCATTCCGAAGAACGAATTTCCTGCCCCGACAGATGAATACGGAGCGAGCTCAAGGTCAACGACCTCGGACAGGAATGGTGAATATGCCTCTTTCTCCATCTCGACGTTTACCTTGGAGGTGCTGACCATAGAGATTCCGCTGTCATCGGTGACGGTCAAGGAGACTTCATATTCACCGGTCTCAAGTTTGATGAAATTCAGGGTGCTTCCGTTTCCGGCGGCTGTTGCCTCGGAGTCGTTCGGTCCTTTGACTGTCCAGGCGAAGACCGGATTCTTGTCGAAGCCGGTGAACTCAGGGGCGATGCTCAGAACCTTGCAGCGAGGGGTGGTGTAACTACCGGCGAGGGACATCGAATATTCATACCCGTCCTGGGTGATGTTGATTGTCAGCTCCTTGCCGCTTTCGGCCTGAATGAGTGTGACGCTGCCTGGCTCACGGGCCTGGGTTGTGCTGTTCTCCGCCACATTGATGACCAATGCGGTCTGCTCGATCGTGGCCGGAGCCCATTCCGGTGCGGATTTGACCTCGTAGGCCACGTTCGTGGTACTGCTCCCGGCGGTCTTTGTGGATGTCACCAGAATTGTCTGGGCGCATCCTTCGGCCGGAGCCGCGATGGCGCTGTCCTCAGCCTTGACGGAGAATTCGTAGATTACTTCCGGCTCTTTGTCATCGTTGCAGGCTACAAAGGCTGGACAAATTGCTGCGATAATCAGCAGCGTTTTGATTGTTAAATGCTTCATAATGCTATGTGTATGATTTATGAATAATCGTGTTGATCAGGATTTCACGCACCTTACCGCATACCCGTCGCTGCGTACACCGATGTCCTTTCTGATGACCGGACGCTTTTCGGATGGAGAGATGTATATGGATAGTTCGTAGGCGTTTCCGATGCCAGTAGGAGCCGTGCCGGACCAGATGTTGGCGGCGAATCCGGAGTTTTTCAGGCAGCCACCGCCGTTCCTGTAGCGCAGACCGTTGTAAGGGATCACGCCAAGAGGCGAGTAATCGGTCGTGACTCTGTCCAGACCTTCCCAAATGAATTTGCCGTTCTTGTCGTAAGGCACCTGCCACCCTTCCGGGCAAGGATCGAACGGGGTCTTCGTGCGGTTCGCTCCGCACCAAAGCGTGTCACATTTCCTGACGACCACCGGCTCGTCACCGCAGAACCAATCGTTGTACGAACTTTCCCCGAGCAGAACCTCCATCGGCTTCATCACAGACTTCGCGAATCCGGTTGTGGAAAGGTCACAGCCGGACTTCACGGAACGGATTCCGGTCCCCCCGGATTGGGACCCTTCGGCCAGCACGTTGCCGGCGGAATCATAGATCGGCTTGCTGTCGAAATATTTATTGTCTGTGCTGTTGTCGCCCCTGAATTTCCGGTCGCCCGGGAACGGATCCTTGCGCCCCCACTGGTACATCAGCCCACAGGCGGCCAACGAATCGGCGGTGCTGTTCCCGATCACCCAACCGTCATTCACGGCTCCAAGATTGCGGTCCATGAATATGTAGTCGGCAACACCGTCCCCGTTGTTGTCCCATGAATATGTCTTGCCGTAGGAAACCTGCTCCGCGTCAGGATTATACCGGGTGACCCACACGTGCCAGCTCCAGCGGATCTCGCCCCGGATCCGAAGCCCGATGACTGCGTTGCCGACCTTGTCTGATGTAGAGACGATCATTTTTGCGGCCTCCGGCGAGTTTCCCTCGATAAGTCCGACATTGGTGATGAGACCGGGAGCGTCCTGCCACAGCAGTTCCGGCTCCGCTTTCTGCCCGGTAAGATCTACGTTCCCAGGCAGATCCGTGTAAAGCACCCACATTGCGTAAGCCTTTTTCACCGGAATGTCAACCGAAGTCCCAGGGCGGATCATATAGCAGTTCGGTGAATATGCAGCCTTAACATACTCCTCATTCTGATCCGGTTCCGGCTCAGGCTCAGGTGTCGGGATCGGCTCCTGGTCCGGATAGACATTCGGGTTGTCATCGTTGTGATAGACGCACGAAACGCAGCAGGCCGCAGCGATTAAAAATGTCAGTATATTCTTGAATATCATTGCGAAAAGTTGATTATTGGTGTTGTTCCGGTCTCACCCGCACGTGAAGGTCGCGCGCCGAGAAGATCTCCGTGGAGGTCTCGCCGAGCCATCCGCAGTACTGGTTGAGACCGGTGTAAACCATGATGAAATCCACTCCCTGAAGGTGGACCGGCTCACGGGTGTCCGGATCAACGGCCCAGTCGATGTCGAAGCCGTTCATCCAGCCGCCGTTCTCATCGGTGTCGTTGTTCGGATAGTTGTCGGCGTAAGCCCCGTACTTGAACATATATTGAAGGTAGTATGTCCCGTTCCCCGAAACATCCTCGGCGTTCTTGGGAAGCAGTGTCCCTCTGAAAGTCATCTCGTCCTCCGGCAGCCATTTCGGCCAGTAATCCTGGTCATGGAACTTGTTCTTATAGACGTAGTCGGTCCGCCCGGCGTTGTCCTCCCACCTGACATATTCAATGTCGGTCAGGGTCCCGTCCTCTCCCGGAACAGCGGTGTGGTCAGCGGAAGGACGGAAGTAAGTTATTGAATATCCAAACCTTGCCGCATCGTTCGTGTACCACGGGTTCTTGTCGATCTCATACCATTTGTCATCTGGCGTCCCGTTCTGGTTCTCGTCGAACATCACCATCACGATTCCCGGCTCGCAGCTTCCCGCGTCAAGTCCGTCATGGGCGGCACTGCGGAAGGCGTTGCCGTCTATGCGGAAATCCTGCTCGCCCGGCGAGTTGACAACCGTGTGGTCGAACCCGAAAGTGACATAGCCTCCGTAGGCTCCGAGAGAGACTCCGGCCCCGTAACTGCCTGCCAATGACTCTTCAGCCTTCTGAATCATAGTCTTTTCGGTGTCGCCGTCCTGATAGACAGGCATCTCGTTGATGAACTGTCCCGGAGCAGGCCGATATTCATAGACGTGCGCGATGTACGGACTGTACTCTATCTCCTCATCGACCACGTGAATGGTCATCGGATGCACGATTGGATTCACGGAATCGTCAATTGTGAAAGTGACCTTATAGACTCCAGGGTATCGCATCAGGAAAATGCAGTCCTTGCTCTCGCACAGCAGGGAATCTACCCCCGATGCCGTCTTGACCGTCCAGCGGTACCGCTCGCCCGTGTAGGCCGGCCGCAGAGCCAAAGTCTGCATTCTGGCGATCTTGTACACGTCGTCTAATCCGAGGCTCACGTAAGGAATCTCAACCCGACACGCCACAAGAAGCAGAATGATCAACGAATATGCCGCCAAACGTCTCATTTAGAACTCTTTTTGCGATCAAGAAACACCATGTGGGCGGGAATATCCCCAGTTCTCACACTCCATTTGTGTACCCCTTCTTTCGAGTAGCAATGCAGCACCCCGCTCGAAACGTAATTCTTCGCGTCGGTTATGAATATGTCTCCGTTCTTTGGGTGTATGGCCAATCCGTAGGGAATCACGATGTTGCGCTCGGTTCCGTCAGTGATGAAACTGCGTGAGACCACACGTTTCTCCTTCACGTTGATGATGGCGTAAGTCACTGTGTTCTTGGAAGTCTGGTTGCTGTACTCGACGCTATAGACATAGAGCGAATCGCCGTGCAGGGCCATGTTCGACGCGGGAATATTCATCGCCTCCGCCACCTTGTAGCGTCCTCCCGACGGCTCCAGCCGGTAGAGGTTGGAAGGAATGTCGTCGTAATTGCCTATGGACGAGACCCAAAGGTTGCCGTAGGCATCGGCCTTGATCCTGCTGAGATTGATCGCCACATCAATCTTGTAGACCTGCCGCATAGACTCCAGTTCGACCACGGAGACTGTTGAATCGTAGTTCGGAGCCCGGTAGCCCCCGGAGTTCGCCACGTAGGCATATCCATCCACAATCGCCAGCTCGTCAGGCTGGTAGCCCACGGTGGCCTCCCCGACAATCTTGTAATCCTTGAGATCCACCTTGAAGACAGCCCCTTTACGCGCGTTCGGATCCATCGCCACCGGACCGACGTATGAGGAAACGTAGGCATATTTTCCCCTGAACCTGATGTAGCGGCAGTTAGGAATGTCTATCTGTGTGATCCTCTTGGTCGTGTAGGCATCCATCACCTCGACCTTGTGCGAGCAGTTTATGACGGCGAACAGCTTCCCGTCGTAAATCTGGATGTCGTTGCCCACATCTCCAAGTTCCTTCACCACATCCGGATTCTTCTCGGCGTATATCCCTCTCGCATAGACGGCCGTCCTGTAGTCCAGATAGTCCAGGTCTGCCTTGTTGCTGCCCATGTTCCCCTCGTTCAGAAGGTACATCCCGATCGGATCCGCGTCCGGTTCCGGCTCAAGGTCAAGCACGTCATATTCAGTCGGATTGACAAGCTCGATCTTCCGGCACCCCGGTGAGAGTGTCAGAAGGATGGCGGCCGCCAAAGGAAATATATTCTTGAATATGCTCATTTACAATTCGATGCTTGCGGTGAACCGGAAATTTGTCTTCGGCATCGGGTAGTTCAGCACCACATCGTAGTCCTGACCGAAAAGGTTGTTGATCTCGGCTGTGAGTTTGAGGGTGCGGGTGCGGATGACAAAAGATTTCTGGAGGGAGAGGTCGCTGGTGTACCACGGTTGGGTGTGGTTTCGGGGGATGTTCTCCTGCTGGTTGTAGCGCTCGCCTGTGTAGATGAAGCTGTAGTTCAGCCCCCATCCTTTGTAAGACATCGCCACGACGGCGGAACCGCTGTGCCAAGGAATATACGGAATCTGATCCCGGTAATATGTGTCCGCAGGATCCGTGACATCTATCGCTTCCTGATAGGTGTACTGGAGTCTGGCTGTGGCCTCCACATCGCCGAACGCCCAGGCTGTGTTCAGCGCCACGTCCACGCCCTTGATGTCCACCTCTCCGAGGTTCAGCATTGTCCAGCGGAACTGCTGGCCTTTCGGATAGGCTATGATCTTGTCCGTGATGTGGTTGTAGTATGCGTCCACGGAAGCGTCAACCGCGCGGAGAACGGGCATATTCCTGAAATCCTTCGTGTATTTCAGGCCGACGTTGAACTGCTCGGCATATTCCGGTTTCAGGAAGGCGTTGCCCATGTCCGTGTAGTAGAGATCGTTGAACGTCGGCATCCGGAACATCCGTTTGTAGAACGCCCGGAGCGACAGGTCCTGCCTGCGGAACGGCTTGTAGGAAAGGAAGAACGCCGGAGTGGCCACCGCCTTGTCCGGCCGCGCCTCGAACCGCTTCACCTTCTCGTGCACGAAATAGCCCAGCACGCTGGCCTGCCCCTTGAATCGTCCCCACTCGAACGCCGTGGCGAGCGCGGCCATCTGGGTGTAACGGGTAGGGTAGGGGAACGTGCCGTCGCTTTCGGTCGGCATGTAGAATGTCGCGTCGAGGGTGTTCCACTGGAAATCGTAGGAGAATGACACCTCCCAGTTGTCAAGAATATTATAAAGGTTGGCGCACGAGGCGTACAACTCCTTCTGCCTGTAGGTGTTCTTGGTCTGGATCAGCTTAGCGTCCTGGTTCTCGTAGTGGGTGTAGTCGGCGGCGTACTTGGCGTTGACCAGCGACCTGAACTTCTGGGTCCACCTGTTGGTGAACGTGCCCTGGATGAATGAGTTGGTGTCCCAGAGCCTTTCTCCGTTGCGGAACACGTTGTTCACGATGGCCCCCGGAATGCCCCTTTCGGAGTTGTATGAATATGCCCGTACGGTCCAACGCCCTTCGTTCATGACTCCGTGCAGCGCGGCCTCAAGCCTCGTGGCGTTGATGTCTCCGTTGTGGCGGACGGCCGTGGTGTCATAGACTATCTCTCCGAGCGTGTTGCGGCGGCGGTAACGGAACTTGTACTTGCCCGTGGCATTGACCCATTCCCCGCTGAACGAGGCGCTTACGGCGTCCGAGATCTTGTACTCGCTGCGGATGGACGGATTGATGAGTCCGAAGGATCCTGTCTTCATCGTGGCCTTGAAGTTCGCCTTCCTGCCGTTCTCGAAGCGAGGTCTGCGGGTGGTGATGTAGATTGTACCGGAAGCCCCGAAGTCCTTGGCTGACTGGAATATGTCGCTTTTCTGTCCGTTATACAAAGAGATTTCCTCCACGTCATCAAGCGAGAAACGCCCCAGATCCACCTGTCCGTTCTGGGCGTTGCCGAGCTGGATTCCGTCATAGAACACGGCCATGTGGTTTGTACCCATGGACCGGATGTTTACGGTCTTGAGGCCGCCTACTCCGCCGTAGTCTTTCAGTTGTATTCCCGAAAAATATCGGATCGCGTCAGCGACCGAGAAACTGTTCAGCCTTTGAAGCTCCTCTTCCTTAAGGGTTTGCGCCGGGATCACCTCCCGGTATTTGTATTCCGCCGGAGCGCCGATGATGATTGATTCCTTGATCACCTGGACACTGTCCAAAGGCATATCTTTCCGATGAACCGAGGTGGTGTCACCGGAAGTCTGCGCAAAAGCCACTGACCCGCATCCCAGGAGGCAGGTCGAGACTATGAGACGGTATATTCGTTTCATAAAATTTTTGTCCAGCCGCCGCCCGTGCTCCCGCAGGCGAGCGGTTGTCTGTCTTGTGGAGGCAGGTCTTCTGACTTGTTCCTGACGTGGCGCCTTCCCGGCATGAGGGTGTTGATATTCATCAACTTCCAGCCAGTGGCATAAGAAAGCCGCGTCATTTTGAAATGAACTCACAGCAGCGGGTACTGTCCCGGACTCGCACCGGATTCCCTTTTGATCTTTGGACTTCAATCTGATCCAAAGAACCTTCACACGACAAAGATAGCAATCCTTAAAATCTTTGTCAAATCCGGAGCGATTTATTTTTTACGCTTACATACGGCAATTTTTTGTAATTTTGAACCATGAAAAAGTTTGTTCTCTCGGCAGTGCTGACACTGCTTTGCGCCGCGATGCTTCCGGCGCAGACCAAAATTATGTCCCACAGGGGCTTCTATGCCCACCCGGGCTCTTTTGAAAACACTCTGACCAGCCTCGCCGGCGCTCAGAAACTCGGCGTGGAGAGCGTCGAGCTGGACGTGCATCTTACCACCGACGATTCGCTCGTGATCATGCACGGCCCGATGATTCCCGGAACGAAGTACAAGGATATTCAGAAACTTGACTACGCCACGGTGAAGGGCTGCGTCCTCCCGAACGGCGACCACATTCCTTCCTTGCGGGAATATTTCACCCAGGCGAAGCGCACTCCGGCGCTGAAGCTCTTCCTTGAGTTGAAGTCACATCCTACCCCGGCGAGGGAGACCCAGCTGGCGGAGAAGGTCCTCGCCCTCTGTGATGAGATGAATATGTACGACCAGATGTGCTTCATATCTTTCAGCGAGCATCTCTGCGACGAGATCGTCCGCCTTCACCCTGGCGCGGAGGTGATCCCGATCACGTCCAGGAAGACATATTCTGTGAAGGAACTCAAGGACAGGGGCTATGCCGGAGTGTCCTATAATTATAATGTCGTGATGAACGCCGCGCATTATCTGGACGACATGCACGCCGCCGGACTTCAGACGGTTCTCTGGCCGGTGAACAGTTATGATCTCGCTGATTTCGCGATGAGGCATGGTGTCACCTACGTCTCCACCGACCAGCCGCAGGGCATGAAACGCTTGATGGACTCCATCCGCGAGCTGAAATGGAAGCAGGAGAAGAAACTGATCTGCTTTGATCTGGACGGAACGCTCACGCAGCACAAGACCCAATTGACGGCCGCCAACAAGGCTGTCCTTGACACCTTGGCGAAACGCTACGAGATCATCATGGCAGGGGCCGGCAACTGCCAGAGAATCTACAAGCAGATGGGTGAATATCCTATCACGATTCTTGGCAACTATGGCATGATGGAAAGCCATATTGTGGACGGCAAGTTCCAGATTATTAGGGAGGACAAGGTATCTGTGGACAAGAAATTCTTCGAGAAGAGCTGCAACTATCTGCGTAAGAAATACGGCTACACTGATTTCAAGGGCGAGTCTCTTGAGTATCACGAGTCCGGTATGGTGACTTTCGGTCTGCTCGGCACCGGTGCGGACAAAGCCGCCAAGTTGGCCTTCGATCCCGACAAGATCCGCCGTCGCGCCATGTTCCCGGAGCTTCAAGAGATCTTTAAGGATTATTCAGTTTTCATCGGCGGTACGACTTCGTTCGACATTACCCCGAAACAGTATAACAAGTTGGATGCAGTGTTGCGCTACGCCGCCGAACATGGTTACACGTTTGATCAGATTCTGTTTGTGGGCGATGACTTCGCCGACGGCGGCAACGACAGCCAGATCCGTCTTGGCGGAATGGATTATGTCCAGATTGATGATTATACAAGATTACCTGAGAAGTTGGAGTTTTTGTTCTAAACCGATAAAGTCAAAAAAAATCATTGAGTTTAAAAATTGATTTCATAACTTGCGCCATCAAAATTTTTCAAGAATGATTTCGGAAGCCCACACATACCGACAGCAGCAGTTACAGCAGGGATTTCAGAGCCAGAATGTTCAGGTCCTGAACGCTTTCGTGTGTGCCGGTCTTCCAGCCTGACGGCATATTCATTACGGAAAGATATTATGATTTAAATATTGAAGGCTGGTCCCTCGTGGATCAGCCTTCATCCTTTTTTTGAGTTGGTTTTGAGAGTTTGATTACACAATATATCGTTAAGGAAATATACACCTTTAACAAATAGACAAATTATGAGCATTGACAGATTTGATCTGGTGAAGGAATCCTTCGAGAAGAAGGCTGTTCCGGCTGAACGCCCTGAGGGCAAGACCTCCGATTACTTCGGAGAACTGGTCTTTGACCGTCCAAAGATGCACAAGTACTTGGATGCCAAGACTCTGAATGCGCTCCTTGACTGCATCGACAACGGTAAGCCTCTTGACAGGGAGACCGCTGACGGGGTCGCCAAAGGCATGAAAGAGTGGGCGATGGAGCATCACGTGACCCATGTCACCCACTGGTTCCAGCCTCTGACCGAGGGTACGGCCGAGAAGCACGACTCCCTGATCGATTATGACGGCAAGGGTGGGGTCATAGAGACTTTCGACGGAAAGTCCCTCGCTCAGCAAGAGCCTGACGCATCCTCTTTCCCTAATGGAGGAATCCGCGCCACATTCGAGGCCAGAGGCTACACGGCTTGGGATCCGACTTCCCCGGTGTTCATTATGGATGACACCCTTTGTATCCCGACTGTGTTCATTTCCTACACCGGTGAGGCTTTGGACTACAAGACTCCGCTCAAGAAAGCGTTGAAGGCCGTCTCTGACGCGGCTCTTCCAATCTGTCGCCTCTTCGACAAGTCTGTCTCAAAAGTATATTCATACCTCGGATGGGAGCAGGAATATTTCCTTGTGGATGAGTCTCTTTATGCCGCAAGACCGGACCTGATGATCACCGGCCGTACCTTGATGGGGCACAGCTCATCCAAGAACCAGCAGCTGGATGACCATTATTTCGGAGCCATTCCGTCCCGTGTCGCGGAGTTCATGCGTGACCTTGAGATCGCTGGCCATCGTCTTGGTATTCCACTTAAGACAAGGCATAATGAGGTGGCTCCTAATCAGTTCGAACTTGCTCCGATCTTCGGTGAGACCAACCTCGCGAACGACCAGAACCAGCTTGTGATGAACCTGATGAGCAAGATCGCCCGCAAGCATGGTTTCGTGGTTCTCCTTCATGAGAAGCCTTTCGATGGAGTAAATGGTTCCGGCAAGCATAATAACTGGTCTCTCGGAACAGACACTGGCACGATGCTTCTGGCTCCTGGCAAGGATGCCAAGGGCAATCTCCAGTTCGTGACATTCTTCGTGAACGTGCTGGCTGCCGTGCAGAAGCATAACGCCCTGCTGAAGGCCTCCATCGCCACCGCCACGAACGCCCATCGCCTCGGCGCCAATGAGGCTCCGCCAGCTATCGTGTCCGCGTTCCTTGGCAGGACCATGACTGAAGTGCTTCACAAACTGCTTGAGGTGCCGTCCGACACTCCGATCGAGATTGCCGGCAAGAAGGGCAAGAGTGTAGGTCTTGTGGAGATTCCGGAGATATTCGTGGACAACACCGACCGCAACAGAACCTCTCCGTTCGCTTTCACAGGCAATCGTTTCGAGTTCCGTGCCGTCGGTTCGCTGGCTAATTGCGCCGGTGCGATGACAACCCTGAACGCCGCTGTGGCTGAGCAGCTTATCTCCTTCAAGAAGAGCTTGGATAAGGAACTGGCCACAGAAAAAGCTTTGAATGTAGCTATTCTTGACACCCTTAAACCGATCATCGCTTCTGTCATCAATGTCGTATGCTTTGACGGCAACGGCTACACGGATGAGTGGAAGGAGGAGGCGAAGAAGCGTGGTCTGGATGTTGAGACCAGTGTCCCTGAGATGATAAAGCAGTTCACCGCTCCTGCGTCAGTGAATATGTTCAAGGAGACGGGGGTATATTCAGAGAAGGAGCTTCAGGCCCGCAACGAGGTGAAGTGGGAGACCTACAGCAAGATGATTCAGATCGAGTCTCGCGTGATGGCGAGGATGGCTATCAACCACATCATTCCGGCGGCTCTTGACTATAAGTCCAAATTGCTGAAAGAAATATCTTTAAGTAAGGATGTCTTTGGTGGAACCGACGAGTGCAAGGAGGAGATCTATCTCATCAAGAGCATTTCCAAATATGTCGATCAGATCCGCGAGAAGGCCACAGCCATGGTCGAGGCCCGCAAGAAGGCCAATGTCCTTGAGGATGAATATGCCAAAGCCGTCGCCTACCACGAGATAGCCGAGAGCTTCTCCGCTCTCCGCCGTCCGATAGACAAGCTTGAGGAGATCGTCGACAACCGCACCTGGCCTCTCCCTAAGTACCGCGAGCTGCTGTTCATCAGTTAGTTCTCCATAGCCATCCCTATCGGTCACTGAGCTTGTCGAAGTGACTATGGAATCATCAAAGCACTTTTACAAAGTAGCTAAGACGTTCAAAAATAGAAAATTCCCGAATTTTGGTAACGTGCAAAATTCGGGAATTTTCTATTTTCTGAACGCAGTGCCTTTACTTGAATGGATTCCTTAAATCTTATAGCCTTGTGTTAATGGGGTGAAGATTCCTGGATGATCTCATCAACCAGAAAGGCGTCACTCATATTTTGCAGCCCGTTTCTTAAGTCGATGAGGTTGCTGTAGGTCTTTGAATTATAGAAAATGGCCATCGCATTCTCCTCGGAAATATTCAGCCTTTTCGCTAATAGAGAAATGACTCTGGCATATTTCATTTGAAGCAGGGTCTCATTTATCAAAGGATTTCCAGTCATTATTCTTCCTCCTTTATTTCACGTGCCTCGCCAAATGTCAAGTGGTTTTCGATAATATCTTGGTTAAGAATGCAGATCTGATTGTTTGGCTTTTCATAAACCAACCTTTGAAGTGCCTCCATTTCAGAAATCAAACCGGAGGAGTACAACTCGATTGTGTTGAATATCCTGTCGTTTGCTATTCCTCCTTCCACAATGTCAAACTGTTTCCAATCAGAGCCGCCTTTCCTGTTGGAGATCACAAAATTCAGCCTTTCGGCGTTATATTCATTAAAATGAAGGTATCTGTAACCAGCGTTTACAACGGCATCAAAATCCAGTTCGTAGATATTGAGATATTTCAGTTTGCCTTGGTTCAAAGGTCTTGAGACCCAGGATATTGCCTGATCCTCCAAATCTGTCAGATAGAATCCTTTGCCGAAATCGAGATGATTCCGGCCTGCGTTGGCAAGCGGTTTGTCAACTATTGAGATTGAGCCGTGAAATACTTTCATGGTTTTACGCTGAGGTTATGGCTGGAGATATAGGTCTGGATTTCATTCAGAATGTAATCCTTACTCTGGGTATGCAGGGATTTGTAACTTGGATAAAGGAATCCGGAGATCGCCCCTATGCTGTTCAATTTGTTGAATATCGTAGAACCTGACACACCTAAACGATCCGCAAGATTCTCGATGCAGAACACCACAAATTCCGTCGCCCGTTCTTTTTGGCTCATAATCTTTCAATTTCCACAAACTTAATCATTATTATGGAAATTAACAATCTGATTCGTCTCGTTGTTCCCCGAGTTGACCTCCTGAACAGAATCACCGTTCAGAAGGTCTTTGTTATGTTAATATCATTCCTGTTTCCTATCCTCTTAATTGAGCGTTATCACCTTGTATTTTGGAACCAGAGCTTTCATTATGGCCCAGCCGATGAGGTAGGCGGTGGCGCAGACGCAGAAGATGATGAAGTAGCCCGCAGGTTTTCCGGAGAAGCCGAGGAAGGACAGATTGACCTGTTCGGAGTACACGAACAACTCTCCGGCGACCTTTTGGAGCAGCATGGATCCTAAACCGCCGGCCATGCCGCCTATTCCGGTGACGGTCGCGATGCTGGATTTAGGGAACATGTCCCCGACAGTCGAGAATATGTTCGCAGACCATGATTGGTGGGCGGCTCCTCCGATTCCGATCAGAATGACCGGGAACCATGGCGAGATCCTGCCCAAAGGTTGAGCCAGAAGGACAACCAATGGCAAGAAAGCGAAGATCAGCATAGCCTTCATTCTGGCCGCGTACGGATCGAACGCCTGACCTTTTTTCATTGCC
Source organism: uncultured bacterium (assembly GCA_963657715.1). Classification (GTDB taxonomy): domain Bacteria; phylum Bacteroidota; class Bacteroidia; order Bacteroidales; family UBA932; genus Cryptobacteroides. The sequence goes on along the minus strand of CAVKML010000006.1, from coordinate 42,711 downwards.
TTGTTTATGAATATGGTAGGCAGCTTCCCACCATAGATGGAAAGCATCGTGATGGCGTAGAGCGTGAATATCAACGCCATGCCCATCGGGTCGCTGGTCTTGATTCCGAACTGTGTGTTCAGGTAGGACGGGGTCCAGAAAAGGAAGAACCACCAGACTCCGTCGGTCATGAACTTGCCGACAGCGAATGCCCAGGTCTGCTTGTACTTGAGACAGTCCTTGAATCCGATCTTCCTGGTCTGTCCGTCGTCGGTGATCGTCTCATTGTCAAGCTCTTTGTCCTGCTCTATGTAGGCCAGCTCTTCCTTGTTCACGTGTTTGGAAGCCTCCGGCTTGTCGTAGAGGAACACCCAGAATCCCATCCAGATGAAGCCCAATGCTCCGATAATGATGAACGAGACCTCCCAACCGAAGTTCTTGGCGAGAATCGGAATTGTCAAAGGAGCGAACAACGCCCCGATGGAAGCACCGGCGTTGAATATTGACGTGGCGAAAGCCCTGTCCTTCTTCGGAAAATATTCAGCGGTTGTCTTGATCGCCGCCGGGAAATTCCCGGCTTCTCCAAGGGCCAGGATGCTTCGGGCCACGAGGAAGCAGTACATGCTTATCGTGGAGATGAGAACAGCCGTGTCGCCCGTGGCCTGAACCAGCTCCGAAGCTGTGCGCAACCCGACAATATTCTCGGTCACGACACCGCAGAGGGCGTGCGCGCAGGCACCTGCCGACCAGACTCCGATTGCCCACAGGTAGCCTTTCTTGGTCCCCATCCAATCGACGAAACGTCCGGCGAACAGCATGCATATCGCGTATATTATTGAGAAGATGGACGTGATCGTGCCGTAATGAGACTCATTCCAATGAAACTCTGGTTTTATGAATTCATCCCATGTCAAGGAAAGTACTTGTCTGTCAAGATAATTCACGGCGGTTGCGACGAATAGCATCGCACATATCACCCATCTGAAATTGGTTTTAGTCTTATTTGCCATTTTTTTTGTTTCCGAAAACGTTTTTGCAAAGATATAGGCTTTTTGCAAAATCAAAGGTGTCATTGTGTAAATATTATCAAAAAATCGAGTTAGGAATCATTTTTTCGACTTTATATGGCTTGACTGGCGTTTTGGGGATGACAAAAAATGATGGACTCTGAAACTGGAATATGCCCGGAATATTCGCTTCGCTTTTTTTGTCCGCCCATTTTGATTTGCAGAATGCCATGCTGTTTGCTAAATTCGCATTCTTCAAAAAGAATTAATGAATATGGCGAAATATGGTCTCATAGGCGATCCGATCAAAGGATCCGGCAGCCCGGCGCTGTTCGAGGCGGCGTACAAGGGAGTGAAAGGTGGTGAATATTCATACGACCTGATTGAAGGAAGTGACTTTGAGGCTTCCTTCCAAAGATTTGTTGATGAATATGCCGCCGTCAATGTCACCGCTCCATTCAAGGAACTGGCATATTCAAAGGTTCTGGAGATGGCCCGCAAGGGAGAGGGGGCGGTTTCTGGACCGGCGGCGCGCATAGGGGCGACAAATCTTCTGGTGAAGGGGTCCGATGGCATCGAGGCGTACAATTCGGACTTCACCGGAATCGTGACGGCCGTGGTCGAGGCGTATTTCCCGGGCATAGTCGAGGAGTTCATCGGAAACTTCGGGGATAAGTTCTTCGTGAAGATGCACCAATTCTTTCTGATGACGCTCGGCCGCACGTTCAACCGTCAGCCTCAAGCGCTTGTGGTCGGTTGCGGGGGAGCCGGAAGGGCCGCAGCCGTGGCCGCGGCCGAACTTGGATTCGCCACCATCCTGATGAACCGCACCCCCGAGAAGGCTCAGGCGATCGCCGACTCAATGCAAGAATATGGTTTCCTGCCTGATCCGCTCTCGGATTTCAAAGATGCGGTAAAGGAGTGTGACCTTGTGATTTACACGCTGCCGATGGCTCTGCCGGAGATCGCGGAGTTTACTGCTGATGATTTCGCCGTCGAGGATTCCGGCCAGAGAAAGGTGATTCTGGAAGCGAACTATAAGACTCCTTCCTTCGACGACGAGGCAAGGATGAAGCTCACCTCAGCCGACTGCACCTACATTTCCGGCCGCAGATGGCTTCTCTATCAGGCTCTTACCGGCTACTCCATCATGACTGGCCTTCAGCCCGACCTCAAGGCCATGTCCGAGGTTGTCTTCTAGGACTATCCGTTTGTGCACCGGATTTGTTAAGGCGGTCGCTGATCCTGTCGAAGCGTTACGGAACGGTTGGCTACTTCGTTGCCTTGTGACCTCAGAGACTGCGGGTGCCACTTATATTGGTAGTTGTTAAGCTTGTCTAAGCGATTGGAATGGCCAAAGGTCAGAAAAATAAAAATTCAAATTTTGGTAACGTGCAAAATTTGGATTTTTCTTTTTTTCTGACCTGTCCGTTACGGAATCATTCCTTATTTGTGTTCCAGGTCGTTGAGGTGGATCTCCAGAGCTTTGGTGGAAATGACTAGTTCACGGATTGAGAGACCGAGCGAGGAGATGAGCAGAAGCAGTGCGATTCCGAAAATGATGATCGCCGTGATCCTTAGGCTGATGAAGCAGAAGAACATCGATACGACGCAGCAGAACAGACTCGTTATTCCCAGGATCTGCATGCTTCTGGTAAGGTTAAGCCTTTTGCGTAGATTGGCGATCTGCGCCGCCGTCACCTCCGACCTGTCCTTGACATATTTGTCTTTGAGGTTCCGCACCAGTTGCGCATAAGACAGAAACCTGTTAGTATACGCCAACATAATCAATGACACCGCTGAGAACAGTAACGTAGGAGTGACCAATGAGAATTCTTCCATAACGCAAACATTTTAAGGTTATTCAGTCTGCACCGACCCAAGTGTCGGCCGACCTCCCACCCAATTGCAATGACCGTGCCCGTTCATGCGTGGAGACTTATTGCCTGATTGTGAATATATTAATATGCCCTCCTTGTGCATATTTTGGGTGGGAGAAGAGAGGGAATATTCATTGATTATCAGCCGCTTGTACTCCACGACAAATCAAATATATTTCATTCGGGATTTACTGCAAATTTACAATAAATCCCGAACGAACTGCTTTTATCGCCTTGGCTATGAGGGAAAAAGCCAGAATATTCTGTTCGGAATGTTCCAGAGAAACCTTTTACTGTCTCTGGCGAAGGGCTTCGAAGAGGAGGATGGCGGCGGAGACGGAGACGTTGAGGGAGTCGAGGTCACCGAGCATCGGGATGCGGATGTGGGCGTCGGCGGCCTTGCGCCAGATTTCGGTCAGGCCTGTGGACTCTGTTCCCATCACGATGGCGGTGGGCTTCTTCATGTCCGTGTCGTAGTACAGGGAAGAGTCTTGAAGTTGTGCGGTAAGTATCTGAATATGTTTGTCTTTGAGCCAGGCTATGGTCTCTTCGGAGGAAGCGGCGGCGACCTGTCTGGAGAACACAGCCCCGATGCTGGCCCGGATGAGGTTCGGGTTGTAGAGGTCGGTGAGAGGGTCGCAGATGATGACAGCATCCGCACCGGCTGCATCCGCGCTTCTGAGTACGGCCCCGAGGTTGCCTGGTTTCTCCACGCTCTCAAGCACAATGACGAGCGGATTCTTGCTGAGTCTCAGGCTCTCCAGAGTTCTTTCCCGGAACTCTATCTCGGCGATGACACCCTCCGTGCCGCCTCTGTAGGCAATCTTGCCGTAGAGTTCGTACGGAACCTGGACGACACCGACTTTGGGATTCAGTCTTTCCGCCTTGCCAAGAAGGTCGTTCAGTTTCTCCTCCGTCAGCAGTTCTCCGCAGACGAACAGGGTTTTCGGAACGAAGCCGGCATCAAGGCAGTGACTGAGTTCCCTGCGGCCTTCAACCACAAACAACCTTTCCGACCTCCTCAGTTTCGACTTTTCCTGAAGTGCCAGCAACTCCTTGATCTTCTGGTTCTGCGCTGATGTTATATTTTCGATTCTCATATTGTGGAAGACAGATTTATTTTATGGATGTCTTGGATAATTGGAAAAGTGTTGCGAGGAACGGAAACTCAAAAGCCGCCAATATATTCATGTTCAGAAAGCAAGAAGGGTGACTTTGACCCATGGTCGCGGCCACCCTTCCTGAATATTCAAAATTGATTATTCCTCTGTCGCCTCTGCGCCCTTGTCGCTCTTCACGATCTTCTCAGGACGCATCTGAGGGAAGAAAAGCACATCCTGAATGGTCGTTTGGCCGGTCATGAACATGGTCAGACGGTCGATGCCCATTCCCAGACCTGAGGTAGGTGGCATGCCATATTCAAGGGCGCGGACAAAGTCGTAGTCGATGAACATCGCCTCGTCGTCGCCGTGGCTCTTGAGGGCGGCCTGCTCCTCGAACCTCTCCAGCTGGTCGATAGGGTCGTTCAGCTCTGAATATGCGTTCGCAAGCTCCTTGCCGCAGACAAACAACTCGAATCTCTCCGTGAGGGTAGGATCCTCACGATGCCTCTTTGTCAGCGGAGACATCTCGACAGGGTAGTCTATGATGAACGTAGGCTCGATGAGATGCTCCTCGCAGTATTCCCCGAATATGGCGTCGATCAGCTTGCCGACACCCATAGAAGGCTCGTACTCAACGTTGAGTTTCTTGCAGGTCTCGCGCAGCTCGTCAACTCCCATTCCCTTGACATCCACTCCGGCATATTCCTTAATGGCCTCAAGAATAGGCAGTCTGCGGTAGCCGGCCTTGAAGTCTATCTCCTTGTCGCCGATCTTCACGACTGTGGTGCCGTGCAGCTTGAGCGCGATCTTTTCGAGCATCTTCTCCACGAAGTCCATCATCCAGATGTAGTCCTTGTAGGCAACGTAGATCTCCATGCAGGTGAACTCCGGGTTGTGGGTCTTGTCCATACCCTCGTTGCGGAAGTCCTTCGCGAACTCATAGACTCCGTTGTAACCTCCCACGATCAATCTCTTGAGGTAGAGCTCGTTGGCGATTCTCATGTAGAGGTCGATGTCGAGGGCGTTGTGGTGGGTGATGAACGGACGTGCGGTAGCGCCTCCAGGGATGGCCTGAAGGATAGGGGTCTCGACCTCAAGGCAGCCGGCGTTGTTGAAATATTCCCTCATCGTGGCGATGATCTGGGCTCTCTTGACGAACACGTCCTTCACCTGCGGGTTCACGATCAGATCCACGTACCTCTGGCGGTAACGGAGTTCCGGATCGGTGAACGCGTCATAGACAACCCCATCAACCTCTTTCACGATAGGAAGAACCCTCAAAGACTTGCTGAGAACGGTAAGTTCCTTGGCGTGAACGCTGAGCTGGCCGGTCTGGGTGATGAAGGCGAATCCCTTGATCCCAATGATGTCACCGATGTCAAGCAGCTTCTTCCAGACGGTGTTGTACATAGTCTTGTCCTCGCCCGGGCAGATCTCGTCTCTCTTGACATAAATCTGGATCCTTCCGGTAGCGTCCTGAATCTCGCCGAACGATGCCGCGCCCATGATTCTGCGGGACATCAGACGGCCCGCGATGCAGACTTCCTGGAAGTTGCCCTTCTCCGGGTCGAAACCAGCCTCGATCTCCTTGGCGGTCGCGTTGACCGGATAAAGAGGGGCCGGATAAGGATTTATCCCCAATTCCCTTAACTTTGCGAGAGACTCTCGTCTGATTCTCTCCTGCTCGCTGAGTTCGATGTTTGCCATATCTGTTGTGTTTTTATATTCCTAAATTTCGCCGTCGGAATATCCTCTTCCTCGCGCAAGAAGGCGGCCATTTTCCGGTGGCTTGCGTTGCCGCATCCTTTCTCCATTATCGGCGAATAAGATACGCCCCGAATATGCAAAAATACTACTTTTAATTCACATTCTGAAATTAAATCCGTACCTTTGTCTATTATGGGAAAAGAGCGCAAATGGATTTTGAAAGAGCCGGCTGATCCGGAGAAGGTGGGAAGGCTTTCCGCCGAGCTGGGTATTGACCGGGTACTTGCCGACCTTCTTGTCAAGAGGGGGGTCGAGACTTTCGAGCAGGCGCGCTCGTTCTTCCGTCCGAGCCTTAACGACCTTCACGATCCATTCCTGATGAAGGACATGGATGTGGCCGTGGAAAGGGTACGCAAGGCGATCACGAGCGAGGAGAAGATTCTGGTCTATGGTGACTACGACGTGGACGGCACGACCGCCGTCTCGTTGGTATATTCATTCCTCAGAAGATATTCCTCGAAGGTGGATTTCTACATTCCGGACCGCTACGACGAGGGTTACGGTGTGTCCTACAAAGGCATCGACTGGGCCGGCGACAACGGTTTCGGACTCATCATCACTCTGGACTGCGGCATCAAGGCCAACGAGAAGGTTGAATATGCCGCCACGAAGGGAATTGACGTGATCATCTGCGACCACCACCTTCCGGAGGACACGCTCCCGCCGGCTGTGGCCGTGCTTGACCCTAAACGTGAGGATGACACCTATCCTTTCGATGATCTGAGCGGCTGCGGAGTCGGCTTCAAGCTTGTGCAGGCATATTCACAGAAATATGGCATTCCGTTCGAGACTTTGATTCCGCTTCTGGATCTGCTGGTGGTGAGCATAGCGGCGGATCTAGTGACAATGGTGGGAGAGAACAGGGTCCTGGCCCACTTCGGCCTAAAGCAACTGAACGAGAATCCCCGCAAGGGGCTTCACGCGATGGCGACCCTCTCGAAGTTGGAACTCGGTCATCTGACGATTGACGACATCGTGTTCAAGATCGGCCCGAGGATCAATGCCGCCGGAAGAATGGAGACAGGCCGTCTGGCCGTGGAGCTTCTGACCGCTTCCGACGACCACATCGCCACCATGATCGGGGAGAAGATCAACGACAACAACAACGAGCGTAAGAGCATCGATCGGGAGATCACGCAAGAGGCTCTTGAGATGGTCCAGAACGGCACGGCGCTCTCGACCGACGCCGCCACAATAGTTTACAATCCGACATGGAACAAAGGCGTTGTCGGGATTGTGGCCTCGCGGCTTGTCGAGGCGTTCTACAAACCGACTATTGTGCTGACAAAGTCGAACGGCTTCATCACCGGATCGGCCCGCAGTGTCGCCGGATTTGACCTCTACGAGGCTATAGAGAGCTGCGCCGATCTGCTTGAGAACTTCGGCGGCCACGTCTATGCGGCTGGTTTGACCTTGAAGGAGGGTAACTTGGATGAGTTCGTGAGCAGAATCGACAAGTTCATCTCTGGCAAAATCACCGAGGAGATGCTGACTCCGATGACCGACATCGATGCTAAACTGGAGTTCAGTCAGATCACTCCGAAATTCTTCCGCCTCCTGAAGCAGTTCCAGCCTTTCGGCCCCGGCAACACCAATCCGGTCTTCCTGACCGAGAATGTCTCCGATGGCGGCAATGGCCGCAAAGTGGGAGCCGGAGGCGTCCATATGAAGCTGGATCTCATCGATGAGAAGCAGCCGTTCCACCAGATTCCTGCCATCGCCTTCAACATGGCCGAGTTCTACGACTACATCAAGGCCGGCAACCCCTTCGACATCTGCTACTCCATAGTCGAGAACTACTACCGCGGCAACACCACCCTACAGCTCCGCATCAAAGACATCAAGGAGCGAGACGAGTTCATTTAGGAATATACCGCTAGGCTTTTCGTATCTTAGTGGATCAAACTTCTGTCGTAATCATCTCTTACCGTGGCGAAGCCGCTGGCTTTTAGGTGTGCCAATATGCTTATGCTTGAAATGGCAACTCAGTCGCTATCTAGTGGATGTGCTCTTAGGTGTACGCGACTGCTCACACGTTAGGAGAGCGATATTGCATCAGACTTTGTGGTTCGGAAAATGTACTACAGAAGGCTTTTATGTGTACCAAATGAACTTAAACACTCCATTGGTACAGGAGACTCTCTTCTTGTGTACCAAAAAGACAAATCAGAAAAATTCCTGTAAAAGAATGCTCTTTTCATTGAAAATGCTATCTTTGTAGCAATTCCGAAAGGAAGAACATATTTTAGATGAAAGTGTTTGCTTTTATCCTCTATTAAGGGAATCTGGAAAATTCAATATTTAAGCGGAGGAAAAGCGATGTTTCATCGCACGTGTATGCTTGTGTGTTCTACTCAGCATATTCGGTGTGGTGTCATTGCCCATTCTTGCTTAAAAGGCAATTCCAGAGCCCCCTTGATGGGAATATGGCATTTGCGCCACACTTTCTTAATTAGTTTAACAAGAATCAGGGATGGCGCTAACCAATTTTTTTGTTAGATCTATGGATGCGTTAGAACAGTTTATCACGACTTTCATTCAGGCAGCCCCTGATGGCGTAATCATTGATGCGCATACTGTTATTGAATTTCTTAGAACCAATCACAGTGAAGAGTATCTATCTTTTTATCATTCTGAAGAACCGGTATCTTCGTTTCATAGTAGGATCAGCAAGTTGATAGATAATTACGGTGGAACACTTCTTCAGCGTCTTGACTTTGACAGTTACTCTATGAACATTCATCATAAGTTGTCTTGCTGTGCCTGTTGGAGAAAACTTGCTGAATAAATAACCCTTATTAACCTCAGAATGTAATGAAAAAAGTTATTTTAACGTTTTTGTCTTTGATAGTGTCATTCTTGATATTACCGGCATTTGCAAGTACGGATGAAATGTCACCATATGAGAAAGCAAGGACCAATTTGGCATCTAAGACTCTTGAACAGATCTTGCAAGCAATGCCAATGAATGATAAAGTGTATCTGTCGGTGGCTCTATTATCGATGAAAGAGAAAGCGAATGATGAATATGATCTGACTTTGATGAGTGAAGAAGTGATTATCGCGTTATGTGGTTTGAATAGTATGTTTAAGACCGAACCTTATAATATACTTGGGTCTGATTTTCAACTTCCAAGTACGGTCATGTCTGACAAATTGGATGAAATAGGCAAGCAGTATGCGTTAAAACGCCGTGATATTGAAAAAATGAAGACCTCTCGCGATAAGCAAAGAGAGCAAGATCGATATATGGCTATGAAAGGAATTGAATATGTACTATTGAATGTGGCGAAGGCGTTTTCTGCTTGGGCGGCAAAGAAAGAAATAGAAAAAACTTATGCTTGGAAAGATCGATTAGAGTCTGATGCAAAGACCGTTTTCGATTCCTTATGCTATCATTATAGTAATGAGGTATGGAGGAAAAATTTGATAATATATCCAGAAAAATATGACGCTGATTCTGAACAACTGGAACTGTCTGTCTATTATAATAATTTTGATGGAAGTAAATCTGTTTCACTAACAGGTTTTCTATCTATTCCACCTGATGATTATGAGTTTTTTAAACTTGACCGTGATGTGATACTTAATGACAATACCTATGCAAAGGATTTGATTGTTATCAATAATTATGTGTTTCCTTCAATTATGAGTTTATGTTGCTTTTTTAGGAATGAACATATGATAGACAGTTATTTCCACAATTTCGAGATCATATTAACTGAGACCAAAGGATATTCTATCTCTCCTGATGATATTAAAGGAATTTCCGAGGTTGCCCGAGAACATTTGCAAGGACATGTCTTTCATTACAAAGACTATGTGGATTCACTTTCTGTCTTAATACCGTCATATGAAATACGGTATTCAGCGCGAAATATATTTGATGATTTTGTAAGACGCTTTCCAAAATGTTTACAACCCGTAGCCAATAAATTTCATAATCATTATTATCTTGATAGCCGTAACGGTTACTATGGCAAACTTTATAATTGGAAAGATAAAAGAGTTTACACTCAAAAGGAAAAGGAGGAGATCATTAGAGAATTTACAGTTGAATGTATGAAAATGGTGTATGATCGATTCTGCGCTAAATATGAATCTTCCTCTAAAGTAGTACTACCTAAGTATGAAGATGTAGAGAATATATTGAAATCTGGAACAGAAGAAGATTTAGAAAAAGCGATGCCGGACCTGCCTGACAAAAGCATAGATATGAATAATGAGAGTGACGTACTTGAAGAAGCAATAAGGGAGACGAAAGCACAGCTCCGGAACCAAAACAGGCATCGTTCTCATTCGTCGTTGTTGGGAATCTTTATGTAGCAGGACGCACTTAACAATGGTAGCATTAGTGGTGGAGAGTTAGGATTCCTTTTCAGAGGTCAGCTGCTTCATTTCAAGCAGTGTCCGTTCGTAAACTATTCGACATTTATAACTGAATTTTCCCCCCACCTATAATTGTCTACCAGCTTGGTAAACAATTATGAGAATAGGCTTGCGTGATGTAA
>CAVKML010000006.1:0-32454 GCA_963657715.1 uncultured bacterium | reverse complement strand
ATGTAACTGTTTGTTATATGGTAATATAGTGTTAACAAAAATATGCCAGCCTATGCCTCTTCGACTTTCCAGTCCTCGATGGTTCGGGTTTCGGTTGAGATATTCACACCGACTTTGAGAAGTTTGTTTTGGTGCATCGAAGCGCTCTTGTCAGCCTTGTCATATTCAAACTTATACGGAATAAGGTACCCTTTGTCGTCAATCTGCTTCAAGGCTACTTCTGCGGAGCTGTCCACCTTGAACTCAAAGACATAGATGCAGTCCTGTGTGCGGCAGACCGCGTCAGCCCGCCCGATGGCGGACTTCACCTCGCTGTGAATATAATAGCCGAGCAGGGAGAATACGAGATAGATGATGGTCTGGAAATGCTTCTCAGTCTTGTTCTCCAAGTCATAAGGAATCCCTGCCATATAGGACTGCATCCGCTGGAGGGCTTCGTTAATGTCGTTTCGGTTAAGAGCGGCGCTGAATTTCGCCACAAACATATTCCCAGACATCCGTTTGCTGTTGTAGCGGGCGAGAAGGCATTCGGTAAATCCGATCTTGACTTCTTCGTTAGGGTAGCCGAGGGTGTATAGTTTTGTTCTTGGGTCGTACCCTTTGATGGTCAGGTAGCCTGCCTGGTAGAGCATCGGCAGCGTGTCATCGCAGAGTTCTGGCGAGACATCGAAGGCCGATTCCGGAATGTCAGTCATACTGTCCAACTCCATCTCGTCAATCGGATTACTGTCCATCCTCTCAATGAGGAATGTCGGAGTGCCGCTCTCGAACCAATAGCTTCCCAACCGCTGCGTGTCAAGAGCCTTTATTAAACTATAAGGATTATAAATATCCTCGGACTTGTCGCAGAAGTGGTAGCCGTCATAGTTCTCTTTCAGTTTTTCGAGGGCCTCCCCGTAAGAGATTCCGAGACCGGTGGCCAGATCAGTGACAGAGTCCTTCAGCTGAGTCTCGATTTCAGTTTGGGAGATTCCGCAGACAGCCGAATATTTCGGCAGCATCGAGATGTTCATCAGGTTGTTGAGTTCACTGAATATGCTCAGCTGCGCGAACTTGGTGATTCCGGTGATGAACACGAACCGGAGGTACGGATCCAAGCTTTTGATCGGACTGTAGAAGTTGCGCATTATCTGCCGCATCGGCGCAAGCCTTGCCGGATCGTTCATCACGTCCAGCAGCGGGGAGTCATATTCATCGATGATTATAACGGCCTTCTCGCCGGTCTGCTCGACGGCGCTCTTGACAAGTCTTTCAAACCGAGCGTTTATGTCCTCTTCCTTTAGCTCTGGATCTTTACCGAACGTACTCTCGTAGGCAGACAGCTTGTAACTCAATGTTCTGAGTAACTGCTCCTCGTTCAGGTGCTTCGCCGTTGACATATCAAAATGGAACACTGGATGTTTCCTCCATTCTTTCTCCAGTTCTCCTGCCTTAAGCCCGTCAAACAATACTTTCTCTCCTGCAAAATAACTATGGAATGTCGTGGTGAGCAACGACTTCCCGAACCTTCGCGGCCGGCTAAGGAACACATACTTGTATGCATTCCCGATCTCATAGACATAGCCCGTCTTGTCGATGTAATGATAACCTCCCTCAATGATCTCATTGAAAGTCTGCATCCCGATCGGGTATCTCTTAATCCTTTTCTCCTCCATAGCCGCAAAGTGTATGATTTACAATTCCAAATATAATGAATATTTCCCGAACAACAGATATCCTGTTCATTATCGTGTCAATAGCCTTTTTATTATGCGTAGAATATCCACCAGTTTTTTACCGTGGTGGATAACTAATTGAGTGTTACTGAAATAAAGGCTCGCCTTTGGCTAGAGTTAACTAAAGATGAATGCCTTATTGTTTGACATACAGGATATTGCGGTCCACGGCCTCTTTGATCTGGGCGGCGATTTGAGTGAAGGTCTGACCGTCGATGTCGATGATGTGATGGGCGGTTGCGAGGTACTGAGGGGAGCGGGTTTGCATCAGGGATTCGATGCGGTGGTGGAGGGCTTCTTTTTCGCTTGAAGTTCCTGTTGACGACGCTTCGGTGGTTGGTGAGCCAAACCGAACCACAGGCTCAGCGACCGGTCCGGCTGTATTGTCGGTCTTATTAACAGACTCAGTGGCCATCGTGTTATTCGATGAGTTTTCAGACCGGCCGCTGAGCCTGTCGAAGCGGATCGGCTGATCGGGGCTGAGCATCGGACGGCCTTCCGAATGCCCTTCGAGGTTGCTAAGAAGAGTGTTGGTGGTGGCGCGGAGATAAAAACATTCGGTGTGCCGGCGGATCAGCTGGCGGCAGGACTCTGAAGTCACGGTGCCGCCGCCGAGGGAAAGGATGGCACGGGGACGGGAATGGTCACTGAATATCTCCTCAAGGGCCTCACGCTCCATCCGGCGGAAAGCCGCTTCACCATATTCATTGAATATTTCGGGAATACTTTTGCCCTGCTTTCCCTCAATGTAGGTGTCCAGGTCGATAAGGCGGCATTCGGGGAGCAGTGTCGCGAGAATTTTTCCGACACTGCTCTTGCCGCAACCCATAAAACCTATGAAGGAGATATCTTTCATATTCACCTTGCAACGACCGTCTCTCGAAGCCACGAAAATCTCCGATGATTTATGAATATGCCAGTGCTTAGAACAGCGTAGGCTCGTCAATGTCCCCGATGTCCGGAATATCCCCGGAATCCAGAAGATCGGCGGCACTGCCGGTCTGACCGCTGTCATTGGTGGCGACTGAAACCTCTTTGGCGTCGCCTTGTGGCTCATCGGATTGCTCCACGTCATCCATGATGTCCAGCGGCTCATCCTCAATGTCATCCTCCGGCTTGTGCAGAGGCTCGATGAACTTCACCTCTTCGAGGTCATACTGGTGGCACTTCTTTCCTTTAGCCGTGTAACCCTTCTTGGCAATGTACTCTTCCGCGTCAATATTCTCCGGATCACGATGCTCGTATTTTCCTCCGAAAATAACCTGGAACTGAGGATGTTTGTCCTCTGAAATGTCCACAAGGTAGGATTTCGCTCCAGGAGCGATGAACGACAGCGGAGTGTTGTCGCTCAGAATGAAGCTGAATCTCTTGACGTAGAACGCCTTTGCGGCTCCGTCGTAATAGAGGGCGGTGTAGGTCTTGTCCGGATCGAATTTCTCGATCTTGATAACCTCGCCCTGATAGCGGTTGGAGACATCGAACGAAGTCGTGTAGAAGGTTCCGTCCTTGAATATTGCCAGAACCTTGTCCTCCGGGCCGAACTCACCTAGGTACTGGCCACGCTGCTCGTCATTAAGCTTCTGTATGTCAGCATCGTACCAGATGTCCTTGCCGCCTATCGTGGACACACCCTTGGATTTCAGCTGAATCCTCGCGATAGGGTTCTTTGACACCAGATTGCCTCGGGAGGCCTTTCCCTTGATCGCAAGAGTCGAGAAATCATATTCAAACTGCGTTTTTTTCAGCTTCGGGCGCGGACGCAGGTATATTCGTACAGATTCGGCCTCGCCGTTGTGGTTGACCGTGAACCAGAGGATCTTGGAGCCTTCCTCGCCGGTGGTGATGTCGTAGTCCTTGTCTCTGGTGACGCTGGTGATCGCGAACCTCTTGGCGTAGGAGACGCTGCTCTTACCCTCGCGGTAGATGACGTTGTAGATGGTTCTGCTGTCGCCTCTGTTGAACACACCGACGTAGAGCAGGTCCTTCCAGAAGAATGCTTTCTCCGTGACCTTGGTGATGCGGTACTTGCCGTCCTTGCCGATGACGATGATCTCGGAAAGGTCGGAGCAGTCGCAGATGTAGGATCCGTTGTCATCTTTCTTGAGGTTCAATCCGACGAAGCCCTCCTCATAGTTGGCGTAGAGCTTGGCGTTGTTGCTTACAACCTTGGTGACGGCGATGCTCTCGAACGCCGTGATTTCGGTCTGCCTTACGAAAGGCTTTCCGTACTTGGTCTTGAGCATCTTGAACCAATCGATCGTGTATTCGGTGATGTGTTCGATGTTGGCCTTGACCGTCTGCATCTCCGCCTCGATGGCTGCGATCTTCTCATCGATAGCCTTCGTGTCAAATTTGGAGATCTTGCGTACAGGCTTCTCCACGAGTTTCTCTATGTCCTCCATCAGAATCTCACGTCGAAGAATGTCTTGATAGGTCTTCATCTCGGAAAACACGTCCTGCAACTGTTGCTCCCAGCTGTTCTGGTTCTGTTCAAGAATCTTATAAACCTTGTTCTCGAAGAATATCCTTTCGAGTGAGGTGTAGTGCCACTGGTCCTCCAGCTCGGCGAGCCTGATCTCAAGCTGCCACTTGAGAAGGTCCCTTGTGTGGTTCGTGTCGTAGATCAGGATGTCCTTGACCGAGAGGAACTGAGGCTTGTTCTCCACGATGACGCAGGCGTTCGGCGCGATGTTGCACTCGCAGTCCGTGAACGCGTACAGCGCGTCGATCGTCTTGTCCGGGGACACGTCGTTCGGAAGGTGTATCAGAATCTCGACCTTCTCAGTTGTCATGTCCTCGATCTTCTTGATCTTGATCTTGCCTTTGTCCTTGGCCTTAAGGATAGAGTCGATGAGTATGTGGGATGTCTTGCCGTAAGGAATCTCTGTGATGGCCACCGTGTTCTTGTCGATCTTCTCGATTTTGGCGCGTACCTTCACGCTGCCGCCACGGGCTCCGTCCTTGTAGTTGCTGCAATCAGCGGAACCGCCGGTGGGGAAGTCCGGGTAGATCGTGAAGTCCTCACCCTGAAGGATGTTGATTGATGCGTCAATTAACTCGTTGAAGTTATGAGGAAGTATCTTGGAGGCCATTCCGACGGCGATTCCCTCGGTGCCCTGCGCAAGCAGAAGCGGAAAACGAACCGGAAGCTCGGTAGGCTCCTGATTACGTCCGTCGTAGGATGTCATCCAGTGTGTGATCTTCGGGTCGAAGACAACCTCTTTGGCGAATTTGCTCAGGCGTGCCTCGATGTAACGGGGAGCCGCGTTGCTGTCGCCGGTGAGGATGTTACCCCAGTTTCCCTGACAGTCGATCAGAAGTCCTTTCTGGCCGAGCTGGACGAGGGCCCCCAGAATGGAAGCGTCACCGTGCGGATGGTACTGCATCGCCTGTCCGACGATGTTCGCCACCTTCGTGTAGCTGCCGTCATCCATCCTGAACATTGCGTGAAGCACACGCCTCTGTACCGGTTTCAATCCGTCAACGATGTGTGGTACAGCCCTTTGCAGAATGACATACGAAGAATAGTCCAAGAACCAGTCCTTGAACATTCCCGAAAGTTTGTACTTCCTGCTGTCGGAACTCAGCAGCTTGTCGTATTTCCCTGACGATTTCGCCGTTGTCTCATCGACCGGTGCCTCGTTCAGTTCCTCGTCCTCGTTGCCTCCTTCCGGAGTCTCAATGTCATCCCACTCGTCGTGTGCCATACCTGAATATTCCTCTTTAATATTTTGATTATTCCTCTTTTATAGTCCTTTGCTGCCGGAGCCGTTTTTTGCTGCCGGTGCTATTCCTCGTACCCGAACTTCCGGAGTTCCTTACGGTTCTCCCTCCAGTCCGGATTGACCTTCACGAAAAGTTGAAGGAATACCTTCTTCTGGAAGAAATCCTCCATCTCAAGCCTCGCTTCCGTGCCGACTTTCTTAAGAGCCGAGCCACCTTTGCCGATGATGATCCCTTTCTGGGAGTCACGCATCACGTAGATGACGGCGCTGATCTCGTACCTGTCCCGACCTTCTTTGAAGGCTTCCACAACAACCTCGCAGCTGTATGGCACCTCTTGAGAATAATTCTCCAGAATCTTTTCCCTGATGATCTCAGATGCGAAGAATCGAAGGTTCTTGTCCGTGAACTGATCTTTGTCGAACCAAGGCGGAGCGACCGGAAGCTTGCTCATCACGGCGTTCAGAACGCTCTCAAGGTTGAACCTCTCCTTCGCCGACACCGGAATGATCACGGCCTCTGGAAGTTGCCCTTGCCAATAGGCGATCAGGTCAGTTACCTTCTTCTGCTCGCTGATGTCAATCTTGTTGATGACGACCACCACCGGGCAGTCCAGCTTCTGAAGTTTTTGAATATATTCACTGTTCTTGTCGCTCTTTTCAACCACGTCCGTCACATAGAGGATGATGTCCGCGTCGCCGATGGCTGCGTCCACAAACCTCATCATATCCTCCTGCAGGCGGTAGTTCGGCTTGAGCATGCCGGGAGTGTCTGAATATACAATCTGGCAGTCGTCGGTGTTGACGATTCCCATTATCCTGTGTCTGGTGGTCTGCGCCTTCGCCGTGACGATCGACAGCTTCTCGCCGACCAGGGCATTCATAAGCGTGGATTTGCCAACATTCGGATTACCGATGATGTTGACAAATCCAGCTCTGTGTTCTGTGTGTTTCTCCGGACTAGACATAGGCCCCCATCTTGAGGACATTGACCTCGCCCTCGCTGAGGTATCTCCACTCGCCCTTCTTCAGGCCCTTCTTGGTGAGGCCCGCGAAGTAAACCCTGTCAAGAGCCTTCACGTCGTAGCCGAGTGATTCGAATATCCTTCTGACGATCCTGTTCTTGCCGGAGTGGATCTCGATGCCGAGACGTCTGTGGTCTTCCGCGTCGATATATTCAAGCTCATCGGCCTTGATGTTGCCGTCGTTGAGGTCAAGACCCTCGGTGAGGATCTTCTCCTTGTCGGTTTCCTCAAGCGGTTTGTCGAGAATGACCTGATAGATCTTCTTCTTGTTGTAGGAAGGATGTGTGAGCTGCTCGGCGATCTCACCGTCGTTGGTGAACATCAGCACGCCGGTGGTGTTCTTGTCAAGCCTTCCGACAGGGAACACGCGGAGTTTGCAGCCCTTGAGGAGATCCATGACGGTCTTCTCGGCGTGTGGGTCGCTCGCGCTGGTGACAAAGCCCTTCGGCTTGTTCATCACGATATAAACCTTTTCCTCGCCCTTAAGTCTCTCGCCGTTGAAACGGATGTCGTCGTTGAGGACGTTGACCTTTGTTCCGAGCTCGGTCACTACCTCCCCGTTGACTGTCACAACGCCTGCCTGGATGAAGTTGTCAGCCTCGCGGCGGGAGCATACTCCGGAGTTGGCGATGTATTTGTTGAGACGTATCTCCTCCTTGATAGGTGTAGGAACGTTGTCGTTGTCTGAGAAAGCGGTGTCAACTTGTGGCTTCCTTGAAAGCATCTGGTTGATTCCCGCCTCGTCGGCCTCTGTAAAGTGTGGCTCGTCCTTGCGGCCGAACTTCTTTGGACCTTGATGTCCGGCGCCTCTGCCTGCTGAGAAACCTCCCTGCTTAGGACCGAATCCATGTCCGGCCGGCTTCCTTGAATATGAAGGCCTTCTGTCGCCACCTTCCTGGCCCGCGCCGTAGCTTCTTCTCTGTCCGTATGATGGACGCCCCTCGCCGAATGAAGGACGGCTCTGTCCATATGATGATCTTCTCTCCTCTCCCTCGGAATTGTTTCCGTAGCTTCTTCTCTGTCCATAGGAAGGACGGCCTTCGCCGAATGAAGGGCGACCGTAGGATGACCTTCTCTCGCCTCCGTCGTAGCTGTTGCCGCCATAGTTTCTACGCTGTCCGTAAGATGGTCTGTCCCCGTAAGAAGGGCGGCTCTGTCCGTAAGATGAAGTTCTTCTCTCTCCGCCTTCAGCGTTGTCGCCGTAGCTTCTGCGCTGGCCATATCCACCGCTGCGGTCTCCATAGCCGCCTCTGCGGTCTGATGAATATCCTCCTCTGCCATTGCCGCCTCGGCTCTGATAACCGCCACGCTGTCCGTAGCCGCCACGATTGTCGCTGGAGTAACTCCTGTGATTGTCGTAAGACTTGTACTCTCCGTCAGCGGAGGATGATGCGGCAGGCACTACCTTCTTTCTCGGTCTGAGTTTCCTGCCTTCTGATGAATAACCTGCTTTTGGTCCTTCCGCAGCGTAATCCCTACGCTCTTCGTGGTTCTCTTGACCACCATTGAAATTTTCTTCCATAATGTCTGTGGCTCACGCCATTTAAAATAAATAATTGAATATAAAAGTTATTGAAGTTTAAACACGTATGTTATCGTTCCCTGCTGCAACGCCGGCGCGTCCGCGCTTTGGTTGAAGTGGGTCTGCAAGGCCGCCGCTCTCGCCGCCGCCCATAGTTTGGAGTTGTTCACGGTTGTCCCTTGTCCTCCCGGAACAGCTTTCGTCACGTTTCCATAGTTGTCAACCCAGATGTCCACCACGACAGTGCCGTAGTCTTGTTCTGAATATGCAGGTCTTGGAATCGCTCCCAAGGTGTTTCTCCCTTTCAGCCGCGCGTTAGGCGTACCCTCTGACTTGCCGCTGGACGTGTTGCCCTTGGAATGCCCGGCCTTGAACTCGTTCTTCGGGTCGGCCGCGCCGTGAGGCGCATTCGAGGAGTCTTTCTTGCTCATCCCGGGGAATAGGGCGTTCTTGTTGATCTCCTCTTTCTGCACCGGTGTCTCGACATCCCCGAAATCATCTGGTTTCGCTTCAGCCGTCTTGTTCGTCTTGTCCGATGCGTGTGGGGACTCGCTCCTCTGGATCAGTTCCACCGGCTTCGTCTTGTCGATCTCCTCGGCCTGAGGCTGGCGGCCTCTGTTCTGCCGCTTGACCGGCTGTGGCTCGTCCTCGCTGAAATCCACGAGGAAAGTCTGCTCCTGTGGCGGCGGGTAGATGTACTTCATCCCCGTGAACACGCAAAGCAGGCAGGCAAGCACGTGTATTGAGACCGTGAGAACGATCCCTGTCACCGTGGAGACCTTGGCCTCCTTCTGTCTGTCACGAAGGTACGGTTTCATCATTCAGGCTGTGTCGCTAGGATTACCTTGTAATGATTGCGTTTCGCGATGTTCATCAGCGACACGACCTCCTTGATCGGAACGCTCTCGTCAGAGTAGATCGAGAACGTCGGATCCTCCTCTGTCTGAAGCAAGTCCACGAGGTCGTCCTCCAGCTCGGAGTACTGTATCGGAGTCTCGCTTCCGTTCAGATGATAGGTGTAAGTGTCATCGCCCCAATCCTTGATCGAGACAGTGACGGTAGGCTTGGCGGAAACCTGCCCCGTGCTTTTAGGGAGCAGGAGTTTCAGCGCGTTCGGATTGACCAGTGTTGAGGTGATCAGGAAGAAGATCAGCAGCAGGAACACCAAGTCAGTCATCGAAGACATCGCCGTGTCCGACAAGACCTTTGTGGTTCTCTTGAATGCCATTGGCTATTTCTCCTCCTCGTTGCCTGCAGGTTCGTGCAGAAGATCCATGAAGTCAATCGTAGCATTCTCCATCATGAACATCAGGTTGGAGATCTGTGCGACCAGATAGTTGTAGCCGAAGTAGGCGAGGATGCCGACGATAAGACCGCCGACGGTTGTGATCATCGCCGTGTAGATACCGCTCGAAAGCAGCGTGATGTCGATGTTGTTGCCGGCATTCGCCATGTTGAAGAACGCCTGCACCATACCGAGCACGGTTCCGAGGAATCCGATCATCGGCGCTCCACCAGCGATGGTGGCGAGCATCGGAAGCCCTTTCTCAAGTCTGGCGATCTCGACATTACCCATATTCTCAACGGAAGTCTGGATGTCAGCCAGAGGTCTGCCGATGCGCTCGATTCCCTTCTCTACGAGACGCGCCACCGGAGAATCATACTTCTGGCAGAGCGAAACAGCTGACTTCACCTTCCCTTCATGAATATAGTCGCGTATGTCCCTCATGAAATTCTTGTCAACCTGCCCTGCCTTGTGGATCATCCACCATTTCTTTCCGAATATGTAGATTGCGATCACCGACAGAAGCGCCAGCACGAGCATCAGCCAACCACCTTTGGTAGCCATCTCAATGAGAGAGAACGACTGCTCAACCTGCTGCGGAGCAAGATCAGCCACAGGTGCGGCCCCCTGTGCCATATCATCGGCCATCTCGGCCGCCGCGGAATCCAGGCCCACGGCCTGCAAAACTTGGAACAACATAATTATCACGTACGTTTTTATTATTTACAAATAATATATCTGGCGTGCCAACTGCACATTTCACGCCACTAAACCACAAAGGTACGCAAAATTTTCGAGACCTCGTTCATCAATATTCCACCTTGGTGAGGAAGAGGGCGTGGCCGGGGACAGATTCGCCGGCGGAGGAACGGGAACCTCCTTGGGTGAGTGTGGTGATCCAGGACTCGTCGCGCTTGCCGCGGCCTACCTCAAGGAGGGAACCGACTACGGCACGGACCATATTCCTTAAGAATCTGTCGGCGCGGATGGTGAAGACGAGGTAGTCACCCTCTTCGGCGGGGTAGCCCATCATTCTTACGTGGTCGGGGGAATATGCCTCCCAACGGGCCTGTGTGACGGTGCAGATGGAGGTCTTGTTGTCGCTGCCGACCTTCTCAAAGCAGCTGAAGTCGTGCTTCCCAAGAAGAGCCTGTGCGGCTCGGTTCATCTTATCTACATCGAGTGGGAAGGTGTAGAGGTAGGAATATTCCCGCATAAAAGGATCCCGTCGGTGGTGGATAAAGTACTTGTACTCACGTTGTGTGGCGTCGAAACGGGCGTGGAACTCCGGATCGCAAAGCGCAATCGAATGTACCTTGATTCCGGCTGGTAAAATGGCATTTATTTTGTAGCCAACCGCGCTTGCGTCAATGTCCGGATGGGAGGCCTCGAAGTGGGCGACATAGTTGACCGCGTTCACCTTTGAGTCCGTCCTCCCGGCGCCTGTGACGGCAATGTCCTCCTTCAAGAGAGTCGAAAGAGCATTCTGAAGACACTCCTGAACGGTTGTTGCATCGTGTTGAATCTGCCAGCCGCAGAATGACGAGCCGTCGTAGGAAAGGGTGATCCGGTAGCGCATTTTGATAAGATTGTTTTGATTGCAAAAATAGTAAAAACAGTATAATATGGAAAGTGTAAACATCAAGGAACTCAATGACAGGATCCAGAAGGAGAGCGCCTTCGTGGACATGCTGTCCCTTGAGATGGGCAAGGTCATCATCGGACAGAAACATCTGGTGGAGAACCTTCTGATCGGACTTCTCGCTAACGGACATATTCTTCTGGAGGGTGTTCCTGGACTGGCGAAGACTCTCGCCATCAGTACTTTGTCCAAGGCGATCGACGCGAAGTTCAGCAGAATACAGTTCACCCCGGACCTCCTTCCTGCCGACCTCATCGGTACGATGATATATTCGCAGAAGGATGAGTCGTTCGAGGTGCACAAGGGACCGGTCTTCGCCAACTTCGTGCTTGCGGATGAGATCAACCGTAGCCCGGCGAAGGTGCAGTCAGCCCTTCTGGAGGCCATGCAGGAGCGCCAGGTGACTATCGGTGACCAGACGTTCAAGCTTCCGGAGCCGTTCCTCGTGATGGCCACGCAGAACCCTATCGAGCAGGAGGGAACATATCCGCTTCCGGAGGCTCAGGTGGACCGTTTTATGTTGAAGGTCATCGTAAGCTATCCTAAGAAAGAGGAGGAAAGGCAGATCATCAGGATGAACAACACCGGTGAGTTTCCGACAGTCAATCCGGTGATCAAGCCGGAGGACATCGTGCGCGCCAGAAGTGTCGTAAGGGATGTTTACATGGACGAGAAGATCGAGAGGTACATCGTGGACATCGTCTATGCCACACGTACACCTGACGATTATGGTCTGGGAAAGATCAAGGATCTTGTCTCTTTCGGTGCCTCACCACGTGCCAGCATCTCACTGTCAATGGCTTCCAAGGTCTACGCCTTCATCAAGAGAAGAGGCTATGTGATCCCGGAGGATGTAAGGGCCGTCTGCAACGAGGTTCTGCGTCACAGGATCGGACTGACATACGAGGCCGAAGCGGAAAACGTCACGACAGAACAAATCATCGCAGAAGTAATCAACGCCGTACAGGTTCCGTAATGGACTATGTGTGGTTGGTTTTTAATCAGATCTTTGAATCATGGCAGCTAATTCCTCAGCCAATGAACTCCTGCGCAAGGTCCGCAAGATAGAGATCCGCACCAGGGCTCTGTCTCACCAGATCTTTGCCGGTGAATATCACAGTGCCTTCAAAGGCCGTGGAATGGCCTTCAGCGAGGTGCGTGAGTACCAGTACGGGGACGATGTGCGTTTGATGGACTGGAATGTGACCGCACGTCTGCGCTCTCCTTACGTCAAGGTCTTCGAGGAGGAGAGGGAGATGACGGTCGTCCTTCTGATCGACATCAGCCGTTCCGGCCTTTTCGGAACGAGCGAGAGGACAAAGAGGGATCTAATCGCGGAGATCGCGGCGGTCCTGAGTTTCTCGGCCATAATCAACAACGACAAGGTCGGAGCGCTTTTCTTCAGCGATAGGGTGGAGGAATTCATACCGCCGAAGAAAGGACGCAGCCATCTGCTTCATATCATCCGTGAGATCATCGAACTAAAGCCTAAGTCCAACGGGACGGATGTCGGTCAGGCCCTGAGGTACCTGACGAACGCCATGAAGAAGAAATGTACGGCTTTCGTGCTTTCGGATATGCTGGATGCCAATCCGGACGGTTCGCCTCGCTACGAGGATGCTTTGAAGGTGGCCCGCAACCGCCACGACATCTCTGTCATCAAGGTTCACGACCCTCGTGAAAGGACGATTCCGGATGTGGGACTGGTTCACGTCAAGGATTCCGAGACCGGCGAGTCTGTCTGGATCAACACCTCCAGCAAGAAGACGAGGTCTGAATATTCAAAATGGTTCGGTGCCGTCGAGGATGGGGAGAGGAAGCTGTTCAACCGCTATAAGATTGATTCGGTGGACATCGCCACAAATCAGGATTATGTCAAAGGTCTGATGACATTTTTCGGGAGGAGATAGAGATGAAGAGATTGATTTACGGGATGTTGCTTTTGATAGCGGTGATGTGTTCCATTGCCGCCGCAGGGCAGCTGGTCCCGCAAAGTAAAGGAATGCTGATAAGATCAGAGGATTCCTTCCTTGAACCTTTGCAGAAGCGTGATTCGGCTTTGATCGGAGACCAGTTCCGCTATGGATTCCATCTCAAGGATGTCGCGGAGGGAACTCGTTTCGCTCTGCCGGACTTCTCCAAGGGCTTTATGGACAGCGTGGAGATTGTCATGCCTTTTATGGTGGACACGGTCAAGGTCCAAGGCAAAAGGAACGAGCCGAAATCGTATGACATAGACGTGTCTATGATCATAACCTCCTTTGACGAAGGTAAATACGAACTTGTGCCGCTGTCTCTGGTAAGAGCTTCCGGCGTTGACAGGATCGACACATTGGTCTTCGCTCCGAAGACACTTGACATCTTCACGATGCCTGTTGACACGACCACCTATCAGATCCACGACATCAAGGGGCAGATCCGTTACCCACTCAAGGCCTCTGAGGTAATCCCTTATGTTTTAGGAATATGGGGACTCGCCATTGTCGCCATACTGATCTGGGCCTTCTTTGCCATGAGACGCAAGAAGGAGGCAAGCGTAACCCATAAGGATCCACCATATCTGGTGGCCCTGCGCAGACTCGACCATTTCCGTGGCAGCAAATATTGGGCGCCGGAGAAGCAGAAGGCCTATTATTCAGGAATCACGGACGCGTTGAGGGAATATATTGACGCGCGTTATGGCATAGACGCGATGGAGATGACGACTGCGGAGATATTCAAGGATTTGAAATCTTCTGGCGTTCCGGCTGATCTTTACGAGGATATGAAGACACTTTTCGAGACGGCTGATTTCGTGAAGTTTGCCAAGGCATCTGCCTCTGATGAGGAGAATGCGGCGGCGCTTCCTGCGGCTGTCCGCTTTGTGACAGTGACTTACCAGTCTCAACTTGCCGAGGAGGAGGCTGCTAGGAAGGCAGCGGAGGTGAAATCGTCCACTAAAAAGGAAGGAGGTGAGGCGTAATGTTCTTTGAATATCCAAATTTACTTTGGCTGTTGGTGATCCCGGCCTTGCTGGTTCTGCGTTATCTGTATGTGGAACTGAAGGATCTGAAACCACATCTGAGGGTCTCAAGCGTCACGCCTTGGAAGAAAGGCGGAAAGACTGTCCTCGGGGTAGTCAGGCATATTCCTTTTGTCTTGAGGATAGCCGCGCTTTCGCTGATAGTCGTGGCGATCGCGCGTCCACGTTCGTCCACAAAGGTAGAGAAGGTTGACACAGAGGGTATTGACATCGTACTTGCGATGGACGTTTCTACCAGTATGTTGGCCAGAGACTTCACTCCGGACCGGATCAGCGCGGCCAAGGACATCGCCATCGAGTTCATCGCCCAGAGACCTTCCGACAGGATGGGAATCGTGGTGTTCGCCGGCGAGAGTTACACCCAATGTCCGTTGACAACTGACAGGGCTACTCTGATAAACCTGATGAAAGAGATTTCCACCGACTTGATCGAGGACGGAACGGCCATCGGAAACGGTCTTGCCACAGCTGTGGCAAGAATCAAGGATTCCGATGCCAAGAGCCGGGTTGTGATCCTTCTGACCGACGGTGTGAACAACAGCGGCGAGATCTCCCCTGAGACCGCCGCCGAGATCGCCAAGACCTACGGGATAAGGGTTTACACAATCGGTGTCGGAGCAAATGGCGAGGCTCCATATCCTGTGATGACTCCGTGGGGAGTGCAGATGCAGAATGTCAAGGTGGAACTTGACGAGAAGCTGCTCTCCAACATCGCTTCGATGACCGGAGGTAAATATTTCAGAGCCACTGACAACACGAAGCTCGCGGAGATATATTCAGACATCAACAAGATGGAGAAGGCGCGCACGACCATCGACAGTTTCCCTGTTTACAAGGAACTCTTTGGCTCCTACGCCCTTGCCGCTTTGATCTGCTTGTTGCTGGAGGCTCTTGTTAAATTGTTGATAAGGAGGTTGCCATGATAATTTTCGCCGCGCCGCATTATCTTTTGCTGTTGCTCCTGATACCGTTCTTTTTTCTCGGAATGGGGCTTTGGCTGTGGAACAGGCGTCGCCGTCTGCGCAAGTTCGGAGACGAGGCGCTTGTGAATGAACTGATGCCTTCTTGGTCTCGTAACAAGTTGTGGGTAAGGACAGCTTTGTTCTCGCTGGCGTTTTTCTTCTTCGTCATCGGTTTGTCCAGACCTCAGATCGGGGCGAAACTGAAAGAACACAAGACGAAGGGGGCCGAGATCATGATAGCCTTGGACGTGTCCAACTCGATGCTGGCCAAGGATTATTCCCCTGACAGGCTGGAAAGGGCGAAGTTGGCGATCTCCAGAATCACGGACAAGCTTCAGGACGACAGGATCGGTTTGATAGTCTTTGCCGGAACCTCGTTTGTCCAGCTTCCGATCACTTCTGACTATGTGAGCGCCAAGATGTTCCTGAATTCCATCTCGACCGGGTCCATCCCGATTCAGGGAACGGCGATCGGTGATGCGATCAACACGGCGATCCGTGGATTCAGCGCCCAGAGCGAACACAGCCGCGCGATCATCGTGATCACCGATGGCGAGAACCACGAGGACGATGCCGTGGCCGCCGCGAAACAGGCTGCCGAGGCCGGGATCAAGGTTTACACGATCGGTGTCGGATCCGCTGAGGGACAGCCGATTCCGATGGACGGAGGCCTTTTGAAAGACAAGGACGGCAACATTGTCGTGACACGTCTGGATGAAGAGACGCTCAAGGAAGTCGCCTCTGCCGGAGGCGGTGCCTACGTCCACGCCGGCAACGATGAGTTCGGCTTGACCCCGATCATCAACGACATCCGCAAGATGGAGGATGAGGAATATAATTCCGTGGTCTTCGAGGAATATGACGAGCAGTTTATGTATTTTCTCGGAATAGCATTGGTGTTCTTCGCCCTTGAGATGCTTATCGGAGAACGACGCTCACGCAGACATTTGTTTGAGGAAAAGAGATGAGGAATATATTGAAATATTCATTGACTGCATTTTTGTTGATGCTTTCATGTGCGGTGGCTTTTGCGCAGATTGACCGCAAGGAGGTTCGTGCCGGCAACCGCCAGTTCAAGAAAGGCAATTGGCAGAACGCTGAGATCGAGTACCGTAAGGCTCAGGCGAAGGACTCTGCGTCGTTCGCAGCTAACTATAACCTTGCCGGAGCGCTCTACCGTGAGGGTAATTTTGATGAGGCTGGAAAGTCTATGGATAGATTGAAGGATGTCGCTCCGATGTCTGTCAATTCCGCTGACTACTATTATAATCTGGGTAATATCGCCGTTCAGAAAAAAGACTGGAAGGCCGCTGTGGATGCCTACAAGCAGTCATTGCTTCACCATCCAGATGATCTGGACGCAAAGGAGAACTATGCCTACGCCAAGCAGATGCTGAAGAACGAAGGCGGAGGCGGCGGTGATGGCCAGCAGAATCAGGATCAGAACAACGACCAAAACCAGAACGGTCAGGGCAACAACGACCAGAATCCGGATAATAATCAAGACCAGAACAACAATCAGGACCAGAACCAGGATAAAGATCAGAATAAAGGTGATCAACCTCAGCCTCAGCAAGGTGAGGGACAAGGGGATGCGAAGATTTCCCCGCAGCAGGCCCAGCAGATGCTTAAGGCGGTTCAGGCCCGAGAGAAGGAGACCCAGGACAAGGTCAACAAGGAAAAGGCGGCTCTGCTGAAATCCCGCCAGAAGGAAAAGAATTGGTAAAAGCGTGAATATGAAGAGATTGTTTTGCATTGCGGCTTTTTTGCTCATGGCCATTTTTCAGGCTTCAGCCCAGAATGTCATCAGGGTCGAGTCCCCGGATGTGGTAGCTGTGAACGAGCAGTTCAATGTTACTTTCATAATTGAGGGAGAGAAAAGTCCATCGGATTTCCAATGGTCGGCCGGAGATGATTTTCAGTTGGTCTGGGGGCCGCAGAAAGGTTCCAGCTCCAGCATCCAGATCATCAACGGAAAGAGATCGTCTTCACATCAGACAACATTCACGTACATCCTGATTCCTAAATCTACCGGAACTTTCCAGCTTCCGGTCGCCACGGCTATGCTTTCAGGTGACAGGATCACCTCGACTCAAGCCTCCATCCAGGTAGTGAGCGACGGTGCCTCCTCGTCATCCCAGTCATCCGCTCAGAACGGTGGCGGTAAATCCTCCGGCGGGCAGACATCTTCCTCCAACACGGGAGAGATTTCCTCCAACGACCTCTTCATGAGGCTGTCACTCAGCCGCTCGGAAGTGGTCATCGGCGAACCGATAACGGCGACTCTGAAAATCTACCAAAGAGCCAATGTGGTCGGCTTTGAAAATGCCAAGTTCCCGACATTCAATGGCTTTTGGAGTCAGGAGACTTACGTTCCGACCAACATCGAGTTCAAACGCGAGAGTCTTGATGACAAGATCTATAACACTGCGGTGCTCAGAAACTACGTTCTCATCCCCCAGCAGTCCGGAACGATTACGATTGATCCGGCCGAACTGGTCTGCCTTGTCAACATCAGGACGGCGCCTTCCGCCTCAAGCAGCCTGTTCGACAGATTCTTCCAGGATGAATATCGGACCATCCGCAAAAGAGTCACGACTCCGGCTGTCAAGGTTCGTGTGAATCCGCTTCCTGCGGGCCAACCTGCCTCATTCGGCGGCGGTGTGGGCAATTTCGGAATATCCGCGCGTCTCACTACGGACAACCTCAAGACCCACGATGCGGCCTCGCTGATCATCACGGTCTCCGGACGTGGAAACGTTGCTCTTCTGGAAGAGCCGAAAGTCAACTTCCCTCCGGATTTCGAGGTCTATGACACCAAGACGACCGAGAACACGGACAAGAGCAATGGCGGCACCTCCGGCAGCAAGTCTTTTGAATATCCTTTCATTCCGAGAAGCCACGGAGAGTTCACGATCGAGCCGGTGGAATATTCCTACTACGATGTCAATGCCGGTAAGTATGTGACTTTAAGGACTGAACCGCTGCACATCAAGGTGGCCAAGGGAAAGGGAGGGGATTCCGTCCCTGCCACGACTGTCACATCCGGAGTCGAGAGGAAAGACGTGAAGAGCCTTGCCGATGACATTAGGTTCATATTCACTGGCAAGCCGAATCTTTCCGGTTCCGGTTCGTTCTTTGTCGGCTCTGTGCTGTTATGGATCTTGTTGGCTTTGATGATTGTAGGTGCCACGGTGGTTTACCTTGCGTTCAGGAAGGTGGCCGCTATGCGGGCTGATGTCGCTGGAACGAAGAACAGAAGGGCCACGAAGATGGCTCAGAAGCGTCTCAAACAAGCTGGTGAATATCTTGACAAGAATCTCTATACCGCTTTCTATGAGGAACTTCACAAGGCACTCATAGGATTCGTTTCCGATAAATTGAATATGGATATGTCCGAGATAAGCAAGGATAACATCGCTTCCGCCCTCACAGGCGGCGGAGTGAGCGAGGAGCAGACTAAGGCTTTCACCGACCTTCTGGATGCCTGCGAATTCGCGCGCTATTCTCCTGACGGTGGCAACGAGGCTATGAGATCGCACTATGATGCCGCTTTGAAGGTGATCTCGTCTATCGACTCCAGCCTCAAAACCGGAGGAAAATCATTGAGGAAAGCGGTCACGGTTGTGGCCCTGCTCCTTTCCCTTGGATTTTCAATGAATATTCAGGCGAAGGACTTGGATTCCCTTTGGACAGCGGGTGTGCAGGCCTATACTGACGGCCAATTCGCCGATGCCTCGGCTGCTTGGACTTCTATCGAAGAGTCCGGCCAGAAATCCGCCACGTTGTACTACAACCTTGGCAACGCTTGGTTCAAGCAGGGGAACTATCCTAAGGCGATTTTGAACTACGAGAGGGCTTTGAGGCTTGATCCGTCATATTCAGACGCCCGTTACAATCTGGAGTTCACTAACAATTTCGTGCAGGACAAGATCGAGCCGGTGCCGGAGTTCATCCTCAAGAGCGTGGCAAGGAAAGTTTGCTATGTGATGGGTTCCAACGCCTGGGCTGTCATATTCATTGCGCTGTTCGCCGCCGCCTTGATGATGGGACTTCTGTTCCTGCTGGGTTCGTCGGTCGGCAAGAGGCGTGCCGGTTTCTATTGCGGAATAGTGCTTCTGCTGCTCTCCGCCGGGGCTTTGAGTTTCTCTGTCTGGCAGAAATCCGACAGTGTGAAGACCGATGCGGCGATAGTGATGTCGCCGGTTTCCTCAGTGAAGAGTTCACCGTCCTCAGGCTCGTCCAAGGATCTGTTCGTGATACACGAAGGTACCAAGGTCACGATTCTGGACGAGGTAGGCACTTGGAAGAACATCTCCCTTGCTGACGGCCGTCAGGGATGGATCGAGGCCGCTGATATAGAAATAATCTGATGAAATGAATATTAATGGGAAAGGCCGGCTAAAAGTGATTTTTGCCGGCCTTTCTCATTTGCTCAAACATCAGTCCCGGTTGAGTCTGGAGTTAGTCTCTTGTCAGCGTCTGTCCACCGATGAACTCACGCATGATTGATGTCGGAGGAATCGCGGAAATCTCGCCCGGCTGGAGAGCCACGATGTAATCCAAGAACTTGAGCAGACGGACGGCCTCCACGTAAGCCGGAGAGTTCGGAGAAATCCTGCGCAGAAGCGGCTCCGCATAATATTTCAGCATTGGCAATTCGAAAATCAGGGCTGAGTTGAACAGCACATCGGCATTCTCCTGGAACGGGAATATATTTCTGCTTTCCCCTCTGCGCACGCTGTTCCATCTCATTATCGTCTCCTCAGGAGTGATGCTCCTGACTCGGTTGTCTCGCACTATCCTGCGGAGCAAACGGTTGTCCGAGGTGGACATATTGTTGTTCTCATCAATGTTCAGTGAGGTCAGGGCGGAGACATAGACTCTGAATATTCTTGAGTTATCTACTGCCGAGGTCATCTCCGGATTCAGGGCGTGGATGCCTTCCATTATCAGGATATCCTTGTCCTCAAGGCGGAGTTTGTTGCCTTCGAAGACCCTGTTCCCTGTCTTGAAATCGAATCTTGGGACCTCAACCTCCTTGCCTTCAATCAGCTCGTTGAGCTGTTTGTTGAGGAATTCGAGATCCATAGCGTAGAGTGACTCGAAATCATAGTTTCCGTCCTCGTCTTTTGGAGTGTGTTCCCTGTCCACGAAATAATTGTCCAGTTCGATGACTTTAGGCTTGAGTCCCAGTACCTTGCACTGGAGAGCGATCCGTAGCGAGGACGATGTCTTTCCGCTTGAGGAAGGCCCTGCGATCATCACGATTCTTTTCGTGCCTCTCTCCGCGTAGATCCTGTCAGCGATCCTTGCATAATTCCTTTCGTGTAGCGATTCCGCCAAGTTGATGATGCTGACTGCCTTGCCGTCTTTCACCGCCTTGTTAAGCGTCCCGACGCTCTCGATGTTGATGATGGAACACCAGTCGGAATATTCCTTGAGAGTGGCGGCGATCTTGCTCTGCCGTTTCATCGGCATCACCTTGCTGAAATCTGTCATCATAGGGGATTGCAGGCAAAGTCCTTCGCCCATTCCGCTGATGTCGAAGACTTTGAGGTAACCGGTCGATGGAATCAACGGCCCATGGAACGTGTCAGCCTTTCCGTCAAGGTAATAGACGCTGCAACTGAACGTTCCGAGACTCTTCTGAAGTTCGGCCTTTTGAGGCTGGTTGTTGTCAAGGAATATTTTCTCGGCCTCCTCAGAGAACATCTTGATTTTTGTGAACGGCAGATTCTTCGCCACAATCTCCTTCATCTTCTCCCTTATCCTGTCGATCTCGTCATCGGTCACGAAATAGACCTTGTTGCGTCCGTCATCGTTCTTGCCTTTCTCGATGATCTCGCAGTATAACCCGCTCGGCAGCGAATGGTCGATCACAAGCACCTTGTCCGGGTAAAGTTCCCTCACAGCGTTCTGAAGCACGAAACACAGCGACCGTACGTAACTCCGTCTTCCGTCCGGATGATTGTAGCCGATGAACTCGACCCTGTGCAGGTTCGATGGCTTGAAGCTCAACTCTTTCAGTTTGTTGTCCACCAGGGCCGCCAGTACATCGTAAACCCTTCCGGTCTTCTCATCCTTTATACTTGAACAGAACTTGTCTGCCAGCGCCTTCAGGTCCTGCCCTTTCTCAATCTTATGGTTCTTGCCGTCATTGACGCAGAACAATGTTATCTCATTCTTTTCCATTTCCACTTTCGTTTGTCAGAAATCTGTCAAAGATACTCAAAATTAAAGCCAAAACCACCGTTGTAACAATAAATTGATATTTTGATATTTTATCGACATGATAGTTTATTCGAAAAAAAATACTATGTTTGCGATAGTTAGACCACATAATACCACGATTCCGGAAAAGTATTGTTCGGAAGAATATGTTCCTGGTGCCAATTGGAGAGGTTTTGGGCTGAGTAGTTTAGGAATATACGCATTTGCCATTATATTGTTGGAGATTAATTTAATGAAAATAACAACTAATAACTTTAAAGTATGAAAAGAACATTGATTGCACTTCTGTATGTAGCCATGGCGGTTGTGTCTTGTACCAAAGAGAGCAAGGAAGGCCAAGACCCTTACAATCCGGATGGTTCCCTCATAACTCAGGATCAGGCCTTGGGGATCGTCAAGGATGAAATCGATGAGTATGATGTGGTTTATATAAGTAAATCAATCGTGAAGAAAGGAACAAGGTTTACATCATACACGCACCATGACGGCATTGTCCCATGTGATGCTTGGGTTGTTGTTATAAACACGGACCCGTGGGCAAACAGTGGAGCCTATTGGCTGTACATATATATCGATCCATATACAGGTAATGCGGACAATGATTCCTGGGAATATGGTATGCCTGAAGGGGTTGATTGTGATATGGTTAAATATGATTTAAATAACCAGTCTAGTAATAAAACATCATCATTGACTTGCGCACATGTCGCTGTAAATGCAATGCCTTCGGCTGATGTGTCAAACAACTGGGCGGTAATTATCAGCGGTGGGGCTAATCTGAGTTCAAATTATGAACGCTACTGGAACGATTGCTCTGCGATATATAAATCTTTAATACAAGCATATAACTATAGAAAAGACAGAATTTTCGTATTGATGTCTGATGGAACATCTCAGAATCTGGATCGTATAATGAATGATGGAACGTATATGTCTTCCCCGTTAGATTTAGATGGTGATGGAAACAATGATGTAAATTATTCCGCCACGAAATCAAATATATCAACTGTATTTAATTATCTTCGCAACCATGTGAGTCAAGACGAGCAGGTCTTTATTTTTGTGACTGACCATGGCAGTCGGTATAACAATGAGTCTTATATAACCTTATGGAACGGCTCAGAAATTTCAGCTGTTGAGTTCGCAAATGAAATCAACAAGATCAATAAAGACTCTAGAAAACATGTTGTCCTTGGCCAGTGTTATAGTGGGGGATTCGTTGGACCGCTGTCTTCTTGTCAGAATATTTCAGTTGCCACAGCCTCTTTGGCAGAACAAAAATCAAGGGCCAGCAGAAACTTGTTATATGACGAGTTTCTTTACCATTGGATAAGCGCGGTCGCAGGAAAAACACCTGACGGAACAATAGTAAATGCAGACCTGAACGGCTATGACGGTATTTCCGCAGAGGAAATATTCCGTTATGCCCAGGATAAAGATAACTTTTCAGAAGAAACCCCTCAATATGCATCTAATCCTGAGCCAATGGGTGAGAAATACGGTCTTTCGGGAGAGGAGTTCGGCTATCCGGTTTTTTCCGGCCCGTTGCACATGACCTCCAATCCCGGAGGATATCTTTTTGAGCTGTCGGTCCTTCCGAAGGCATACACCACAAACTGGTCGTCCACTAACGGCGATGTCAAACTGACATCAAGAGATCAGTCCTCGGTCTATGCGGTGAAGTCCACTGGGGAGGCTATGGCAGAGGACCATGTCAATGTGGACATTACCACCTCGTTCAAGAAATATTCATTTAAGCAGGATGTCTATTTATGGGAGTCAGGAATTAATTTTACGGACGCTTTGATCTGTGGCTCTTTGTCCGAAGGCTCATTCTACTTGCCGTTTAACTGCCCTTATGTCTCATCCTATGACTGGCGGATAGATGGCGTGGATTATGACGTGGTCAACACCGGTTACAATTTCATTGATTTCTGTGTCACTGGCGAGATCCCGGATGAATATGCCGTGTCAGTTTCTTTCATCAATCCACTCGGCAGCAGCACGGAGATTGTAAGGCGTTTTCACCAATGAAATGTCATGAGATGAAAAGAGTGATTCCTATAGCGCTTCTTCTGGCGGCCGTCATGACATCCTGTGTCGAGCCGATCGCGTTGGACGCAGGAGATGAGGGTCGGCTGGTCGTGAACTGCATCCTGACCGAGGGAGATGTCCAGACTTTGGAACTGTACCGCACGTCCCCAGTGTACGGCGGTGAGCTTGTCCCCGTCACAGACGCGGATGTGCGCCTGACCTATGGCAACAACCGTGTCGTGGAGTTCACCTATGATGGCGGAGGGCTATGGAAGGCCGAGCATAAGCCGTACTATGACCAATTATACCATCTTGAGGTGACCGCCGGCGGGCGCGTCCTTAAGGGGATGACGACATTCCCGACGGATGTCAGGGTGGACTGTTACGGTAGGGGACGTGATATAGGAGAAGGCCGCAATAGGACAAGATACGTGATGTATTCCTACGAACTTCGCATCTATAATGACCGTTCTCCTGATTGTCCGCGCTATGGCTATCCTTGCCTTTTGGCCAGCCACCTCTGGGCCTTCCCGAAGGACAAGGGATGGGGGGAGGACTACCAGAAGTACATAGCTACCAGCCACCTTTGCGCTGATGACTTCAACCTGACATCCCTTTGCGTTGGCGATCTGCCGTGCTTCTCAGCGGACTCCATCAAGGTGATGCCGAAATGGCTCCGTGAGGATCTGGGCTGGTATCCCCTGAAGGTCGGAGACCTCCCTCTTCATCAGGGCTTTGTGCGCATAGACATTCCCAAGGACTACCATAGCGGTCTCAGCCGGGAGGAACTGAAAGACTCTCCGATATATTCGGACATCTCCTTTGTCCTGGCGAGAGCGTTCCCGACGTCGTGGCTGAACTATGACGGCCCGTACCAGGAGCGGGGCGGTCTTTATGACATCTACCTCCTCTCTGACGAGGCTGACCGTTATTTCAAGGACGTGTACCGTAAGCATCTCAACAAGGACAATTTCCTGTTTGAGTACGACACTGAGAACATCTACACTAACATAACGGGCGGAATCGGCGTTTTCGGCGCTATGATCCACCGCAACAACAAGACTGGTATAAGG
Source organism: uncultured bacterium (assembly GCA_963657715.1). Lineage (GTDB taxonomy): Bacteria > Bacteroidota > Bacteroidia > Bacteroidales > UBA932 > Cryptobacteroides. Next base: position 8,218 of record CAVKML010000006.1, on the reverse strand, counting down.
GGATATTTGGGTGATTTTGTCCCTGAGGACAGACATTGATTGATGGTGTGGATTGTAACTAACTACTTTAAAGTATGAAAAAGATAGTTGTGTTTATAATTTCGGTCCTTTCCTCGTTGCCGGCGACATTGGCCCAGACGAATGAGGTGAGGGACACGTTGCATGGTTCTGTCGTGGTGGGGGAGAAGAGCGGACCACGAGAGGCCGGAACAAGGATCATCAAGGTGAAGGATTTTAAGAATATGGTGTCCGCCATAGGGGAGGCGGATGTGATCAAGTATATTCAGACACTCCCCGGCGTGTCCACCGGTGGGGAAGGGTCATCGGCTTTTTATGTGAGAGGTGGTGATCTTGGAAGCAACCTTGTCACGTTGGACGGCGTCCCAATTTATGGCTCAAGTCATCTGCTTGGCTTCACGTCGGTATATTCCTCGGATGTCATCTCCGATGTTGTGTTTCAAGTTGGGGGGTTCACCTCGGAAGAAGGCAACCTTACATCTTCTCACATAAAACTCACCAGCGGGCAAGGAGAGTTCAATGATTTCCATGGGAAGGCCAATGTCAGCAATTTCTTGTTGGGAACGAGCGTCTCGACACCGATTCTGAAAGATAAGATTTCCTTTATGGGTTCCTTAAGGTTCTCACCGGTTGGTTGGGAACTAAATGCTCTGAAATCAATGTCTTCGGCTTTGGATAGCATCGGTCGTCCTAAGACTTTGGTCTATGATGCCTTCGGCAAGGTGAATTGGAGGATAAATAGTCGTCATTCTGTTTTTCTCACCATGTTCAACAGTGCTGATGCCTATCGGTACAACTACGGAAAGAACTCTGAGGAACACATCAATTGGAGCAATCTTATCGGGAATCTACAATATTATGGATTTTTGGGTGATGTGTGGAGCGTCCGAAGCGGATTGTCGTACAATAAGTTCAGCAACGCTCAAGGAATGGTGAAAATCCTTGGCGACACAGACAACAACCTTGCTGTCCACAGTTCTCTCGAAGAGGTGTCATTCTCATCCCGTGTCAACTACGATGGACGGATATTCCATTTCCAGGGTGGGCTTAAAGGCCGTTACGCCAGATTCAATCCAGCCACATCTCAGAAAATCACAGGCGGAACATTGTTGATGTCCTCTTTGGATTCTCCAGCTGTCGATCACATCACGAATTGCCTGACAGGCACACTCCATTCGCAGATTGAGTTTGAGAAAGAGGACAAATATGATTTCCGTCTTTCCGGGCGTTTGAATTACAGCAGGTCTGACAGGACAGATGTCATGCTTAAATCTGATTCCTTTGATCCGGAGGCCAGTCTTCTGACTAGGGTCAATGTCACACAAAGGTTTGGATTCGAGGCTACGGCGGACTGGACGACGCAGTACTATCACACATTGGAAGGTGTCCCGTTAGGATGGTCTTTGGATTTGATTGTTCCGTCCGACAATGAATTCGGACCGGAGAAGGCAAGCCAATACTATTTGGGGATGTTCCTGTCTTTTGAAAAACACAGCCTGTCACTTGGCTGTTACACGAAAAAGATGAAGGATCTGGTCTATTTCACCGATGCGACATCTTTGTTCAGTTCAGCTGCCGCAGGATGGAGAGATAAGATTGATGTCGGCAAGGGGGTGTCGAAAGGAATAGAGTTCCTTTATGAAAAGGCCGGGGACAAGTTGAGTTACAGAATCGCCTACACCTGGTCAAAGACTGATCGTGTGTTCCCGAATGTGAATGCAGGAGTGTCGTTCCCGGCAAAATTTCACAGACCACACATTCTGAATGCGACGTCCGACTATATAATCACCAAGGACAAGCGCCGTGAGATAGCCGTGAACGCATTGTTCACCTATCAGTCAGGGCATTGGGAAACAGTGGCTTCCGGTTACTATCAGGGATCCTTAATCAAGGAGCAGGATAAGGTGCCGCTGAAATACTATACTACCGTAAACAACTTTGAGATGCCCGCCTATATCAGAATGGACATTGGCTGCCGTATTAAATACAATCAAGACAAGAGGTGTCCTCAAACATTGAATGTGGGAATATACAACCTTTTCAACAGACACAATCCGTTCAGTTTGACATATGACACTACCGAACACACTTGGAAGCAGGTGAGCATATTCCCGATCATGCCGAGTCTTAGCTGGATGTTGGAGTTTTGATAGTCAGTGGATTGCAGGTTTGCATGCGTTTCGTCATAAGAAAAAATATTTCTGTTTTTTATGACGAATTTTCTGTTTCTTTTGAAAATTTACGTTTTGTTGCCGCATCTTTGCCGGAGTGCATAAAGAACTTTAAACTATGTTGATAAACATTCTTGGGGCAAAGTGCATCGGCATCGAGGCAGTCCCTGTCACCGTTGAGGTGGACATCACACAAGGAATAGGAATACATCTTGTCGGTCTGGCTGATGCTGCGGTCAAGGAAAGTCTTCTGCGGACAATCACCGCTCTCCAGTCGTTGGGCTTCCGGATTCCGGGTAAGAAGATAGTTATCAATCTGGCACCTGCGGATGTGCGGAAGAACGGCAGCGGCTATGACCTCCCGATCGCCATCGGCATTCTTGCCGCATCCGAGCAAAAGCATTTTCCTGGTCTCGACAAATATCTGATTATGGGAGAATTGGGCTTGGATGGCTCTGTGCGTGAAGTCCAAGGCGCTTTACCGTTCGCCGATCTTGTGACAGGTTTGGGAATATCCGGCTGCATCCTGCCGCTCCGTTCAGCATTGGAAGCGACAGAATGCAATGACCTGTTAATTTTTGGTGTCGAATCATTGGCTGATGTCATACGTGTCCTTGAAGAGAATGAGGATTGCAGCGATCTTCTTGTTTGGAACACAAGGCTTTACAGGAAACTGTCCAGAAATGCGCAGCGTACCAGAAAACCATCCAGTCAGGATGTGATGGACTTTTCGGAGATAATCGGTCAAGAGGGTGCGAAAAGGGGAGTGGAGATCGCTGCTGCCGGCGGTCACAACCTCATAATGGTCGGTCCTCCCGGCAGCGGCAAGAGTTCCCTTGCCAAGGCGATGGCTGGAATCCTTCCCCCGATGACCACGGAAGAGGCCATAGTCACGAGCAAAATCTACTCTGTGGCCGGAATGAAAGGCTCTCAAATCGGCCTGATCCGCACACGCCCCTTCCGCGCTCCACACTATAGCGCCTCCCTCCCGGCGATCATCGGTGGCGGTGCCGGTGCGGACATCCGTCCCGGGGAAGTGACCCTCGCCGAAAATGGAATTCTTTTTCTTGATGAATATGGCCAGATGCCAAAATCCGTGTTGGAGGCTCTTCGAGGCCCGATGGAGGACCGTAAAGTGACAATCTCAAGGCTACGCTCAAAACTTGAATATCCCGCCTCGTTCATGCTGGTGGCCGCCTCGAATCCCTGCCCGTGTGGCTACTATGGGGAAGGTGACCGTTGCCGCTGCACTCCTGGCCAAAGACTGAACTATTTGTCCAAACTTTCAGGCCCGGTGATGGATCGAATAGACATTCAATTATGGCTTCATCCGGTTGACACAGTGAAACTTGTCGGTTGCAAGAAAGGAGAGCCAAGCGAAATCGTGGCTCAAAGGGTTCTCAAGGCCAGAATCCTGCAAAAACAGCGTTTCGCCGAAGACGGAATATTCACGAATGCCGAGATGAACAATCGCCTATTGGAAAAGCATTGTCAGTTGAATGACGAATGCCGCAAGGTGATGGAGCTACTGATCGGCCGCCTCGGCCTGTCCGCCCGTGCGTATTCAAGAATCCTTAAGGTCGCCAGAACCATAGCCGACTTAGAGCTGTCCCGCGACATCAAACCTGAATATCTCCGCGAAGCCGCCGCCTATCGCTTCCTCGACCGCCTGAATCTTGAGACCTTCGGATAGTTGTAACAGTTGAAACACGTGGCTTGATGCACATAGGCCAGAAAAATCAAAAGCCAAATTTTGGTCCACCGTGCAAAATTTGGCTTTTGCCTTTTTTCTGGCCATCTCCTACATGAGTAATCCTGAAATTGCTTTAAGGCAGTGGTCTGACCCAAGAGAATATCAGTCTTCCCAAGAAACCGTCCGGGACTCGTCCGGATTGACCGTGATGTGAACCCGCAGCGTCTCCTCCGGCAGGATCTCCTCGATGTTCTCCGGCCACTCCATAATGCAGAGGCACCCGCTGTCGATGTAGTCGTAAAACCCGATGTCAAGAGCCTCCGCCGTCTTGGTAATCCTGTAGAAATCAAAATGGTACATCGGCTCACCAGAGCCGGTGCGATATTCATTGACAATCGCGAAAGTAGGAGAACTGACAGCATCCTCCCGCACTCCGAGCCTCCTGCATATAGCCGTGGTAAATGTGGTCTTCCCAGCCCCCATCGGAGCATAGAACGCCAGAATATTATGTCCCTCCGTCTGTGAAAGGAATTCACCTGCGGCTCTGTCGATGTCCTGCAGGTCTTTTATGATGATCTCGTGCTTCATATCAAATGAATTTATGGCCTCAGCCAAGTCTCTGGATTCTGTGGTGTGCGTCCCGACCAGATCTGGAAATGCAGCTGCGTCTCACCGCCTATCGTGTCCACGGTCCCGACAGCCTGTCCAGTCTTGACCTTGTCCCCAGCCTTGACGCTGACCGTCCCCAGCTTGCAGTAGAACGAGAAGTAGTTGCCGTGCTGGACAAGTACACACTTGTTGTAACCAGGCATCACCACAATCTGCTTCACGACACCGTCAAATACCGCCTTCACCTCCGTCCCGACCGGAAGCGCGACTGTCACTCCATTGTTGAACGGAAGCTTGAGATTGGTGTAAACAGGATGGTAACGCTGCCCGAAATGATCCACGACCGGACCGTCCGCCGGCCACGGAAGCTTGCCTTTGTTCGCCTCGAACTTCTTTGCCAGAGTGTAGTCGATAGGCTTGCGTGTCACTGTCTTTGAGCCTCCCTTTCCGGATTTTCCGGAACCCTCGGTGGCCGCGCGGATGATCCTCTCGATCTCCCTGTTGAGTGCGTCAACCTCACGCTGCTTTCTGGAAATGTCCTGCTGGTATTTCTTCTTGTTCCTCTTTAACTGATTTACAAGTTTTTGAGAATCACTCTCTTCGGCTTTGAGCTTGTTCATCTCGCCCACACGTTGGGCCTTGATCGCTTCGGCTTCCTTCTTAATGGCGGCTATGGCTTCTTTCTCTTTCTTAAGTTCTTCTTGAGCGTCCAGTATCTTTGACGCCTGAATGTTCATTTGCCGGGAAAGATCCCTAAGATAGCCGTACCGTCTGAACGCCTGCCCGATGTTGTCGCTGGCGAGGATGTACATGTACCAGATCTTGGGGCTGCGGTTCACGTAAGCTCCACGGACCAACTTTGCATAATGATCGGACAATGTGTCCAGGCGGGCTTGTATCGCCTGGATCTCCTTCTCCTTAACCCGGATTGAGTCAGAATATTCAGAGATCTCCCTGTCGCTTTCCGCGATCAGACGCTTCCTTGCCTCCACTTTTCCGCTGATCATGGTGAGACGGCTCATGGCACTCGCGCTTTGAGCTGCATTGCTTCTGAGCTGCCCGTCAAGAATCGCTATCTCTTTCTGCAACCGCATCTTACGCGCCTCTTGTGACCGAGTGTCCTGCGAATATGCCGGAATATGCCAGGCCAGGGCGACGATGACAGCAAGAATGAATATCCCGGTTCGTCTTCCCATTATTCCTTGTCCTCCGCTTTTTTGTTTTCCGCCAGTGTCTTGTAAACTTTCGCAAGGTCTGTCTCTCCAAGAGCCTCAAGCACAACCGCATAATGTTCCAGACTGGTCACACTTTCCTTGGCTCCGTAAAGCATCGCGTGCTTGAACTGGGTCTTGGCTTCCTGGTCCCTTCCCAAAAGATGCAGAATCCAGCCGTAGGTGTCCAGATACGTGGGATTATCAGGCTCTTTTTCAATGGTTTTCTTGCTCATGGCACAGGCCTTCTTGAGCTTGCTTCCCTTAAGGGCAAGGTAGTAGGCGTAATTGTTCAGAGCCGGAGCGTAGTCCGGATTGATTTTCAGCACCTGAGCATAGACTTTGAAAGCCTCTTTCTCGTTCCCGAGTTCGTGGTACATATCCCCTATGGATGAAAGCGCCGGAATTGTCACAGACGTGTCCCCTTGCGCTATCTCTATGATTCTCTTGTTGTTGATGATGATTCCCTGCCAATTCTTCCTGTTGTAGCATGAGACATTTTTCATCTCCAGAAATGAAGTCTCCTTAGGAAATCTTGCCAAGGCGCTGTCGCATGCGGCATCCAAGGCTTCCCAGTCTTTCTGAAGCCCTAGAAGCTGGACGTATGCGCCGGTGGCTCCAAGACTTTCCGGGTATAATGTCATATTCTTGTGCAGCAACTCTTTAGCCTTGCCAATTCTTCCTGTTGAGTACCAGTACAGCCCGGCCGCCGTGAGAGCTGCGCTGTCCGACGGGTGGCACATCAGAAGGTTCTCGTACAGAGTGTCGATCTGTGGTCTGACATTCTGTACGAATCTCGGATCGGAACGTCTCACCAGCATGTCCAGGTACTGTGTCTTGGTCTGCGCTTCGGTATCCTCTCCGGCTATGAACTGGTTCACGATCTTGAAGAATTCCGGGAAGTTCCTGCGGATGCGGTACACCTCTGACTCTCCGAGCAGTGCCGGCATATACCCGCTTTGGAGGTCAAGAGCCTCGCGGTAGTAGGCCAGAGCCGCCGTGTCTTTATATTCAGCCATCGAATGATCGCCCAGTTTGGTCAGCACATACGGTGAGGAAAATTCTTTGTTGTAGTCCACCAGTGTTTTCAGCGCCTCTTCCGGCTTGTTCTGGCGGAGCAGGATGTCGTACCTTGTGGCGGTCACGTTCTCGCTCTTGCCGAACACATTCTCGATCTGATCCATAGCCGACAGGGCCTTGTCGTACTGATTCTGTTTAAGGTAAAGGTTGACCAGTGTGAAATAGATGTCGTTTTTTTTAGGGAAATCCTTCAACAGTTCCTCATATGTCGCGATGGTCAGATCATCTTCCCCCGACATTGAATATGTCCGCGCGAGCCTTTCCTTATACCAGAAATTTGAAGGATCGAGTTCAGAAGCTTTTTTTAAGGCGACCTTGGCCCCGTTTATGTCGTTCAGGTAAAGTCTGCACATTCCAAGATAATAGAACGCGGCATCGTTTCCGGACGCGGTCCCGGTTAGCCTTTCCAACTTTTCTTTAGCTTCCTTATATTGTTTGTTGTCCAATGCGGCGACAGCGTCAATCAACTCACTGTCAGCCGTCTTCGCAATCTTGTTGTTCTGTGAATATCCCAACCCGGACGCAACAAGCATCCAGGCCAGAACCAACATTATCAGCCTTTTTCCGTTCATATTCCTATTATTCGGGCTTTATCTTACAAAAATAGCATTTTTATAAGAATATCCCGATACGAATTTTGTGCCGCTTCATTCCGATTGGGAAACAAAGGAAGGGCTAAAAAGTCACAAGGATGGGAGCGAAGCGACCGAAGGAGTTCAGGGAATCCTTTCCCCGTGCCTCTCAGGGGCTGTCACGAAGTGACTAGGGGGGGATTGTTATTGATGGCGGCTATTTTTAGTCGCCATCAATAACAAAAACAGGCCCGGAATCCCGGACCTGTCATATTCAATGTGTCTGTAAAGACTAAAGATTGACGTTGTCTTTCTTCCAGTCCTCAACCGGTGGAACGATGCCAAGGTTGATGATCTCCTCGCGCATGTTGCAGAGATGCTCGTAAGACTTGCGGAGGTCGGCCATTTCGGCTTCTGTTCCCTGAGGCTCGGTGAAGTGTACGCCGGTGGCATCAATTGTTGTAGGCATGGCCATCATCACGTTCTTGAAACCGCACTTGTCGCAGTTCACGTAGCAGCCTGCAGGCCATGTGAACGGAGTTCCGCTCATAGCGCCCTCGATCATTTTGACGGCCTGATAGGCAGGACTCTGGAATGAAGAGCGTCCGCGAAGTTTGATGATGTTTGATCCTCCCTGGATCGTGTCGTGCTTGATGGCGGCCCAACGCTCCTCGGAGATGTTGAACTCAGAGAGAGGCTTGCCGTCCACCTTCGCGTGTGAAGCGAAAACGGCCATCTGCTCGCCGTGACCTCCGTAGGTGTAGCAATCGGTTACCTTGGACTGCTGAACACCGCACTCTTTCGCGATCTGCTCCTGAAGACGTGTCGAGTCAAGGGCTGCGAGAGAAGTGAGCTGGTTAGGCT
>CAVKML010000005.1:57318-111154 GCA_963657715.1 uncultured bacterium | reverse complement strand
TTGCTGCCACTTTTGTGTTATTGCAGGGGCCTCACGTAGTTGGTCGGAGGCTTACTCAAAGAACATTTAAAACAAATCAAAACAACTTCTAAGAGTCAAGGGCCAAGCGGAAACGAAAGAGGACGGCCAAGAAACCCCGACCGTCCCGAAATAAGGAAATCACAAATCTATTCAACGCCAATGGCTACTTGACACTGTGCGGTTTAGTTGTTATCAGCCTTATGAAATAGTCCTTCACCCTTGCCGCCTGCTCCTTATCCACCGACAGGATGACATGATTGCCCGACGGAGATGGCGTGAATATGGTATGACCATCATCCGTGACAGTCACGGTTCCAGGCCCCGACACGCCGAAGAAGCCCTCCGAGCCTTTTACGGCATAAAGCACAGAGGTCAAATCCCATGTCGGCCTGTCATAAGGCATAGGACGATAATGCAGGTACGCCTGCACCATCGGATGACTCACTCCCCAATTGAAATCATTCTCGATGACAGAAGCCGGGAACTTTATGGCCTTGCCCACCGCGAACGGAGAGACCACCACTTTGCCAGGCCACTCGGAGAACAATTTCTTCGCCGACGGAATATCATTGACAATATTGAATTCCGCTCGTGGATTCTCTATGAAATCCCCTCCCATGACCGACAACAGACGAACCTTCCTGGCGACGAGTTCCTTGCCTGTCAAAGGAGAATATTTATCTCCCGGTGTCTCAAGAAGGCGCGCGATGTTCGTGGAAAAGCCTACCGTAATGATTGTGACAGAGTTATCCGGCTGGGCGGCAAGCAGTTTACGGTACAGGATATGCGACGGAAGCAGTTTGTCATAATTCTTAAGACTGCGCTTGAACATCGGCTTTCCATCCTCATTATTCAACACGCAGACATTCTCCGCATAGTTCACATAATCATCCAGACAGACTCCGCCGGAGATCTTCCCTATCGGAGTCTTTGGATAACCATACCATGTGTTCATGATGTCCACAAACTCAGGAGCGTACTTGGTGTCCTTGTTCGTAAGAATGCCCAATAGTCTCACAACCTTCTGGTCCTGATACTTGTAGAGCATGTCCAAAGCCAGCGCGTCATCCACATCATTGCCGATGTCGGTATCGAAGATCACCCGGATGGGCTCTTGCCCTCCCCTCCCTTTTCCAATGGCGAAAGACATGACGCATGCCATCATCACCAATGCCGTGCAAACTAATCTCTTCATCATATTCAATTATTCAAATATTCCACATTGAATGTGACACCCGCATTCACCAACTTGAAGTCAGGGCGACGAATATAGGCCTGATAATTCTCCGCTGTCAAGGTTATTCCGGCGAATGAGCCTTTAATCTTATTAGGAGAATCAGCCGTACCCACCACGAAAGCCTTTCCGCCGGACTTGTTATGACCTATCACACCTACAAGCATCGAGGCCGCCGAACCTGCGGGAGCGCTCACAGCGCAATCAATCTTACATCCGGAATATGTCATCTCGGTGTTGCCGACAGCTCCGACAAGGCCACCAAGACCTCCAGCCGCGGAACTCTCTGTTCCGGCAAGTTTGATGTCACTCTTCACATTTCCATAATTTTCGCAACCGCTAATATTATGAAAATTTCCGAATCCTGCAATACCACCTACCGCACAGCTGGCAAGGCCTCCTTTAAGATAAACCTCACCGGAATTGACGCAGCCTTCAATTTTCACAGGGGAGCCGCTTATTCCTCCCAATCTCGTCTTGCTGAATCCGTCTAGCGTAAGCGAACCTGAATTCTTACAATTCCTTATCACATTGACTCCGGTGGCGGCTTCCTTGCCACCCCAGCCTGTAACTCCGCCGAAAGCGCTGTTGGATTGAGACGCATCAAACACAATATCAATGTTTCCCTCATTGACACAGCTTTCCATTGATGAAGAGACTTGATCTGAATTATAGTCACCGCCGGCAACACCGCCGACTTGGCCCACAAAATTCTTGGCAAGAGCCGCGTTATGGGTCACAGTTACCCAATCGACATCTATCTCACCCTTGTTCGAGCAATCGGTCACTTTCCCCCAAGGAGACGAAATAACACCACCGACACTTTGACGAGATTTTGTCTGATATACCGACGCTGCATTGCCGATGTCACCGATGTGACTTGTCAGTCTGCCCGTGTTACTACAGTTTCCGAATGTGCATTTATATGCGATTCCGGCAACACCTGCCACGTTTGACGAGAAGTTGGTGATTTTACCGACCGTCTGCACGCCTAGAGAATAACCGCCTCTGAACGTCACATTTCCAGTGTTGGAACAGTTTGTGACATTCCCGTTTTCCCATGACACGATTCCAGCCACACCAGCGGCCGACACAGCCTTGAAACAGCCGTCGGCCTTGCCTTCTACTGATTCGCAGAAAAGCGAGACTGATCCCTTGTTGTCACAAGAACCGATTTCAGACTCACAGTTCCCGACCACGCCGGCAGCGGCCACCAAAGTCTTGGAACCTGACAACGACACAGAAACCGAGCCTTCATTCACACACGAGTTCATCCTGGCCTTAGAGGTGCTTGCTCCCGCCACACCACCGACACAGAGGGCATCTTCCATAACCGCGTCAGCAGCTACGATGATGTTCCCCCTATTCGTGCAATTCGAGATGACTCCGGTGTTGACTCCGCAAATCAAACCTTTGTTTCCCGCAGCGATGGCTGAAGCGGAGGCCGAAGCTGCATTGACCACATTTTCTATGGTTCCGCTATTTTCTATGGCGATGAACCCGAAGTTTCCTTCCGATTCCGGGATGGTCAATGAGCAAGAGGCATCGATGACAAGATTCCGGACAGTGGCTCCGCTGCCGATCTTACCGAACAAACTTGATGATGATGTCCAATTTTTAATCGCAAAATTTTGACCATCAAAGGTATAATTCATTTGAGATATTTCCGGCAAGGTCTTTCCTGAAAGGTCGATGTCCGCTCCAAGCCTGAAACTATCGGTAGCCTTGCCCTCTTTCACGAGGTTCAAGTATTCCACAAAACGGTCCGCGTTCCTGATGATCTCGGTGTTCTCGCCTTGCCTGACAATCACATTCGCGTTCAAGCCACCAGACTTGGAGGCGATGGTGATTGTTCCTGTTCTGGTCTCGCCATCATTGGCCTGGATTGTCACCAGTATGTAGGAAGGAGCCTCGAAAGCATCCTCCGCCGCATGGGACATGGTAATCCAGTCCACATCCGAAGTGGCGGACCAATCGCGGTTGCACTTTACACCGATTGTCTCTTGCAGTCCGCCGAACTCAGCTTCAATCTCCGTCTTGTCCACAACAATGGACGGATCTTCCGTTTTCTCGCAAGACAGAACAGTCAGGCCACAGGCCAATGACAAAGCAATATATAACAGTTTATTCATTTCTCAACAATTTATTAGTCAACACCATCCACATAGCCATAATTTTGGCTGAGATTCGGGTTCAATGTCCTGTCCTTAGCAGGAATAGGCCACAGATAATCTCTGGCATCATCCCAAAGATAGCCATAATCTGTGGTGGAGTAAGACACGATATAGCCACTGTCGCCATTGGACAGGACAACATCCTGTATCTTTGTTCCAACCTGAATCTTTACCGCCCCTGTGGCCGTCTTGACGAATTCAACGTCAGCCTTTCCGTCACCGGAAGTGTCATAGGAGCCAAGACCAGGAATATATACGCCATACCATGGAACATAGTGCTGCAAGCACTGCTTCGCCTCCGCCCATCGGAACATATCCCAAACACGTTCAGGCTCTTCGAGAGCAAGCTCCACTGTCCTTTCCCTGCGTATTTCGAGAATAACGCCGCGATTCTCGCCTTTGTTCACGTTCGGATAACATTGGATCATGTACGGATCTGGTGAGGCATTGGCGTCTGACATATTCAATGACGGCATTTTGGCCCTCGCGCGGATCTTGTTCACTGAGATGTCCAGATCGCCCTGGGTGAGAGTTCCAAGCTCGGCCTTGGCCTCAGCATAATTGAGATAGACTTCCGGAGCCCGGAGAAGAATCCAGTCTGTATCATCAGAGGACGACACACATCTTTCAGCGGACGGGACATGCTTTATCGGCTCATAGCCTGTCCAGGAATAAAATTCGCACGGGGTGACGGAAGACGCTCCGACCTGGACATATCCAGGACATAAGACTGTCTGGGCGAGTCTTGGGTCACGGCCTTTGACCTCATCGGTATAGAACATGGTTTCCCAACCTTCCTTATCGGTAAAGCGCGTCCCGTCTGCCATAAGATAATGGTTCACAAAACGGCGCGTCAGAGAGGATCGGCCGAAGGATATCTGGTTTCCGAGACCATGCACAACTCCGTATTGCATGTCATAATGGCGGCAAAGAACGACTTCCTGTGTCTTTGCGTCCACAGAGGAGAACAGATCGCGGTAAGGAGTCGCGCCTTCGCTGTACAGAGAGAACGGAGATCCGTCAATGAAGGCTTTGCCATATTCAGCGCACGCGTTAAGGTACTTGTCCGCATCATCCATTCCATGATATTTACGGAAAGTTCCCTCGAACAACGCGGCGCGGCTGGCATAGCCGAGAGCGGCCCACTTGGTGACTCTGGTGTTCAACTCTTCCCAAGTCCCGGGGAGATTCGCTATGGCGAAATCGAAATCCTCCAGAACCTTGTTCATGACATATCCCCTGTCATCACGGCCCTTGTAGATGTCTTTGTCCGCGGAGCCAAGAACGTGATCATAATAAGGAACATCGCCATACGCCCTCACCAGTTTGAAATAGAAATACGCGCGGAAGAACCGGCCTACCGCCTCGTATTTGTTAGCCACCGCCCTGTCCTTGCACTGGTCAAGATGCTCAAGCAGATAATTAATGTCACGAAGAGCAGTGAACGACCAACTCTGTGTGGCCGGATTGCGGTTTCCCGAGACATAGGCGGAGATTCCGTTCGACATGTACAAATCTGTCGTGGAGCCGAGTGTCGGTGTCTCTAAAATATCACTGTAAAACTTGTTGCACCACAACTGGCAGTCCGACTCGTTCTCGAAATAGTTCTCCGGCGAGACCTCATCTTCCGGGATAAGATCAAGATCGCAGGCAGATAATGTCATGACTGCGGCCGAGACCGCAAGCATAGCTTTGATATATTTTTTCATTCTTCAGTCCTCCTTAAAAGTTAATGTTGGCGCCGAACGCAACTGTGCAAGGGATGGTGTAACCGGTTCCTGTACCGGACCTATATACTCCGGTGGCGACCGCAAGCTCAGGATCTATGGTCTTGCAATACTTCTTCAAAGGAGACCAGTAGTAAAGATTCTCCGCAGTGAAGAACACCCTGCAAGACGAGATCACACTGCTCTTGAACGGAACCGTGTACCCCAAGGTGATATTCTTGAGTCTCAGATAATTGACTTTCTGAAGATATCTATCGTTTGTCTGAGCCAACGGGCCACCGGAATAAGTCTGGATAGGACGCAGGCGAGGGAAATATCCGTCCGGATTATCCTCTGTCCAAACATTATCCTTGTAATCCTTGGAGATGAATGAGATCATGGTGTAGCTGTACAGGTTCCAGAATCTGGTCGCACCATACACATCTTCAGGATTCGCCGTAGGATACCAATCGCGTTTGCCGACTCCTTGGAAGAACACTGACAAGTCGAAATTATTCCAGTTGAAATCGAAACGGAACGAATAGTTATACCTCGGGAGGGAGTTTCCGATGATCATCATGTCACCAGGATCGTCCACTGTACCGGCCCCCTTGTTGATGTAACCATCCATATTCACGTCCTCGAACATCACGTCACCGGCCATCAGATAGCCTTGGCCGCCACCGGACATATTGTAAACACGCTGATAGACATTAGACGCGTTGTGCACCGCTATCTGGTAGGCGGCAGCCTCCTCGTCAGACTTGAAGAGTCTCGGAACATGGTATCCCCAGATTTCTCCAAGAGTCTTTCCCTCATAATAGTCACTGAATATCTTATCAGGGTTGTTGTATTTCGTGATCGTGGTCACATAATCTCCCAATGTGGCGGTGATGCCGTACTGGAAAGGTTTGGAGGCAAGCTTGAAATCATCTTTCCAGGACACGGCGATTTCCCAGCCGTTAGTGCGGAGATCCGCACAGTTTTCAGTAGGAGTAGCGGCACCATAGACACTTGGCAATGTGAGAGATGTGGTAAGCATGTCTTCAGTCTTACGCAGGAACAGATCACCGGTGAAGTTCAGCCTTCCGTCAAGGAACGACAGGTCCAGACCTGCGTTGTATGTTTTCACGGTCTCCCAAGTCAGATTCGAAGACATCGGCGCGGAGACGCTGGAATATTTTGGTTTGCCGTTCTTGTCAAAAAGGTAACCAAGCGTCCCGGTAGAGATTGTCTGCATGTAGAGATAATCACTTACCTGCTGGTTGCCGAGCGAACCGTAAGAGAGTCTGAGCTTTCCGTCTGACAGCCATGACTTCGCCGGTTCCAGGAATGGTTCCTTGGAGAATCTCCAACCCGCTGACGCTGACGGGAAATACCCCCAACGATGATTTTTCGCGAATCTGGATGTTCCGTCAGCCCTCATGGAAGCCTCGAACAAATATTTCTCCTTGTAGTCATAATTGACACGGGCAAAGAAACCAAGCGTCTTGTACGCTGTGATGTCCTGAGCTATCTGATAATATGTGTCATCCGTCACCGAATTGAATGTGTTCAGATTAGAGCTTCCCACACCGAACTGATCCACGGTAAGATCCGTCGCCCTCTTCCGCTCATGATTCATACCGGCCAAGACATTGAAATGATGAGCATCATTCCATGTATGGTTATATGAGGCGACAACATCCACGCTATGGATCGTGTAGTCGTAATGTCTCTCGCGATATTCATCCTTTGAATAGGAAGTGTTCGTGACAATCTCACCTATCACTCTTGAATGAGTGGCCGCCTGGTTGCGGTCCTTATAGAGTCTGTTATAGTTCGAGATATTGTAGGTCGCCTTCAGCGAAAGTCCTTTCAACGGAGTCAATTCCAAGGTGTTGGACAAAGCCAATGTCCTGTTGTTGATGTCATGTCTGTTGTTGTCGTACGTAAGAATGGCCCCGCGTCCCTTTCCCACACCGACTCCTCTGATGTCATAAGGGTACATCACATAAGAACCGTCCGGATTCTTCGGGACGAACATCGGACCCAACGCCTGATCAAGCGCCGAGATGGTCAACGCCTCGTTTGTGGTTCCAGGGTACATCTGATGAATATAGTTGACAGACGCGTTCGTACTCCATTTGGCCCACTTATAAAGGTTTGCGTCAATCTTCGCGCGGAACGCATACGTGTCGAAGCGCTCCTTGTTGGAAATGGCCGGACCGCTGAAAAGTCCTTCCTGATTATAGTATTTTCCGCTCACATAATACTTCACAGCCTTATTGCCACCTGAGACGGAGACATCATGCTGCTGTTGGAAACGGTGGTCATTGAAAAGAGCCCTGTACCAGTTATAGTTTCCATAATAATGGTACTTTCCATCATTCCCGACAGTCACCCACGGACGGTCAGGATTTTCCGTCTTATCGTACCTTCTGGCCTCAAGCTGAGCCCAGTCATCCTCAGTATAGGTAAATGCGCTGTAGCCATACCGGGCATAATATACCTCATCCACAGCCTTAGCCCAATCATATCCGTTGGAGATGAAATCCGTGGAAGTGGTCGGCATCACCCAGCCACCGTTGAATGAATATGAAACCTTAGTGCGGCCTTCCGAGCCACTCTTGGTTGTGACCAGAATGACTCCGGCGGAAGCCTTCGCTCCATAGATCGCGCTTGCGGAGGCATCTTTCAAAACCGACACGGATTTGATGTCAGAGGCATTGATGTGGTTCAGAGAAAGCGGAACACCATCCACCAAGATCAATGGAGAACCTCCGTTCACTGACGGGACACCACGGATGTTTATCGACGCCGAACTTGTAGGATTACCTGACGATGTCTGAATATTCACGGACGGGTCCGCACCTTGAAGTGCCTGCAAGGCCGATGTGACAGGTCTTGCATTCAACTGGTCACCGGAAATGGAAGACACCGCGCCTGTGACATTGATCTTTTTCTGGGTGGCATACCCGACCACAACCACATCATCAAGCATCTGATTGTCCTCCTGAAGAACAACCGTCAATGGAGACTTTCCGCTATAGGTGATTTCATTATCCTGATACCCAAGCATTTCAATCTTGAGAATCTGTCCATTCTCGGCAGTGATGGTGAAATATCCGTTATTGTCCGTTATGACCGCCTCTCGTGTGGATTTGTTGGTCACTGCGGCACTGATCACGCCTTCACCTGTCTCATCAACGACCCTGCCAGAGACGGAGCGGCTTTGGGCATTCGCCTGAAACGTGAATGCCGTCGCCAGAAAGGCCAACGCCAGCAAAGCTGACATCATATTCCTGATTATCATTCTCATACGTTACTATTTTACAAGTTTATAAAGAGCTTTCACCTCGTCAGCGCTTACAGGTGCGTCATAAAGACGGGCTTTGACTACCTCTCCATAGAAAGAAGCCTCTCCCAAATCATTTCCGGTAGGATCGGCACCGATGCCGAACCAGCGTTTGTCCACGCTCGTGTCCATGAATTTGAGATTCCCGGTCGTGTTGGCGGAAGCCGTAAGTTTGCCGTCAACATAAAGCATCGCAAGACCGTTCGTCTTGTCCCAAGTGGCGACGACATGATAGTACTGTCCCTTCTGAGGAAGCACACCGCTATACAGTTCGCACCATGAGCCTCCGACATGAACCTCGAAGTTTATCTCCCCTGTCTTTGCCCTGAAGCACATGCCGAGACCTCCGGCCTGAGTGGAAGAGAATGGCTTGACCTGCTTGGCGATAGGATCATTGTAGGAACAGAACACAAGTTCATAGGAGAAACCATCCTCAAGTTTCTTGGCGAAGTCGGAAGACGTGGCGTACGGGATGTAGTAATAGCCTTTCTCAAGACCGCTTCTGGCTATCGTCGAGTTGTTGAAGACCGCTGAGTAGCAACCGAACCTGTCGTTATACGCCGTGGAGACATCCGCGTCCAGCCTGTCGGACATCACGCTCATGGACATGGCGGAAACGTCCTTCGCCGTACCGTCAGAGTTAAAGACAATATCAAGAAGATCCGCTGTCGGAGCGACAGCAGGAGAAGACTGCGTGACCGCCACATAATCCATAAGCTCAGGAGCCGCGGTCGCGAAGAATCTGATGTCGGCCGAACGCTTGCTTCCCGTTTCGTTTTCCGGAACAACAAATGTCACGGAAGTCTCGGTCTTGCTTTTCTCTGTTATCCAAGAGATCGTTCCGTCAAGTTCATAGGTCCAATCCGGCTGGTTCGTATCCACCGTGACCGTAAACTCATCTCCGTCACCGGTAATGGCGACATCATGAAGATCCACTTCAAGATATGGCTTCTGGGCGGCCTGAGACAAGTTGAATTCATACGTTTTCCCTCCATTCAATGAGAATTTGACCACAGCGTTATGCACCGAGCCGGATTCGTTGCTCGGCGCGGTCAAAGACACAATGGTCTTGCCGGCTCCACCGGAAGCCGGGGTCACGGAATATGCATCGTTGGAGACAGACGCTGTCCACTCCTCCGTGGCCATGACCGTGAATTTCACAGTCTGAGCCTTTCCGTCAATGGAGATCTCGTCGCTGTCCGAATCACCAGGTCCGATGACATTGAAGATCGGCACACGGTCAACATAGCTGCCGTCATCCCTGTTGCAGGACTGGAACGCTATCATGGACAGACAAGCCATGATTAATAATGATTGGCGTTTCATACTATAAATGTGTTTAATACGTTGATGCTTTGGACATGTCATAAAGTTTTCTCGGACGTGACACTGTCTCCCGGTATTCATTCCCGAATCTGTCGGTGACGACGACCGTCACGGAAGATGTCGCATCGGAAGCCTGAACTTCAAACAGATGAGAAGTCTTCAGGGTCGGGAATGTCACGGAGGCCGAATTGGTGTTCATTCTGGCCATGTTGAAATGCACGACATGAAGGGGATCATAGCCGTCCACCCTCTTGACATTCAAATCCTTTCCTTCCTCAAGCGCCTTGACGGTCCACCCCTCGTCATAGTCGAAGACATTAACCAGCAACTTGTTGTCAGAACGAGACTTATCATAGCCGTAAGCATATTTCGAGAATATCTCGTCCGTCACCTTGGATTTGGCGCCTGGGCAGAACACCTGCCTCGTGATGTAGCAATTATTAAGGTCATACACACGGAACTGGTACGAGTCATCCCTGTTCAACGGCTTGTACGACCACTTGACAGAACCGTCGCCCTGAATGTCGAAAATCTTGTAGCCTCCAGGCGCTCCGTCACGGCACAGATGAGCCCTGTTGGAACTATAATACCCTGTCCACCACCACGTCGCGCAGACGGCGGCGATGTTGTGTTCGATAAGCCGGTCCGAAATCTCGTTCGTATAATTCACATGAGTGTGTCCCGTAATTATGTGGACGTTGAATCCGTCCAACAGCCTCACGACCTCTGAACGGTACTCAGGAGGGAGAGAATAGGCAAACTGGAAACTCCCGTCAGATTTTCCGGAAGGACGCCCGGTATATTGAATATGCATTCCCAGAAAAACGGTACCTCCAGCAGGGACATTGGCCAGATCAGCCTCCAGCCATTTCAGTTCATTGGAAGTGAAGCCTTCACTGTAATCCTGGACATCTCCGACAACCCCTTCCGACGCGCCGCTGTTGCGGAAAATAGTGTTATCCATCATTACATAATGGACATCTCCCACATTGAATGAATAGTAAGTCGGACCTATCCATTTGCGGAACATGTTCTCTGATCTGAAATCATCCGGAACATACGGATCGTTGTCATGATTCCCCGGGATATTATACACAGGAATATCCATGTCCTCCATGGTTCTGTAGTAGTTTTCGATCGAATATGAGTTCTTGTACCACCACTCATCCCATGACAGATCGCCAAGACAAACCGAATAGACAGGGATGGATTCCCCTTTGGCCTTGGACACCTGACCACGTATGTCAGTCTTGAAAATCTGGTCGAACTGGCTGACATCATTTGTTCTGTTGGCAAGATGGCAGTCCGTGAAAGCCAGCAATCTGTGCCTCTCATTGTTTTCCGGCTCAAGAATGAAAGTGTTCAACTCATACTCAGAGCTTGACGTGGACTTGAATCTTTTGAAGAATTGGGGAATGGTACGGTTGACAGCCACGCGATAATTCTTCGGGACAGAGATGAACACATATCCGTTCTTCCTCATTGAGGAAAGATAATAACGTCCTTCGGAATCGGTTGTGGTGACAAGGACACCATCGGAAACAGACACTCCGGAAACAGGTTTCCCGTCCCAGTCTATCACTCTTCCGTAAGCGGTTCTTCCCGGAACCTTGTCAACAGCCGTCGTGTCTTCCACGGACACAAATGTCTCGGCAGTCTTACCGAAGGCGTTTACCGTACACATGGCACCAATGAAATGTTCCGGAACCGTGAACCATGCGCCCTTGGAATCATCCGCAGAGGCACAGACAAGATTGTATCTCACTGAGTTGTCCGACCTTAGGGTGAGGACTATCTCATCACCCTGCTTTATCCCACTGTAAGGCAGATGCAACTGTCCCGTCAAAGGAATTGTGAAAGTCTCACCTATTTTCATTGTTGAGACGGAAGCCAGTTCTCCGGTTCCCGGCGTAGGTGTAGGATCAGTCCCCGGATCAGGAGGCGTAGGCGCGGGTTCCTCGCGCGATTCCGGCTTGCATCCGCTGACCAATGGAGCGGCGGCTGAGAACAGAACCACAGAAGCGCACAAGGTGACTATACTTCTGACCATGTTTGTTCTTCCGATCACCGGAATGTTCTTTCTGTCAATGTTGTTCATTTCTATAATGTGTTATCGTTTATAGTGTTAAAAAATCCCATATACATACGTCCCACCCTTAGAGCAAACGTTTTCGCAAATATTATTTATTTAAACCGCCAGTTTAACATAGTTTAGGTCATGTGGGGAAGGCTCACTGCCTTCTCTACTGGTGCGAAAAGGATTGTGGCGAGCAAAAATCAAAGTGTATTTATCAAAATATTAATTAAAGGTTTAAGCACGGCACTATAAATTTGTGACGCTGACTTATGTTAAGCCAGCGTTTCCCATATTAATGGTGCCGTCATACTATTTGATAATCAATCAGACATCGCGATTTTTATTAAACTGGCGGTTTAACAAAAATCAATGCGACCCTTACACATCCATTTTGATTTTTCGGCCCTGCGGGTGCAAGTTGTTGCACCGGATCCCGAGATTCTTCACGAAGCCAAGCGGATGTCCCTCGAAACTGACCATAACGAATCCTTTCGGGGCTTCTTTCAAGAATATGCTGTCACGATGCAGGAACTTCAACGCGGTTTCACGATCCAAATCGGCCACAGGATAGTCCCCGTCCGGAAGGGCCAGACTTAAAGCCCAGTCAGCCGACGGCACCAGATCCCGTCCCTTCTCCTCACCTTTCGCGACTCCCGCCTGAACGGGACGCAGAACCTCCAACGCGGCGACCTCACGGACAATGGATTGAGGAATATGTATGAGCAGATTCCCTTTCCGCCGCTCAGCCGCCCCGGCGGCCGGTTTTCCCGTAAGCCTGAAATCCCTCGATTCCGCGTTTTTCACCAGAGCCGAGACAAACTGCCCCTCACCCTTCACAAACCCGGGCACAAGCAATCCGCCACGCCGTGTGGGAATCACCCCTTGGAGAGAAGAATAGTCATATTCACAAACATCGCCGCCAAGTTCACCGGCGATCCATTCCATAATCGCGTCGTTCTCCGCCTCCTCGAAGGTACATGTGGAATAGACAAGGATTCCGCCGCCGCGGAGCGCCGGCCAGACATCAGCCAGAATCCGTTTCTGCCGTGTGGAGCAGAGGTTGACAACATTCTCGGACCAGTCATCCACAGCCTTGGCATCCTTGCGGAACATTCCCTCACCGGAGCAAGGAACATCGGTGACAATGATGTCGAAAAAGCCTTCCAGACTTGCGAAAGCCTTGGGGTCCACACTCGTGACCACTACATTAGGATCGCCCCACAAAGCCATGTTGTCCGCCAGGACGGAAACCCTGGAACGCATCACCTCATTGGAGACCAGAAGGAATTTGTCTCCGAACGCAAGGCGCAGCGATGCCGCCAGATCCGTACTCTTGCCTCCTGGAGCGGCGCACAGGTCAAGGACTCTGACAGGCCTGAGACAATCCCCGATTTTAGGGAGCATCTCTCTGAATATGCCCCCGACGGCCATCGCCGAGGAGTCCTGGACGTAGTAGCACCCACAGTGAAACAGTGGATCCAGCGTGAATTTCGGTCTTTCTCCAAGCATGAACCCACAAGGACTCCACGGGACTCTCTGGATATCCGGCCCGAAATGTTCCTTGGCAAACGCCTCTGGTTCATGTATTTTGAAAGGATTAACTCGGACTGACACCGAAGCCGGCTGATGAAAAGCCTCCACGGCGATCCCGGCTCTTTCCTGTCCTATCGCCCTGGTCAGGATTTCCCGAAGCTGGATGTCATCCAATCCTTGCATCTACTGGTTACCGCCTAATTTCTCTTTCATCTTTCGGAGAGTCTCCTCGTCGATTCCATCCGGCATCCTGCCCTCGGACATCGCGACGAGGCCGTCCACCATCTTGTTCATCGCCTCGCGGATCTTTCCGCCAAGCATCATCTTCATCATCAGGTTCAATTCAGCATGAAACTCGATGTGGAAGTCTGTCTTGGAAGGGTCGCTCGGCACGGCATCGAAATACAGCGAGCCTCCGAACTGGAACGGCGCACCGTTGTCCACGAACTCTATGCATGAATATGGAGTCCTGTTCTTCACCATAACCCCGATCTTGAAACCCTGCACTGTCGTGGAGATCGTGTCATAGTCCGCCTCCACATTCGCTTTCTTGTCTTCCGGAAGGAACTGAAGGAAATTACGCATGTCCACAAAGGCCATGTACAGTTCGAACGGTTGTTTCGAGACCAAGCCGTGCTTGCTCTTTATTTCAGTAGCCATATTATATTCGTTATTTGTTCCATTCAGCCGGATTCAGCCTCCATTGGCGCAAGACATCAACATCCGATTCCTTGACATATCCGGTCACAGTAGCCTCCTCGATCAGAGCGTCATAGCACGAAAGGGTTTTCAATCTTACCCCCTCTTCCTCAAAACGCCGCGCGGCGAGATCAAACCCGTATGTGAATATGGCGACCATCCCCAGCACCTCGGCTCCGGCGTCACGCAAGGCTTTCACAGCCGCAAGGCTGCTCATCCCGGTCGAGATAAGATCCTCAACGACGACAACCTTTGCCCCCTTTGGCAAAACTCCCTCTATCTGTGAGCCGGTCCCATGATCCTTAGGTTTCGGACGCACATAGACGAAAGGTTTTCCCATCCGGTCCGCGGCAAGGGCCCCATGGGCGATCGCGCCGGTGGCCACTCCTGCCACCACCTCCGCTTCAGGGCACTCATCGGCAGCTGTCCCGGCCAGCCAACCGGCGACCTTCGAGCGCAGCTCCGGATCGGAAAGGATCCTGCGGTTATCACAATAAATAGGTGAATGCCAACCAGAGGCCCATGTGAAAGGTTCATCAGGCCTTAACAAGACGGCCTTTATCCTAAGAAGCTCGGAAGCCAGTTTTCTGTCCACGTTTTCCATATTCATCGAAAATGATTGTTAACTTTGTACTTGGAAGCCTCCTCAGTTGCCAAGGCCGCTTCCTGACACACAAAGATAATAGTTTTACTCCAATATTCACGGAATGCACAAGATTTACCTTGAGAAGAGATGCATGATCATCTGTTCGCCGGACGAGCAAATGCTGTCGGATCCGAACTCGGTCGAACTTCACCTCGGAGACAACCCGGACATCACAGCCCTTGTGACCATGTTCGAGACATCGGAGACACTGGCCCGGATCTACATTCCCACAGACGACATAGAAGTCACCTATAGAAAGTTCTGCTCCAGGTTCAAGGAGGTCAACGCTGCGGGGGGCCTTGTGTCGAACCGGCGGGAAGATGTGCTGCTTATCAGCAGAAACGGACTTTGGGACCTGCCGAAAGGGCATCAGGAAGCCGGAGAAGACATCAAGGTGACTGCCTTACGTGAGGTTCAGGAAGAGACAGGGGTGGGAGACCTGGAACTTCGCGGACTCATCTGCGTCACCGACCACTGCTACCGTCGTGACGGGATATGGCATCTCAAGCACACCTGGTGGTACGACATGCTCTACACCGACCCCGTGAACCTGACCCCGCAGCGGGACGAGGACATCACAAAGGCGGCGTGGGTAGCCAGATCCGGCCTCTCCCCTTACCTTAAAAACACCTTTCCATCCATCGTGGAAGTGTTCCGGGAAGCGAAAATATAGCACATTCATGGATTGTGAAACTTTTTGCCCGCCAATCCCGTATAATAAAGGATTGACTATAACGATTGTTAGCGAATATGAAACTTTCACAATTCCAATTCCTTCTTCCGAAGGAGCGTGTGGCTCAGGAGCCGACAAGGTGGCGCGACGAATGCAGGTTGATGGTTGTCCACAAGGACACCGGCGAGATTGAGCACAGAATATTCAAAGACATCATAGACTACTTCGGCAAAGGCGACACTTTTGTGTTCAATGACACCAAAGTGTTCCCGGCCCGCCTGTACGGCAAGAAAGAGAAGACCGGAGCCGACATCATGGTTTTCCTGCTGAGGGAACTCAACCGGGAGCAGCACTTGTGGGATGTGATCGTGGATCCGGCGAGGAAGATAAGAATAGGCAACAAACTTTATTTCGGTGATGACCAGAGCCTTGTGGCGGAAGTCATCGACAACACCACCTCCAGAGGGCGCACCTTGCGCTTCCTCTATGACGGTCCTTACGAGGAGTTCAAGAGATCTTTGTTCAGCCTCGGTGAGATTCCTGTCCCTAAATGGGTGAAATCCAAGATTTCTCCAGAAGACAACGAGAACTACCAAACGATCTTTGCGAAAAACGAGGGTGCGGTGGCCGTTCCGGCAGCAGGTACGCACTTTAGCCGCGAATTATTCAATAGAATGATCCTCAAGGACATTGACAAAGCGTTCATCACCGAACACATGGGAATAGGCCAGTTCCGCAGGGTCGATGTGGAGGATCTGTCCAAGCACAGGATGGATTCCGAGAGGCTGATTATCACCCCGGATGCCTGCGAGATCATCAACAAGGCCAAGAACGGCGGGCATAAGGTTCTGGCTGTCGGCACTACTGTACTCAGAGGGCTTGAGACCTACGTGACCACGACTCATGAGGTGAAGCCATACGATGGCTGGACGAACAAATTCATCTTCCCGCCTTATGAGTTCTCGGTACCTGACGCGGTGGTCTCCAACTTCCATCTCCCGGAATCCACCATGCTTATGGCCGTGGCGGCGTTCGGCGGCTTCGATCATGTCATGAACGCCTACAAGGTGGCCCTCGACGAAGGCTACCGCTTCGGCCCTTACGGTGACGCCATGCTGGTCGTATAAACGACCAGCATCTTAACCATTCACCCCCAGTCCCTGTGGGACAGCCCCGGTGGGGCACTGGGGAGCATTCTCCCCAGACCCCTTGCGTCGCTACGCACTGCGCGCGCTTTTACCATTCACCCCCAGTCCCTGCGGGACAGCCCCGGTGGGGCACTGGGGAGCGTTCTCCCCAGACCCCTTGCGTCGCTACGCTCCGAAGTCCCTACAGTCTCTACAATCCAGCTAAAGCTGTCATCTTTGTAAGGGTTTTGTATTGGGGTAGCAGTGCTGGAGAAGATCAACGGTGATGAAGCCGTCACATTCAAGAGTGGTGACAAGTCTGCTGACGTGACTGTAAGTCCATTTCAGCATTTCGCAAAGCTCATCCACAGAAACACCACGATGGGTTTTCACGGCCATAGCCAACCGTAAAATATCTTCACATTCAATCCCGTCCGGCCTCTCCTTGTAATATTCCTCAACAGCGGTTCTGAAATCCTCCTTAGGCCTGACACTCGCCTTGCCGAGTCCGAGTCTTGAAATCAGTTCACCAAGATCCCCGATCTGCTCGGCCAGATTCTCGCGGATCAAAAGGTTGCATCCCTGCGAAACCGGATCGTCGATCCGGCCAGGCAAGGCATAGACATCCCGCCCATAAGAAGCCGCGAGCCGTGCCGTCATCATGCCTCCGCCCCTGATCTTGGACTCGACAAGGATCGTCGCCTTGCATATTCCGGCGATTATCCTGTTGCGACGCAAGAAGTTGATCCTGACTGCGCCCGTACACGGAGGATAGTCCGTGACCAGGGCACAGCCGGGAGTTGACGCTATTTTCTCTCCTACATCCTTGTTCCGTGACGGATATAGATCATCGATCCCAGTAGCCATAACCGCCACCGTGGGCAAACCGGAATCAAGCGCCGCCTTGTGAGCCGTGACATCCACACCCAAAGCCAAACCGCTGACCACAAGCGGTTTGGCATTTGCCCGGGCCATAGCCTCAACGATCCTCCCGCACCAATCCTTCCCATAATACGTAAGCCCTCTTGTCCCGACAACGGCGATTTGCGGAAGCACCCCGAAGACCTCCTCCGGCTGAGATATTCCTTTGTAATAAAGCCCCAGTGGAGGATCATCACACTCCATGAGCAAAGATGGATAACCTTTCTCTCCGATTCCTATAAAACGACACCCGATTCTTTCCAAGGTCTCCAATTCAATGGCCGAGGTCTCGAACGCGCTTTCGGTGATCAATGGGACATATTTGAGTCTGGAACAGTTCCTCAAAGCCCGTTCAACTTCCTTGCTTTCCTTAAAGATCGCGATGGCGCTTCCCACAGTCTCAATGAGCCGCAGGCCAATCTTCGGCTCAAATCCAAAAATCCGATTAAGAGCACAGAGTGCGGCTCGTTCCTCAAACAGCATTCCGTTGTTCGCTGACATATTCAATTCTAATATTCATCATTTCATCCCGCGCCGGCGGGTCTCACCATCGCAATTTGAGTTTTTTCAAGAAAAGGAACGTGGTATGAAGCGGAATTATTTCTGTTTCTTTTGAATATTTCTGTTTTTTATCAAGCCTGAACGCTTCCTTCCGAATCCCATGGGAAAGTTTTATTCTTCGCTTGGATTTCATTATCTTTGACACCATGATATTCATAGACACACATTGTCATCTAAGTGACAAAGCCTATCTCGGAGAAGAAGATACCTATGTCGGCAGGGCGAAGGCGGCCGGGGTCAGCATCATGCTCCAACCGGACATCGACGGCTCGGAGAGAGAGGCCATGTTCGCACTTGTGGACAAGTACCCTGACAGTCTTCGTCCGATGATCGGGCTATACCCAGGTTCTGTCGGGAAAGACTGGCGTGCGGAACTTGAATCCATGGTACGGTTCCTGGATGGATGGGAAGCCAAGACCGGACGCAAGGTCGTGGCTGTAGGAGAAATAGGCCTTGATTATCATGAAGGGAAAGTATTCGCCCAGGAACAGAAAGAAGCCTTGGAATGGCAACTGGATTTTGCCGCTGAAAGGAATCTTCCGCTCAACATACACCTCCGGGACGCGATGGGGGACTTTCTGGAGATCCTTCACAGACATAAAGGGTTGAAAGGGAATATGCATGCCTACAGCGGCAGTCTGGAGTCGTTTCAGGAAATCCAAAGTCTGGGAGACTGGCGCATCGGAGTCGGAGGTGTCGTGACATTCAAGAATGCCGGACTCGCAGAGGTTGTCCGGAACATTCCCCTTAACAGAATCGTGCTGGAAACCGACGCTCCTTACCTGACTCCGGTTCCGCACAGAGGTACACGTAACGAAAGTTCCTACATACCGCTGATCGCCGCGAAGGTTGCCGAACTAAAAGGCATCTCGATTGAGGAAGTCGCGGAAACCACAACCAATAACGCCAAAACACTTTTCGGAATATGAGAAGATCTTCTGTCCTGATGATTTACACAGGTGGTACAATCGGAATGAAGCAGGATCCCACCGATCTGACTCTCAAGCCTTTTGACTTCCACCAGATTCTTGACGAGGTTCCTGAGCTGAAGAAGTTCGCCCTACGTATCGACTCCTACACGTTTGACCCATTGATAGACTCCTCGGATGTCGAGCCTTCATTCTGGCAATCACTGGCTTCACTTATCCAGAAGAGGTATGATGACTACGACGGGTTCGTCGTCCTTCACGGAACGGACACGATGGCGTATTCAGCGTCCGCCTTGAGTTTCATGCTGGAAAATCTGGCCAAGCCTGTCGTTTTCACCGGCAGCCAACTTCCGATCGGAGTGCCGCGCACGGACGGGAAAGAGAATCTGATCTCCGCCGTCGAGATCGCCTCCGCCAAGGACCAGGAAGGTCACCCACGCGTACCCGAAGTAAGCATATTCTTCAATTCCAAGTTGTTGAGAGGCAACCGCAGCATCAAGATCAGCTCCGAGGATTTCAGCGCGTTCAGGTCCCCGAACTGTCCTCCGCTGGCGGAAGCAGGAATCAGCATAAAGTACAACGATGGCATTATCCGCAAGCCTGAAGCATGGAACGAGCCGTTGAGAATCAGCACAATGCTTGACACAAGAGTCTCGATTCTGAAAGTGCATCCGGGCATCACTCCCCAAGTCATGAAATATTTCCTCTGTGGCCCGGACATCAGGGCGGCCATCATAGAGACCTACGGCTCGGGCAACGCCCCGTCAAGTCAATGGTTTCTGGACATCGTGAAGGAGGCCTCGGGAATGGGCAAGGTGCTGATGAATGTGACACAGTGCCTGTCAGGGACCGTCAACATGGACATCTACGCCACTGGAAAGGCCCTGGAGAAGGCAGGAGTGGTCTCCGGAGCGGACATCACCACCGAAAGCGCTCTGGCAAAGTTGTTCCACCTGATGGGGAAAACATCGGACAACGAATGGGTGAAATCAAGGCTGGGAGACAATCTGCAAGGAGAAATTTCCCTATAAATATTGCCAATTGGAAATAATTTAGTAAATTGCAACGGTTTTTTAGACGGTTTTGCGCCGTCCGGAAGCCATAGGAAAAGATAACTATTTAATACATTATCAATTAAAATTAAACACACAAAAACAGTTATGAAAAAGTTTTTCATGTTTTTGGCAGTAGCAGGTGTTCTCACCTTCACTGCGAACATCGCATCCGCTCAGGATCAGCCAGCCGCTGACAACGCTGCCGCAACAGAGCAAGTTGAGACCGCAGCCGCCCAGCCAATGACCGCAGAGGATCTCCTCAAAGGTACCGGAGAGGACGTTCCTATGCACCAGCAGATCAAGACCTACTTCATCCAGGGAGGTCCGGGCTTCATGTCAATGATCCTCATCTGCCTTATCATCGGTCTCGCCCTTGCGATTGAGAGAATCCTTTACCTCTCATTCTCAAAGACCAACACCAAGAAGCTTATCAAGAATGTCGAGGCCGCTCTCGCACAGGGTGGCGTAGAGAAGGCGAAGGAAGTTTGCCGTAACACCAAAGGTCCTGTCGCCAGCATCTTCTACGATGGTCTCAACCACTACAACGAGGGTATCGATGTAGTCGAGAAGAGAATCACTTCCGCCGGTGGCGTTCAGATGAGCCTTATGGAGAACAACCTTTCTTGGATCGCCCTGTTCATCGCCCTTGCTCCTTCACTCGGATTCTTGGGAACAGTTATCGGTATGGTACAGGCCTTCGACGCCATCGAGGCTGCAGGTGACATCTCCCCTAACATCGTTGCCGGAGGTATGAAGGTCGCCCTTATCACCACTGTAGGCGGTCTTATCGTCGCCATGATTCTCCAGGTGTTCTACAACTATATTCTTTCCAGAATCGACGCTCTCTCCATTGACATGGAGAACGCTTCCATCGATCTCGTTGACGTTCTTGCAAAGAACGAGAAGAAATAATTTGTAGAGACAATTTTTAGAATCTGATTATAATGAATAAGATATTCAAAATAACCGGATGGGTATTGGGTCTGCTCGGAATCCTCTTCGGAATCCTGGCCTTCGTCAATGGAGGCTCTTCCGTTGATCTCCTCCTCAGATACACCTACTTCCTCTTCTTCGCGGCGGTGGTTATCTGGATCGGACTCGCGATATTCATCTCTGGCAGAAACAACCCTAAAAACCTGCTCAAGGCCGCCGGCGTGGTGGTCGGAATCGCGGTTCTGGTTGTTTTGGCGTACGCGCTCTCAGCAGGAGCGCCAGCCCTCAATGTCAAGACACAGCCTACCACACAGTGGCTTAAGCTGACCGACACAATGCTTCTTCTGACCTACGTCCTCGGTGGAGCGGCTATCGTCGCCATCATCGTGGGTGCCGTCAGAGACGCTATCAACAACAAATAACATCTAGCTATGGCAAGAAAAACACCGGGACTGAACACACAATCGACAGCCGATATCGCGTTCCTTCTGCTCTGCTACTTCCTGATGACGTCCACCATGGACCAGCAGTCAGGTCTGCAGCGCCGTCTCCCTCCTATGCCTGACCAGAATCAGAAGACGGAAGACACGAAGGTCAACAAGCGTAACATCATCATCGTGAAGATCAACTCTTCCGACAGACTGTTTGCCGGTGACCAGCTTATGGATGTTAGCCAGCTCAAAGACAAAATCAAGGAATTCATCACCAACCCTAGCAACGACCCTAATCTTCCGGAAAGGGAGATGAAGAACATCGAGGGCTACGGTGAATACCCTGTCTCAAAAGGAGTCATCTCACTTCAGAATGACCGTGGAACAAGCTACAGGGCTTACATTGCTGTCCAGAACGAACTCGTGAAGGCCATCAATGAAGTCCGTGACGACTTCTGCAAACAGAACTACGGCAAGGCTTACGCATTCCTTACCGAGGATCAGCAGAAGATAGTCAGGGAGGCGATCCCACAGAACATTTCCGAGGCAGAGCCTAAGGATGTCACCAAAAAGTAAAACAGGAGGATCAAACAATGCCAAATTTTAAAAGAAGCGGTAAAAAAGAAATGCCGGAGTTGGGAACCAGCTCGGACATCGTGTTCATGTTCCTGTTCTTCTTCATGGTAACCTCCCAGCTCCGTTCCACGGAGGTGAAGGTCAGGGTAAGACTCCCGGAAGCCACAGAAGTCGCCAAGCTTGAGAGAAAGGATTTGGCCTCATACATCTACATCGGCTCCCCTACGGCTCAGTATCAGAGCCAGTACGGTACCGAGGCGCGTATCCAGCTCAATGACTCTTTCAAGACAACCAACGACATCCGTGACTTCATCGCCGCAGAGCGCGACGCGATGAGCGAGGCTGACCGCCAGTTGATGCAGGTCTCAATCAAGGCAGACGAAGACGCGAGAATGGGTATCGTGACGGACGTGAAGCAGGAGCTTAGGCGCTGCTCCGCCCTCAAGATCATGTACGCCGCAAGAAAAGCGGAAAGCAAATAATCATTCTTGAAATACATTGGTGAGGGACTGTCCGTAAGGCCAGTCCCTTTCTTTTTTTTGTTTTTTTATACTATCTTTGTGAGATTGAATCAAATGTCATAAAAATATGGTAACGAGGAGCAAAGTGAAGGACCTTCTCAAGGCGACTCCGGGACAGGAAGTTCTTGCCAAGGGCTGGGTCAGAACCAAAAGAGGTAACAAGCAGATCAAGTTCATCGCCCTCAACGATGGCTCGACAGTAAATAACATTCAGGTTGTGGCCGACATGGCCAATTTCGACGAGACGCTCATTGCTAGGATCACAACCGGGGCCAGCATCAGCGTGACCGGAAATCTTATCGAGTCCGTGGGCAGCGGCCAGGCAGTCGAGATACAGGCGAAGCAAATCGAGGTTCTGGGCGAATGTGACCCTGTAAGGTATCCACTCCAAAAGAAGAACACTTCTCTTGAATATCTTCGCACCGTAGCCCACCTCCGTCCAAGGACAAACACCTTCGGAGCAGTGCTGAGAATCCGTCACGCGATGGCGTTCGCGATTCACAAGTTCTTCAACGACAAGGGATTCGTCTATCTCAACACCCCACTCATCACCGAGTCTGACGCTGAAGGTGCGGGAGATATGTTCCAAGTCACGACCCTCAATCTTGAAAATGTGCCTAAAAAGGAGAACGGCAAGGTTGATTTCAGCAAGGACTTTTTTGGCAAGAAGACAAGCCTCACAGTGAGCGGACAGCTGGAGGGAGAGCTTGGAGCGACAGCTGTCGGCGAGATCTACACTTTTGGACCGACATTCAGGGCTGAGAACTCGAACACGCCAAGACACCTTGCGGAGTTCTGGATGATCGAGCCGGAGATGGCTTTCTACGACATCAATGACAACATGGTCCTTGCCGAGGAATTCGTGAAGTACCTTGTTCAATACGCCCTCGACAACTGCTCTGACGATCTCAAGTTCCTCAACGACAAATATGATGACGGCCTGATCGAAAGACTTAACAGTGTCCTTGGAATCCCATTCCAAAGAGTCACATACACAGAGGCCGTCGAGATTCTGGAGGAGGCCGTAAAGAACGGCACACAATTCGAGTACCCGGTTCACTGGGGGACTGATTTCCAGAGCGAGCACGAGCGTTATCTTGTAGAGAAGCATTTTGGCAAGCCGGTGATTCTCACAGACTTCCCTAAGGACATCAAGGCTTTCTACATGAAACAGAACGAGGACGGAAAGACTGTCCGCGGAATGGACGTGCTCTTCCCGAAGATCGGCGAGATCATCGGCGGTTCCGAGAGGGAGGCATCTCTTGAGAAACTGGAACAGAGAATCGACGAGCTCAAGATGAGCCGCAAGAATCTCGAATGGTACATCGACACCCGCAGGTACGGCACCGTTCCTCACAGCGGATTCGGACTTGGATTCGAGAGGCTGCTGCTCTTCGTCACCGGCATGGCCAACATACGTGACGTGATTCCGTTCCCAAGAACCCCAAAGAACGCCGAATTCTAAAAATCAACGAATATGCTTGTGATAGGGATAGCCGGCGGCTCAGGCTCCGGAAAAACCACGGTTGTCAACGCAATAACCGAAAAGCTAAGGGAAAAGGTAGTTGTGATTCCCCAGGACTCCTACTACAAAGATTCCAGTCATCTTCCTCTGGAGGAAAGGCAGCGGATAAACTTCGACCACCCGGACGCGATAGACTTCAAACTCCTTTGCGGACAACTCAGGGATCTCAAGAACGGTAAGGTGATTGAACAACCGGTATATTCCTACATCACTTGCTCAAGGTCAAAGACCGAGACAGTCACTGTGGAGCCGGCGGAAGTCATTATAATAGAAGGAATCCTGGTGTTCACCTGCAAGGAGTTGCGGGATCAGATGGACATCAAGATTTTCGTAGATGCCGACGATGACGACAGACTGATGAGAGTCATGGCAAGGGACATTCTGGAAAGAGGCAAGACGGTCGAGACGGTGATCGAAAGATACACCAAGACAGTCAAGCCGATGTATCTCCAGTTTATCGAGCCGAGCAAGCGCTACGCCGACATCATCATTCCGCAAGGTGGGCACAACAAGGTAGCCATCGACATCATCTCGGCGACGATCGAGAAGTCGCTGAGAGAACAGGAGGCTTCTAAATAACTCCGGAACGTGCCGGAAGAATATTCATTGATTCTATGAAGAGCGACGACAAGGCAGGACTTTACATCACCATCATATTCCATTTGGTGGTGATAATAGTGTTGCTTGTCTGCCAGATTTCCTCCGTCCTAAAAAGGGAGAACACATTTGTGCTGGACTTCTCAAAGCAGGAAAGGGTTGAGAAAGAGCAAGCTGAACACAACCTCAAGGAGGAGGTCAGCGAAAGGCTTGACAGAATGCTGGCCGAAGCCGCCGGGGTCCCGATACGGAATGTGGCTGTTGACAGGGGTTCCCTCAAGGATGACCGCAACACCAACGCGGAGGAGCTATACAAGGAAGCTGAAAAGCTGGCTCAGGAACTGAAGAACGGCCCGAAGTTCGATGAACCTGACGAGGATTACGCGGAGGTCAGCAAACCGAGCCAAGCAAAGGAGGAGCAGAAAAAGTCCTCCTACAAAGGGCCGTCGGTTGTCTCATACGAGCTTGACGGGCGCAAGGCCAGCAAGCTTTCCATTCCGGCGTACAGATGTCTGGGTGCAGGTCACGTCACGGTGATAATCACTGTCGATCCATCCGGAAAAGTGTTAAACGCAAAGGTTCAGGACGAAGTCTCCTCTGATGACAAATGCCTGAGGGATTTTGCGGTAAGGGCCGCAAGACTCTCACGCTTCTCCGCGTCAGCCACAGCGCCTGCGCGTCAAACCGGCAACATCGTGTACCTATTCGTGGCTCAGTAAATAATAGCCCCATGAACAGAAAGACATTGACCATACTGATCGCAGTGGCGGTGATACTCATAGGAGGGATCGCCATCGCCGTCACGAAGTTGTATTCAGGGACGGACAGGAACACCGTACTGACAGGAGACTCAAGATTCCTGGAAAACCACCCTCTTGTCAAAGCTATCCCGTCAGATGCCGCGATAGTCTTCTGTTTCAAGAATTTCAGTCGCGCCTGTGAACTTCTCGGGGACTCGACGGCTGTCTTCGGGGAATTGGCGTCCAACAAATTCGACAGAATCTCGTCTTTGCGTCTCGGCGGTCTCAAGAAATCTCCGGCGATCATGTCCGTGCATTACAGCAAGGACATGCCTCCGCTTCTGGTTCTTGAGGCAGGCAAGGCAATAGCTGACACCACACAGGATCTCAGGACACTTATGACGGTGGCTGACTCATCCGGACTGATTACCAGAATCAATGGTGACCTTGTCCTGATCTCGTCATCAGAGACAATCATCAATTCTTCCATAAGACATATTGAGGAAGGACACAGCATATTGGAAGCCAATGGATTCGCCGAAGCCACACTCTCTGTGGCCGGAGAGGATGCCGTATTCTTCTCAAATGCCTACACAGGCAATATTCTGGAGACATTCTTTGCAAGAAAGCACCGCAAGTCGAGGGATTTTCTCAAGGAAATGGCGGAATGGACAGCCTTCAGTGTCACCAGACAGTCGGATGCCGGAGTCTCGATGCGCGGATCACTTCTCTACACCGGCGAGCCTTCATATTATCTGAACGCGCTTGCGCATGCCGGCACATCGGAGATCAGAATTGCCGAAGCTGTACCTGCCAACGTCGACTTCGTCCTTGACATAACGATCGGCAACATCACATCCTACATAAAGGCTTACAGGAACTATCTCGACTCCAGAAGCCGTCTTGACAAATACGAAACGACACTCGCCGTCCAGAAAAAAGATTCGGGGAGGAGTGCCGAAGAATGGGCGAAAGCCTTGGATTTCAAGGAAATCGCTGTCATCAACCTGCATATTGATGAAAAACTTCATCAGCTTCTGGCCCTGCGTCCTGGAATCCGCGTGAAAGACGAGGATGTGAGCGGCGCAAGCCTCGCCGGATTCGCGGCTACAATGTTCGGGAATATATTCACAGGCGAGGATGAAAGCGCCAGCGCGCTGATCGGCGGATGGATTGTCATCGGTGCCGCGGATTGCGTGGCTGAATATTCAAAAACGAATTTTTCGAAAGGGACGCTTGCGGCACGTCTTGACGCAGAAGGTCTTGACAGGGTGCCTCAAAAAAACGGAGGGGTCTGGGTATATTACTCACCGAGCAACGATCCGAACCTGCTCGACGCGACTTTCAGCCCGATGATGGCAAGGGGATGCCGGAATATTCTCAAAGGAGCCTCCTATGTTCCTGTCACGCTCTCCGCGGTCACTGAAAGTGGAAAGTTCTGGCTTGACTTCAACCTTGACAGGGTCGAGGTAAGCAAAGGTGCGACGCTGACATCAACCCGGGACACGACAGTCACCGTCCCGGAAGGACCTTACAAGGTACGGAACTGCGCCACGGGAAAGATCAACACGCTTTACCAGAACAGTCATCTGTCAATATGCCTGCGTGACGAGAACGGGAAGGATGTCTGGGGAGTGCCGTTCAAGTCGAAGATCTGCGGTTATGTCCAGGAAATCGACTACTACAACAATGGAAAGATCCAATATTTGTTCGCGGCCGGATCACAGATGTACCTGATTGACAGGCTTGGACGTTTTGTCTCAGGATTTCCTTCAGAGACAGGCAAGATAATTGCGGCAGGTCCTGCCGTGTATGATTTCACGGGAGCGAAGGGCTACACGGCCATGCTTCTGCACACAGACAACACCGTAGGCTATTATGACCTGCACGGGAAGCAGGTCCCTTCGTGGAAGGGAATAACAGCCGATGAGACTATAAAAAGCCTTCCGGAGCTTCTGGAAGGAAATGGCAACAGATACTGGGTGGTAAGGACATCAGCCCAGACCTTGATCTTCCCGTTCAGCGGCGGAGAACCCTTGGTCAAAGGAGAAGGCAACAAGATGATCCGGCCGGACAGTAAGATAAGTATAACGGACAAAGGGTTCAGTGCGGTTTGTTACGAAGGCAAGGAAAGGACCTTCAAGCCCGGAAAATAAAAAAACGAACATTATGAACGAATTCAAATTCGAATCAGTGAACAAGATCCTGGAAGAGAGCTTCAGGAAAAACTGGGACAGGTTGGCTCTTTCCAACTATCAGGGCGTGAGCCTTTGCTACAGGGATGTGGCTAGGCGCATCGAGAAACTGCACATCGCCTTCGAGAAATGCTTCCTGCACAAGGGGGACAAGGTAGCGATCTGCGCCCGCAACCAGGTCAACTGGGCGGTCAGCTTTCTGGCCACGATGACCTACGGAGCCGTACCGGTGCCTATTCTCCACGAGTTCAAGCCCGGGAATATTCATTATCTGGTCAACCACTCAGAGGCCAAGGTTCTCTTTGTGGACGACGTGATCTGGGAAGGCTTGAGCGCCGACGAAATGCCGGGACTGTTCGCGGTTGTGCGCATCAACACGTTCCAGCTTCTATATTCAAAGGTTCCACGCATCACTGAGGCCAGGGAACACATGAATGAATATTTCGGGAAGCGTCATCCGAACAGTTTCGAGCCGGAGGATCTGAATTATTACAAGGATTCTCCTAACGAACTTGCGATGATCAACTACACATCCGGGACATCCGGTTTCTCAAAAGGAGTGATGATTCCATACAGGGCGCTTTGTTCCAACATACAGTTCGCCCAGCATGTTCTTCCTGAACTGAACAACCAGACGAACGTGGTGGCCATGCTTCCTTCCGCCCACATGTACGGAATGATGTTCGAGTTCCTTTTCGAAATGACGATTGGAGCCCACGTGCATTTCCTGACAAGGGTGCCGAGCCCGAAAATCATTATGCAGGCACTTTCAGAGGTCAAGCCGAACATCATCATCGCCGTGCCGCTGATCATCGAGAAAGTTTACAAGTCAAAGATTCAGAAGCTGGTAGAAAAAGGGAGCATAAAGACCCTGCTCAAGGTTCCGGTGATCGACAAGATGATCCAGAAGAAGATCTGCGGCGAACTCGTGAGCGCATTCGGCGGCAACTTCGTGGAAGTCATCATGGGTGGCGCGGCCTTCAACAAAGAAATCGAGAAATTCTTCTGGGACATCGCGTTCCCTTACACCGTCGGCTACGGAATGACCGAGTGCGCTCCGATCATCACCTACGCCCACTTCGACGACAAGAGACTATACTCATGTGGAAAGGCCGCTCTGAACATGGCCATCCGCATCGACTCTCCGGATCCGGAGAACATCGAGGGTGAGATCCAGGCCTACGGTCCGAACATCGCTCTTGGCTACTACAAGAACGAGGAAGCCACCAAGGATCTCTTCACAGAGGACGGTTGGCTCAGGACTGGCGACATGGGAGTCATCGACAAGGATGGATATCTCTACATAAGAGGACGTTACAAGTGTATGTTCCTCGGCCCTAACGGCCAGAACATCTACCCTGAGGAACTGGAGTCAGTGATCAACTCGTTCGCCTACGTCGTTGACTCGCTTGTCATCGAGGACAACGGCGGTCTCACAGCTCTCGTCTATCCGGACTACCACCAGGGCGAACTGGACGGAATGAACCGCGAGGATCTGGAGAAGACTCTGACATCACAGCTTCCGGAGATTAACAGGGAGATTCCTAACTACGCGAAGATCAAGAAGATCGAGTTCATGCCGGAAGATTTCGAGAGGACTCCTAAGAAGAGCATCAAGAGATACCTCTACCAGAGAAACAAATAACAATGGAGAAATTTGACCAGCGATACCTTGAGATGGCGGAGATCTGGGCCAGGAACTCCTACTGCAAAAGACGGCAGGTCGGAGCGATTCTGGTCAAGGACAGGATGATCATCTCCGATGGCTACAACGGCACACCGTCCGGATTCGAGAACGTCTGCGAGGACGAGAGCGGAGCCACAAAGCCGTACGTCCTGCACGCCGAAGCCAATGCGATCACAAAAGTCGCAAAATCAGGCAACAGCAGCCAAGGAGCGACCCTCTACGTCACAGCCTCTCCATGCATCGAGTGTTCGAAACTGATCATCCAGGCCGGCATAAAGAGAGTCGTCTATAAGGATGAATATCGTCTCACGGATGGAGTTGACCTGCTCCGCAAGGCTGGGATCAAAGTTGAAAAGATAGATTAGAATGAAACGGATATCTTCCATCTGGATCGCCGTTCTGGGAATAGCCGTGGGCGCGCTTTCTGTGCTGGCCTATAATGCCTACACCCAGAAAAGGAATATGCTCCGCGTGCAATACGGGGATTGGCGCAAACTGAATCTTATCCTTGATCAGATCGACAAGAACTATGTTGACACGATCAATGTCGGGAAAGTCACCGATGCGGCGATCACCGCTGCGTTGGCCGAACTTGACCCACATTCAGTCTATATGCCACCAGTTGAACTTACCGAAGCGGAAACCGATCTCGCCGGCAATTTCGATGGAATCGGCATCCAGTTCAATGTTCCGAATGACACGGCCATCGTTCTGGAAGTCATCCCCGGAGGCCCGTCCGAGAAAGTCGGGCTTCAAAAAGGTGACAGGATCCTCAAGGTCGGGAACAAGGATATCGCAGGGGTCAAATTCCCGCAGGACAGCATGGTCCGCAGGATGAAAGGGCCTGCCGGCACCAAGGTCACGGTCACAATAGGAAGAGGGAACGAGACTATTCCTTTCGAGATCACCAGAGGGAAGATTCCTGTACACTGCGTGGACGCGGCATTCATGATCAATGACACGACAGGGTATATCAAGCTGTCTAAGTTCTCCAGAACGACATATTCGGAATTCCATCAAGCCAGCGTAGATCTCCTTGAAAAAGGGATGAAAAAGCTGATCTTTGACTTGAGGGACAACACAGGAGGATATTTCGACCAGGCTCTGCTGCTCAGCGACATGTTCCTCAAAAAAGGCGACGAGATTGTCTATATGCAGGGACTTCACCGCAAGAAAGACGACTATAAGGCCGACGGGAAGGGCATACTTCAGGACATCGATCTGACCGTACTCATCAACGAGTCCACCGCATCGTCAAGCGAGATATTCGCTGGAGCCATACAGGACAACGACAGGGGTCTTATCATAGGCAGACGCTCATTCGGCAAGGGACTCGTGCAGGAGCCGGTTTATTTCAGCGACGGTTCCGGAGTGCGTCTGACGGTCGCGAGGTTCTACACGCCTTCCGGGCGATGCATCCAGAAGCCATATTCGGAAGACTACCAGTACGACATCTACAAGCGCTACGCCGACGGTGAGATGTATGACGCGGACAGCATCAAGGTGGACTCCACGGCCACCTACAAGACGATAGCGGGGAGGACAGTCTATGGCGACGGTGGCATCATCCCGGACGTGTTCGTGCCTGTTGACACCACCAGGGCCACGAAGTTCTTCATCGCCTGCAACAAGAAAGCGACGCAGATGAGGTTCGCCTCGGCAATGTTCGACAAGTACAAGGACCGCCTCTCCGAAATAGACAACGACGCAGAACTCGGAATATTCCTGGACAAAATGAATATCCCGTCCGCCTTCCGTGAATATGTCTCCTCGAAGGACGGCATCACCTGCACGCAAAAAGAATGGGAAGAGACATCTGAATATCTCCTCCCGCAACTCCGCGCCCTTGTCGGACGGTATTCCAAACTCGGCGAGAACGCT
This sequence comes from uncultured bacterium, assembly GCA_963657715.1. Classification (GTDB taxonomy): domain Bacteria; phylum Bacteroidota; class Bacteroidia; order Bacteroidales; family UBA932; genus Cryptobacteroides. The sequence goes on along the minus strand of CAVKML010000005.1, from coordinate 80,049 downwards.
TTCTACAAGATGTACCTCAACGTGGATGTCACGCTGAAGAAAGCTATTGAATCGGACTCACGTAATCTTTTACATCCTGTCCGCTGACAGGATTGCCACCAAGGATCATCAGACGCTCCACGACATTGCGGAGTTCCCTGATGTTCCCCGTCCATGATTTCTCCTGAAGCAGTCTTACCGCTTCGGGAGAAAATGTTTTCACAGGCATCCCGGATTCCGTGCTGATCTGATTGACAAAATATTCAGCAAGCAGAGGGATGTCTGTCTTTCTCTCGTCCAAGGACGGGACCTTGATCACAATGACGCTTAGGCGGTGGTAAAGGTCTTCCCTGAAATTGCCTTTCGCTATCTCGTCCTGAAGGTTCTTGTTCGTGGCCGCTACAACTCGCACGTCCACAATGATGTCCTTGTCGCTGCCGACCCTTGAGAGTTTCTTTTCCTGAAGAACACGCAGGACCTTCGCCTGGGCGGCAAGGCTCATGTCCCCGATCTCATCCAGAAAAAGAGTGCCGCCGTCAGCCTGCTCGAACTTTCCCTTGTGCTGCTTTATGGCTGAGGTGAAAGCACCTTTTTCGTGGCCAAAGAGTTCGCTCTCAATCAGTTCAGAAGGAATTGCCGCACAATTCACCTCGATGTAAGGCATCGCGCTGCGGGTGCTTTGTTCATGCAGGCTCCTGGCCACCAATTCCTTACCGGAGCCGTTAGGCCCGACGATCAGCACACGGGCATCCGTCGGAGCGACCTTCGAGATGATGTCACGGACATGCTGGATAGGCTCGGACTCTCCTATCATCCTTTGACCGTAAACTTTCTTCTTAAGACTCTTGTTCTCGGAGATTATCGTGGCTTTCTCCGACGCGTTTTTGATGGTGATCAGGATTCTGTTCAAGTCCAACGGCTTCTGGATGAAGTCGAAAGCCCCTTTCTTGATGCACTCGACCGCCGTCTCTATGTCTCCGTGGCCTGAGATCATCACGATCGCCGAATCAATGCCGTCGGCGACCATCTTGTCCAGGACCTCGGTTCCGTCCATTCCCGGCATCTTGATGTCACAGAAAATCACATTGTACCTTTCCTTGTCCACCATCGCAAGGGCGCTCGCCCCATCCTCAGCCACATCCACATCGTAGCCCTCGTCCCCAAGAATTTCCTTCAAGGAATTCCTGATGGACCTCTCGTCATCAACAATCAATATCTTCATAGAAATTCGTCTTTGTTCTCACCTGTAATTTGAATGTCCCATTCCCGTAGAATCGCTCTTCCGGATTATGGTAACCTTACTTGTTCTGGAGTAATATTCCACAATACAAATATCGGACAAATTTCTTTCTTTGGGAAATGAAAAGGAGAACTTTATTCTTTACATAAAATTTGATAATTTTGCCGTATGAAACTACCTGACATCATCATAGCCATCGACGGCTATTCATCTACGGGCAAGAGTACGCTTGCCAGACTGATAGCGGAACATTTCGGATTCCTTTACTTGGATTCGGGGGCTCTCTACCGTGGAGTGACCCTGTACGCCCTTGAGAAAGGGTTCATCGGTAAGGACGGGACCATTGACGAGACCAGTCTCAAGGCTGCATTACCTAAACTGAATCTCGATTTCAAGGCTGGGGGCACGTTCATCGGAGACAGATGCATCGAGAAAGAAATCCGCACGCTGGAGGTTTCAGGCCATGTCAGCCCGATTTCGGCGATCCCGTTTGTCAGGGAATATGTCGATGAGCGTCTGCATGCCTTCGGACGCAGGAAAAGAGTCGTTATGGACGGCAGGGACATCGGCACGACAGTGTTCCCCGACGCCGAGGTTAAGATATTCATGACCGCCAGCGATGAGGTCAGGGCGCGGAGGCGTTATGACGAGATGACGGCCAAGGGGCAGACCCCGAGAATGGAGGATGTTATGAAAAACCTTCAGGAGAGGGACTACATCGATTCTCACCGCGAGGTCTCTCCCCTCACCCGAGCCGCCGACGCTTTCGTGCTTGACAACTCGGACATGAACCTGCACGAAGAACTGGTTTGGTTCCAAGGGCTTGCCCAAGGCCGCTTCGGGATTCTCGAATAAAGCGATGGAAATTCGGGTTGAGATAGAGAGACACTCCGGATTCTGTGGAGGTGTCATCAGGGCGATCAGCCGTGCCGAGAAATTCCTTGAGGAGTTTCCCGGACACAGACTCTACTCTCTCGGCGACATCGTGCACAATGAGGCGGAGCTTCGGAGGCTCGGAGAAAAAGGCCTTGTCACAATCGACAAGGAGGATCTTATGAATATCCCTTCGCCGGATTCCGAAACACTCCTCATCAGAGCGCACGGAGAGCCACCGCAAACATATTCATTGGCTTCCAGACTCGGGTTGACTGTCATCGACTGCACCTGCCCGGTGGTTCTGAGACTCCAAAAGAGCATCAGAGAGGCCTACGAGAGGGTGAAACCTGCCGGAGGGCAGATCATCATATTCGGGAAAATCGGTCACGCGGAGGTGCTTGGACTGCTGGGGCAAGTCGGAGGTGATGCCGTGGTGATTGAGAATATGCGGATGCTGCTTTCAGCCCTTGAGAACGGTTCCATCAAAACAGACCGACCTTTGGAGATTTTCTCGCAGACCACCAAGAGTCCGGTGGAATATTCAGAGATCTGCAAGGTGCTTTCGGAGGCGGTCCGGACGGACGGTGAGCCTGTCGAACCGTCAGGACGGTCGCTTAGGCAAGCTCAGCGACCGATGGTGGAGACTAATTCAGAGATTTGCAATGGTGGAGCAGCATCCGGCCAGACCAGCCTTACAGTTCACAACACCATCTGCTCACAGGTAGCGTCACGGCACGAGGAATTGGCCGAGTTCGCGATGAAGCACGATGTCATTGTCTTTGTGTCAGGAGCTTCCAGTTCCAACGGGAAAGTGCTTTTCGATCTCTGCAGATCCAGAAACCCTCGCACCTATCATATTTCCGATCCATCAGAATTGTCGGCCGAATGGTTTTCGGACGGCGACAGGGTCGGAATCTGCGGTGCCACCTCGACCCCCGGATGGCTTTTGGGGCAGGTCGCCGAAACTATTTCAAGTCTCGGGTTGCCGAAATCGTTAAGGCACGCAGACTATCCGGTCGCCAAACCTGTCGAAGCAAACGGAAGAGAAGGAAATATTCGTTGACAGCGGGCTGGTCGCTGAAAGAATTTTTTGCAGGAATATTCACAAATAGTTAACTTTGCGGTCGAATTGATTGCGCATCAATCTTTTGAAATCTGAACCAAAAAGATTACTCAAGTTGAGGCAAGGGTTTTAACAGTCAACAAATTCATTACATATTTTATGGCAACAACAGCAGATTTTAAGAACGGCCTTTATATCAGCTACAACGGCAAGCCTTGCCAGGTAGTCTATTTCCAGCACGTTAAGCCAGGAAAGGGTCCGGCATTCGTAAAGACAAAACTCCGCAACCTTGAGAACGGAAGGATTCTTGAGAACACCTTTACGGCGGGTATGAAGATCGATGTCATCAACGTAGAGAGACGTCCTTACCAGTTCCTCTACTCTGACGAGGATGGATTCAACTTCATGCACGAGGAGACTTACGAGCAGATCCACCTGCCACACGATGTTGTGGAGAACTCCGACCTGATGAAGGAAGGCCAGCACGTAGAGATGATGTTCGTCGTTGAGCCTGAGGAGAAGTGCCTCACCTGCGAACTCCCTACCTACGTCACTCTTGAGGTGACCTACACAGAACCTGCCGTGAAGGGTAACACAGCCTCCACCAGTGCGTTGAAGGAGTGCACCCTTGAGACCGGAGCCAAAATCATGGTTCCTCTCTTCATCAACCAGGGCGACAAGATCACCGTCAACACAACCGACCGCTCTTACGGCCAGAGGGTGTAAGACTTTCCCGCACAAGAAAGATTATGAGGGTATGGCCAGCTTTGGTCATACCCTTAATTATTATATTCTTTCACTAATCGGATAACTTCTGTTATTTGTTTTCCTTGCCACAAACTAAGGCTCTAACTAGAGTTCATCTACAATCTTATTCACCCACCATTCTCCATTTACAACCATAATTCGACCTCCTTCAGTCTTCCGCAAGCCTCATTTCCCCTTCCCATCCTCTGCACGCACCAGCTTGCAAACCACGGCCCGAGGACAAGCCTTACATAACGATGAAAGGCCTCCTGTGGGGCCGATACCCCTTTCAGAACCTGGACCGGCCGGGGAGGCACGCATAGGACATAGTGCAGGGCATCTATCACGGCCGTGCTTTGCATAAGTCCTACTCTCATGTCAACGGAGTCACCATCACATTTGGCATTGACGGCAATCTTATTCCGTCACTGAAATGGCAACGGACTCGCACCCGTTAGACAATGCTCATGCTGAGCGTACCTACAAAAAAAAGGCGGCTGCCGGAAAGCAGTCGCCCTTTTTAGTTTATTACGATCACAAACAATTGTTATTTCTCGCAGGTTACCTCAATCTTAGAGAAATATACTGCGTATGTTGACGCATTCTTAATTGTAAAGAATGTATAGTTACCGCTTGAAAGGTCAAATGTTGTGCTTACATCATCACTGGAACCTACGACTACGCTGCCTTCCGGCTTGGCGGAATTGCCGACATAAAGGCTGACATTATCAGGATAGTACTTCCTGCCATCCACTCCTGTCACCTTAATCTTGGTAATCCTCTTGAACGCAGATTTGTTAGCGATATAAGACCCCTCTTTTTTCATTTGGATACCATTACCATAGTTGGCCACATTGAGGATATAATTCTCAATCCCACTCATAGTAACAGTCGTCTCCTCTTTTGGATAGGCAGTAGGAAGCCCATCTACAGTCAGCGTGATCGTCGAGGTTTCCGGCTGTGGTTCATCGCCACCACCTGTAGGAGCGGAATAGGCAAGGACTACACCACCTGCGGCCATCTGGGCAGAGCCATTGTACTCGCCTCTCTTACCGGCTACGGTAATAGTTCCACCAACAACAGGATTGAGGGTCTCAACGCCTGACTTGTCGAATGTGGTGACACGGTAGAGATAAAGAGTGTTGGACTCGTCCTTGATTGTGATGTTAACATTGTTGTACTGAGCGCTCAGACCGGCCACAGCTGTGATCTCTCCGGTAACGGCATAAATGTCATTGCCGACAGGAGCCGCAAGGAACTCAGCCAAGGTAGCCTTGTTGTAACGAGTGTGAGACTCATAGACACCGCCAGCAGCCATCTGAGGAGTACCATTGTAAGAACTTCTCTTTCCTACAACCGTGATGACATCACCTTCAGCAAGACCAAGATCCTCGATGTTGCCTTCACCGGTCACTACCCTATAAAGCAGAACACTGCCGGCAAAATCACCAGAAGAAACAGTGATGTCAGCATTGTGGTACTTGGAAGATGCTGAAATCTTTGTGATGACTCCTGTGACTCTGTACTGAGTGTCACCTTCAGCGGCGGCAAGGAACTCTTTCACAGTAGCATCAATGATCGCACCTTTCTGCTCAAGCGCCGTCTGCGCGGAGTAAGCCTTTCCATTGGAAGTGGTGTTGAACACAAGTGAGGTCGAACGATCTCCACCAGTATTGGCGGCAGCGTTGAAAGTAACGGTGGCATTGGTGCCGGAGGTCTCGATGGAAGTAACTGACAGCCAAGACTTGGCATCATCAGGAACAGCAACGGACACGCCTTCGCCCTTGCAGGTGAGGTAAGCCTTGAACTCACCGCCCTCAAGAGGAAGAGATTCCTTCACGGAAACAGAGTCAACCTTGATCAAGGATTTTTCAATGCTGATGACAGTCACATTGACGAGCTCGATGGTTCCGCTATAAGTTTTTCTTGGACCTTCAACGGTCACGATGTCGCCCTCCGCAATTCCAAGGCTAAGGAAGTTCTTCTCCTTACCACTTGCATCAAGAGTACCATAGACATAGGCCTCGCCTGTGCCGTCATCGATGTACATATTACCGTAAGTGGTATTCGCGATTCTGGCAACTGTACCCTTGATACGGTAGGATTTGCCGTCCTCACCATTCTCATTGAACTCCTTGCAGGAAGTGATAGGAAGATCGACCTTCTCGGTCATCTGGAGAACATTGATGATCTGAGATTTGTCGTCGCAAGTCAGGTAAAGCATCGCCTCATTAGTAGAGGTAGCGGCCTCAGCTTTGAAGCTGACGGTAGTTTCTCCGGCCACTCCGGAAGTAGGCGAAACGGTAAGCCAAGCCGGAATCTCTCCGAAAGACCAGTCTCCAGTCGCATTGACTGTGATGGTCTGAGAGCCACCGGCGGCAGGGATAGCCACGTAGGATGACGACACCTTGACTTCGTCAAGATATCTTTCGAGGTCATCATCGCAGCCGACAGCGAGGGTCAAAGCGGCCACAAGAGCTGTGAAAATATATTTAAGTTTCATAATGTCTTGACATTAAATTAGTTGAACATATACTTGATGCCGACAGAAGCGTACCAGCACTGACCAATGTTGTGGTAAGGAACGAAAGTCTCTGTGTGGGCGTTGTAAGCGGCCGGAGTCGAGAATGTGGCGTAACCCTCATTGTCAACACCTTCGTACTTAAGGATTCTTCCCTCTCCGAGAGCAGGATTCATGTACTTGCTGACACCCCAGTTGGAGTTGAAGAGGTTGAGGATGTTCTTGATGTCAAGGCTGAGTTGGAGAGTGTTGACGCTCTTGCCGATGTTAACCTTGAAATCGTGCTTGTAGCTGAAGTCAACCCTGTGAACCCAAGGAGAGTAAACGCTGTAAGCCTCGGCGTATTGACCCTGATGCTTGCTCAGATACTTATCTTTGTGGACATAGTCCATGAAGCGGTCGCGGTCATCATCGGAAACGAAGCGGAACTCTCTGTTGGCCACCTCAGCGTCGGTAGGAACGTAGATAGCATCGTAGTTGTAGCCATCACCGTTGATGTCGTTGACAGTCATATAAGAGTAGTTGTAACCACCCCTCCAAGTCTCGTAGATGAAGCTATAGTGGTTACCGGACTTGTCGCTGTGGGTAAGGGAGGCGACAAAACGGTCAGGGGTCACGTATTGTGAGTTGTGGAGACCAGGATCGTTAGGTCCGTTGACGGTAGCCATATAGTTGAGCACTGAGGAAGCGTTCGAACCAGGCATACCGGTAAGTTCCTTGGAAACAGTGTGGGTGTAGGCCGCCATAATGTTGAGGCCCTGCACAGGAGTCGTGTTGATCGTCAGGTTGGCTGAATAACCATAACCTCTGCTGGTATTCTCAAGAACATATGCGTTAGGCATATTCTTGGACTCCATCACGACATTTCCGGCCTCATCCTTAACGACATTGCCGTTCTTGTCCTTCTTTTCCACCATATAGGTGTACTTGAAGTCCTGATAGATAGCGCGGTTGTCCGCACCGTTGAACCTTGAGAATCCGTCTGTGTCCTTGACGCTCCAATCCTTCAGGCAAACACCATTAATGGTCTTGTTGAATATTCCTTCAGCAGTGATCGTGAACGGGAATGAAGTAGGGAGAGAGTAGTCGATGGCAAGAGATGTCTTCCAAACCTGTGGCATCTTGAACTTAGAATCGACAGCCGAGATCTCTGAAGGAGCTGTACCGTCCTCAGGCTTGATTGTGTCAGGATAACCCATAGAGACGAGTTTGTCGTGAAGTTCCTGACGATTCAGGATCTTGCCTGCAAACTGTTTCATATCAGTAAGGGTACCTCCGTTCTTGCCGGTCGCGTTGAGTTTGGCCTGGTACTGAACCATACCGGAGTTAGTAGGCATATTGGTGAAGAACACGAGAGGGAGACGGCCAGAGAAAAGACCTGTACCTCCGCGAACCTTAAGGCTCTTGTTGCCAAGAACATCCCAAGTGAATCCCACACGTGGGGAAACGGTAAGGCTGCTGTTCGGCCATTTTCCGGTGTCGATGTGTTTTCCGTTGTAGTCGAGGTCATAGATCTCGTTGTTTCTCATAAGATCCTGATTGCTGAAGAACAGACCGTCGAAACGGACACCGTAGGTAAGCTTGAAGTTGTCAAGCACAGACCACTCGTCCTGAGCATAGACACCAAGTTTGTTGAAACGTACGCGGGCGGCAGGGTTGGCCTCTCCGTCGTAACCGTAGGTAAGGCAGACAACAGAAGGAGCGGCCTCGTTGAGGAAGTCGTCAAGACTGTCGTAACGATAATAGCCTGTACCGTTTCTCACATAAGAGTTGTCGGCCATCTGGTACTCGTAGCTTGCACCGAAAGTAGCCTTGTGGTTACCAGCGTAGTAGGTAAGGTCATCCTTCGCGGTGAAAACGTTGTTGTGCACACCGTTGTTCCAAGTGAACAGCTCGTAACCAAGAGCCATATAGGTGTTGGAACCGTCAGCCGCGTCCTTTCCGTCAGGGCTCATTTTGCCACCGTCCATAATGTCGATGAAAGGGAAATCTGAAGAATTTGTTCCACGGATATCATCAAGCTGTGAATATGTGGCGAGGAACTGGTTGGAAAGCTTGTCGCTCAGACGGCTGTTGAGGTCGAGAGACCAAGTGTTCACCAGATTGTCCTGTGAGTACATCGAGTTGGCGAAAGACATTGCATAAAGTGATGTACGGCCGTAGGCGGAACGTGAGCCACCATCCATTGAGGATGCGTTAGGGGCGATCCACTTCTTGTTCAGAGTGTGGTTGTAACGCAGGGCAAGGTGATGGTTGTCGTTGATGTTCCAGTCGATGCGGGCAAGGATCTTTCGGTTGCTCTCGTCAGCCGGGAAACTCGTGTAAGAGCCAGTGTCGTAGCCATATTTCTCCTTCACAAAATCAGAAACTTTCTGAAGGTCATCCAAAGTGGTACGTGAAAGATAGGCATTTGAATCACCGATTCCATCCTCAGAGCCTCTCCAATAATTGGCGACCGTAGGAGTCTTGGCATATTCATAGTTTACGAAGAAGAAAAGCTTGTTCTTGATGATAGGACCACCGAGGGTCATACCATAGATGGTGTTGCGGTCCTTGTCGCGAGCACCGGATATAGTCTCGCTTTCAACAGCGTCACCACGCATATTCTCATTTCTATGATAAACGTAGGCTGATCCCTTGAAGGTGTTAGTACCTGACTTGGTGATGGCATTCACACCACCTCCGATGAAGTTGGTCTGTCGTACATCAAAAGGGGAAATCACAACCTGAAGTTCCTCAATAGCGTCAATTGAGATCGGGCTGCCACCGCCAGGAAGGTTGGAGTTCAGACCGAAGTTGTTGTTGAAGTTGGCTCCGTCAACAGTGAAGTTGGCGGTACGTCCGTCAGATCCGGCGAATGTCATTCCGTTTCCTCCGTAAGGGGAAAGCCTTGTCACATCGGTGATGCTCCTGCTGACTGTAGGCAGAGTCGCGATCTGGGCGTTGTTGATGTTGGTGGCGGCACCGGTTTTCTCAACGGCGAACTTGGAATTCGCTGTGGAAACGACAACGGCCTCGGAAAGCATCTCTGTATCATCCTTAAGCCAAGCGTTGAGGTTGTAAGCCTCCGCAAGCTGGAGGGTGACATCAGTAAAAGTCACTGTCCGATAGCCAAGGCAGCTTACCTCAACCGAGTAAGGACCGCCGGAACGCATACCGTTGATGACATAACGGCCTTCAGCGTTGGCTACAGCGTAATACTGTGTACCGGATGGGGTGTGAACCGCAACCACTGCGGCGCCTGGAACAGCGGCTCCATTGGCATCAGTGACCTTACCGTTCAGCGAGGACGTGGTCACCTGCGCGAAAGCCGTGATTCCGACAAGGATTGCGACTAATGCGGCAAATCCCTTTTTGAGTAATTGAACCATAGATTTGTTAATAAATAAAGTATTGAATTAAATGTTCTTCGCACCAACCGTTCAACTTGCGAAATTAACACTTTTTCTTCGGTTCAGAAAATTTAATTTAGTAACCAACGGATTACGATTGAAAATTGTAATGTTTTATGTAAGAAAACATATTTTCGCCAGTTTTGGATATTCAAAAAAAGTAGTACCTTTGCATCTGGAAAATGTGGAGAGATTTGCCTGCTTGCAACCACACTAAAAAATGCTAAAAAAATTTCATATTGTGTTTTTGGTGTATTCTCCACGTATTCCGCAATACGCTGGAGTTTTTTATTGTGTCCTTTCCGACAAGGACCGACAAGATGAATTTAACTATAACGCATTATGAATTATTTATTTACAAGCGAATCTGTTTCGGAAGGTCATCCTGACAAGGTAGCCGATCAGATCTCCGACGCGATTCTGGACGAGTTTCTCAGCCAGGATCCTGAATCAAAGGTGGCCTGCGAGACATTCTGTTCAACCGGTCTCGTCGTCATCGGCGGCGAGGTTCGTTCCGACGAGGCATACGTCGATGTCCAGAAGGTCGTGCGCGGTGTGATCAACCGCATCGGCTACAACAAGGCAGAATATATGTTCGACGGCAACTCGTGCGGAGTCCTTTCCGAAATCCACGAGCAGAGCCAGGACATCAACCGTGGCGTGGTAAGGGAAAACCCTGAGGATCAGGGAGCTGGAGATCAGGGAATGATGTTCGGCTACGCCTGCAAGGACACGGAGGACTACATGCCTCTGCCGCTCTACCTCTCGCAGATCGCGCTCCAGGTGCTGGCCGACATCCGTCACAACACCCCCGAGCTGATGCCTTACCTGAGGCCTGACTCAAAGTCACAGTTCACCATTGAATATGACGAGTCACACCACCCGGTTCGTGTCCACACGATTGTCATCTCAACCCAGCACGATGACTTTGTCGCGGCGGAACTTGGGAATATTCCTTACTCCGAGGCCGTCCGCCAGTTCGGCCAGGACAAGGTTGATCAGGCGATGCACGACAAGATCGAGGCAGATGTCAAGAATATCCTTCTGCCCAAACTCAAGGCAGCCCTCAACCCGCAGACCGCAGCCCTGTTCAAGGACGACTTCATCCTGCACGTCAACCCGACCGGCAAGTTCGTGATCGGCGGCCCTGCGGGAGACACGGGTCTCACCGGAAGAAAGATCATAGTGGACACTTACGGCGGCAAGGGCGCGCACGGCGGCGGAGCCTTCTCCGGCAAGGATCCGAGCAAGGTGGACCGCTCGGCGGCCTACGCGGCAAGACACATAGCCAAGAATATGGTCGCGGCCGGTGTCGCCCAGGAAATGCTGGTCCAGGTCGCCTATGCCATCGGTGTGGCAAGGCCGGTGAGCATATTCGTGGACACTTACGGAACCGGCATCGTCTCTGACGCCGAGATCGCCCGCAAGATCGAGGAGTTGTTCGATCTCCGCCCGGCGGCCATCATCCGCAAGTTCGAACTCAAGAACCCGATCTACGAGCCGACTGCTGCCTACGGCCATTTCGGCCGCAAGCCATACACCAAGGCCGTGAAGGTCGGCAAGCCTGGCCACCAGACCGACAAACTCGTCCAGTTCTTCGGTTGGGAGAAGCTTGATGCCGTGGAAAGCATCAAGAAAGCCTTCGGGCTATAGTCCATTGGTCATAAGAAAAAGACATTTCCAAATTTTGGTAACGTGCAAAATTTGGAAATGTCTTTTTCTTTGACCACCGGCACTATACCTATGCATAAAAGCATCAACAAGACAAAATGCCGGTGCTCCCTGAAAAATGGTCGCCACCAGCATTGTCTTGTCTGATGCTTTGTGTTCGATAATGTCAGCATCGCGGACAATCTACTTTTCGAGTCCAGTACAGATCTGTTCACAAAATTTCGGGGACAGACCGGGATTTCTCGTAAAAAATTTGCGGGTCAGCAGGAATCTTCATAATTTAGCGTCACTAAATCAATTATTTATGGTAAAAAGGATATTCAAGCGAAAAATCTACGACAAAATACTGGAATGGAAACAGGAAAATGACGGAAAATCCGCCCTTCTGATTGAGGGAGCGCGGCGTGTCGGCAAGTCAACCGTTGTTGAGCAATTTGCACAAAACGAGTACGAATCGTATATCCTGATTGACTTCAACAAAGCACCCATGGCGATAAAGTCTCTTTTCGAAGACATCATGGACTTGGACTATTTATTCATGGTCTTACAGCAGACATACCATAGAACTCTTGTCAAAAGAAAATCAGTCATCATCTTTGACGAAGTTCAAAAATGCCCTTTGGCACGTCAGGCAATCAAATATCTGGTACAGGATGGCCGCTACGACTACATAGAGACCGGGTCTCTTATCAGTATAAAGAAGAACACAGAAAACATCACCATCCCAAGCGAAGAAGACAGCATCCAAATGTATCCGATGGATTTTGAGGAATTCCGTTGGGCTCTTGGAGACGAAGTCACTTTGCCAATGCTTCATAAATTCTGGGAAATGGACAAGCCGCTTGGACCTGCCCACCGCGAAACGCAGAAAGGACTGCGACTGTATATGCTTGTCGGAGGAATGCCACAGGCCATCAATGCTTATCTTGACACCAACAACATGAGGAAAGTTGATGCCGCGAAGCGTAAGATCATCAAACTCTACGCCGATGACTTCCGCAAGATAGATCCAAGCGGCCGCATTACAAAACTATTCCTCTCAATTCCCGGTCAACTCAACAAAAAGGCCGCACATTTCCAACCCACAACTGTGTTGAGTAATATGGAAAGTGAAAAGACACTTCAACTACTTTCAGACCTTGAAGACAGCAAGACCGTTAATTTCGCCTACCATACAGATGACCCTAATGTTGGTATGGAACTATCAAGAGACAACTCCAGATACAAAATCTTCGTTGGTGACACCGGTCTATTCGTAACAATGGCATTTTGGGACAAGGATTACACGGAGAACGTAATCTACGACAAACTGCTCAGTGACAAACTATCCGCAAACCTCGGTTATGTATATGAGAACCTCATCGCCCAGATGTTTACAGCTTCAGGAAATAAGCTCTTCTACTACACCTGGCCCAAAGACGAGAAGCACAATTATGAAATCGACTTTCTTCTTTCACGTAGAGCCAAGATTATCCCTGTCGAAGTCAAATCCTCAGGATATAAAACACACGCATCGTTGGATGCTTTCTGCAAGAAATTTTCTTCCCGCATTTCGGAAAGGTATCTTATCTACACAAAGGACCTCTGTAGAGATGGCCAAACAAAGATGGTTCCCGCCTATATGGCTCCCATCCTATAGTCCCGCCCAATTCATAGCCACTAAATCAGTTGCCACACAACTAATAAAAAAAGAAAAATAAAACTCCGCAACTTTTCGGCACCGAATGGACGCAAAATTTCTGGGTCAGCCGGGATTTACAGCGGAAAAATTTACGGGCCAGTATGGCTCATCGCATCTTTAAACCTTTAAATCAGTTTCTTACAGTCAACGAAAATCATATTGAGATTTTCGCTCGGTAACGTCAGCATCGCGGACAAGAGAAAAGTCATTCCAGAATTTTGGTAACGTGCAAAATTCTGGAATGACTTTCCTTTGGCCGTCTTGGTACAAAGTCACTTCGACAAGCTCAGTGACCGAATGATGCCGATTCTGCGACCGGAAGGTTATTCCCCGCGGTCGAGTTCGCGGCGTAGGTCCTTCTCTTTGATGGTGGCGCGCTTGTCGTAGATTTTCTTTCCTTTGGCGAGGGCGATGACGAGTTTGGCGAGGCCGTTGTCGTTGATAAAGAGCTTGGTGGCGACGATTGTAAGGCCTTTCTCCTTGACGGCCTGACGCAGATGACGCAGCTCACGTTTGGTCAGGAGGAGCTTGCGATCCCTCATCGGCTCGTGCTGACCCCACGACCCCCAGAAATACTGGGCAACATTCATTCCCTTGACAAACAACTCGTTGCCAACAAAATAACAGAACGAATCCACAAGCGATGCCTTGCCCATACGGATCGACTTTATCTCGGTGCTGACCAAGGATATTCCCGCAACGTAGGTTTCCAGGAACTCATAGTCAAACGAGGCCCGACGATTGCGTATCTCCACTTTATGCTCTTTCTGCTTTGGCATATTCAAAATTCATTTTCAATCAATTGCCACCGCGACATCAAGCATCATCCCCTCCTTTTCCTGCATGCGGCGAAGCGGTGATTATATTCATAGGACACAAAGATAATCACTTTTCTTGGTGTTGCGGCCAAAATTGATTAAGTTTGTCAATTACAGCCATTCAGGGTGAATGTATTAAGTAAGCGGAAAAAACAATTTGCCGCAGGTTTGACGATTATTAAATATTCAATATCATGAAAAGACGACTTATTCTAGCGGCGACGGCCGTCATCGCGATGTTCCTTACAGGATCGTGCGCGAAGTACAAGTACGAGACAGTCAAGGGGGATCCTATGAACACTAAGATCTACACCCTCGACAATGGATTGAAGGTTTATATGACAGTCAACAAGGAGACACCGCGCATACAGACCTACATCGCGGTCAAGGTCGGCAGCAAGAACGACCCGAAGGAGACGACAGGACTCGCCCACTACCTTGAGCACCTGATGTTCAAAGGCACAGAGAGTTTCGGAACCTCCGACTATGCGGCCGAGAAGCCGAAACTCGACTCGATCAAGGCTCTTTTCGAAATCTACCGCACCAAGACTGACCCGGAGGAGCGCAAGGCCATATATCACCAGATCGACTCCATCAGCTATGAGGCGTCCAAGATCGCCATTCCTAATGAATATGACAAACTGATGTCCATCATCGGAGCGGACAACACCAACGCCTTCACTTCCAACGACATGACAGTCTATCAGGAAGACATTCCGTCAAACGAGATCGACAATTGGGCGAAGATCGAGGCCGACAGGTTCATGCATCCCGTGATCCGCGGATTCCACACCGAGCTGGAAGCCGTCTATGAGGAGAAGAACATGAGCCTGACGCAGGACAACCGCAAGGCTATGGAAGCCATCGACCTGGCTCTCTTCCCTCACCATCCTTACGGACTCCAGACCACCCTCGGCACCCAGGAACACCTGAAGAATCCTTCCATAGTCAACATCGAGAACTACCGCGCGAACTTCTACGTGCCTAACAACGTGGCCATCTGCGTCTCCGGAGACTTCGACCCGGACACCTTCGTCGCCACGATCGAGAAATATTTCGGAGAATGGAAGCCTAACCCTGACATCAAATTCCTTGAATATGAACCAGAACAAGCCATCACCACCCCTGTCAAAAAGGACATCTACGGAGTCGATGCCGAGTTCGTGATGATGGGTTGGAGAGTCCCTGGCGCGAATGACTACCTCCGAAGCGAGGTCGGGGACATCGTCGGAGACATCCTCTACAACGGACAGGCAGGTCTTGCCGACCTCAACCTCATCCAGGCGCAGAAAGTCAACGGATTCTATGGATTCAACTACACACGTCCGGACTACGGAGAGTTCCTTCTCGTGGGCTATCCTCGTGAAGGCCAAACCCTTGAGCAAGTACGTGACCTAATCCTCGAACAGGTGGCGAAACTCCGTTCCGGCGACTTCGACGAGAGCCTTATCCAGTCAACCTTGAACAACTACAAACTCTCCAACATGCGTCAGCTTGAGAACAACGACGACAGGGCGATGAGTTTTGTGGAGTCATTCATCAACGGGCATGACTGGAAGGATGACGCCCTCCAGATGCAAAGACTTGAGAAAGTCACCAAGCAGCAGATCGTCGACTGGGCGAACGAGCATCTCGGAGCGAACAGTTATGTGGCTGTCTATAAGCGCATCGGAGAGGACAAGGACATCGAGAAGATCGCCGCTCCTGCCATCACTCCGATCGAGACCAACCGTGACAAGCAGAGTGAGTTCCTTACCGAGATCCAGAACACTCCGGTGAAGCCTATCGAGCCTGTGTTCGTGGATTTCTCCAAGGATATGTCAAAGGGAAGTGTGGCCGATGGCATCGAACTTCTCTACAAAAAGAACGAGACCAACGACATCACAACCTTGACCTGCGTGTTCGACCGCGGCACCCAGGAAGATCCGCGCCTCAGTCTCGCTTTCGACTACCTGAGCTACCTCGACACCCCGACCAGAACCGCCGAGCAAATCAAGAAAGAGCTGTACGAACTCGCTTGTTCACAGAGGCTTTCATGCGGCCCGACCCAGTCATACATCGGCGTGAGCGGACTTGACGAGAATGTCGGCAAGGCGATGGACATCGTTGAGGATCTGATCTTCAACGCGCAGCCGGACACGGTGATACTCTCCGGACTGAAATCTGACATATTCAAAAGCCGTTCAGACAACAAGCTGAATCAGAGAGCATGTTTCAGCGCGCTTCAGAAGTTCATCTTCTACGGTCCTGAGTTCATCAAGAAGACCACCCTTACCAACGAGCAGATCGAAGACCTCACATCCGAAGACCTTCTCCAGGCTGTCAGAGACCTCTACGCCAAGAAGCATGATGTCCTCTATTATGGTCCGTCAGACGAAGCCATGGCCAAGAAGATGATCGAGGGACATCATAAGATAAGCAAGACCCCGGAGCCTCTTGAGAGAATCCATCCTCAGGCAAGGCAGGTGGCCTCCAGCGAAGTCTTTATTGCCCCTTACGACGCCAACCAGTTCTACTATCTGCAATATTCCGACAGAGGAGAGAAGTTCAACGCCGCCAACGACCCTGAGGTCAGAATGTACAATTCCTACTTCGGCAGCGGCATGGGTGCGATCGTCTTCCAAGAGATGCGCGAGGCCAGAGGCCTGGCATATTCAGCGGCAGCCTACCTCAGCGACCTTGGCGACAAGGATTGCGACTATATGTTCTACGCCTTCATCGCGTCCCAGAACGACAAGATAAAGGATGCGGTCGAAGCTTTTGACAGCATCATCAACGATATGCCGGAGTCCGAGAAGGCGTTCGAGGTGGCCAAGACTGCCCTGCTGACCAGCATCCGCACAAGCAGGACCACCGGAATCAATGTCCTCTACAGATACCTTGATCTTCAGGATTATGGACTCACCGAAGAGCGTGAGAAAGCCGTGTTCGAGAAGGTACAGAATATGACTCTTGCCGATGTCAAAGCATTCCAGGAGAAGTGGATCAAGGGGCGCAAATACATCTACGGAATCCTCGGCAAGAAAGAGGATCCGAACATGGGCTTCATCAATTCGCTCGGTCCTGTCACAGAACTCACCCTTGAGGACATCTTCGGCTACTAGCGAATGAGCAGAAAACCACAGAATAAACTCAGGGAGGCGATTCCCATCCCTCCCCCGGCTCCCCTTCCGGAACCGGGAACCATCGACTTCGGGAGCATATTCAATGAATATGCTTCCGGGGCCATTGATCTGATCGTAGTGCTGGGGCCGACTGCCTCCGGGAAGACCCGCTACGCGGTGGATCTGGCACGTAAATGCGGCAACGGAGAGATTCTGTCCGCCGACTCCCGTCAAGTCTATCGCGGAATGGACATCGGCACCGGAAAGGATCTGAATGAATATGGCGAAGTCCCCTACCACCTGATTGACATCGTTCCGGCAGGGACGAGATTCGACCTCTACCAATGGAAGCAGGCTTTTGAATATGCCTACAAAGATATACGCGACAGAGGCAAGACTCCGATCTTGTGCGGAGGCACGGGACTTTACATTCAAGCCGCAACCTGCGGCTACACTCTGCCACAGGTGCCGCCTAACGAGGAATTGAGGGAAGAGCTTGAGAAGTACGACACGGAAATCCTTATCGCCAAGTTAAGCGGTTACGGGCCGCTGCCTGACGAGGGAGTTCTCCAATCGAAAAGGCGGATCATCCGGGCTTTGGAAGTAGCGATGTACGAACGTGAACATCCAGTGAAACGGACTGGTTTTATGCCCAAGAACCCATATTATATAGGAACTTTGGTAAGCCGGGAGGATCGAGTCGCAAGAATCGACAGGAGGCTTGACGAAAGGCTGGCTATCGGGATGATCGAGGAGGTCAAAGGCCTTCTTGACAGCGGAATCAGAGCCGAAGATCTTGTCTATTACGGGCTTGAGTACAAATTCGTCACCCAATATGTACTTGGCATTCTGACTTTCGAGGAGATGCGCACACTTCTCGCCAACGCCATCCATCAGTTCGCCAAACGGCAAATGACCTGGTTCAGGGGGATGGAAAAAGATGGAATCAAAATACATTGGACGGAGGTGTAGACACCTTCGTCCAATGGAAAATTTGCAATAAATTATTAATATTCAATAAATTTTATGCTTAAAGCAGCAATTATCATGGGCTCAACGAGCGACTACGATGTCATGTCCGGGGCCGAGCAGATTCTTTCCGATTTCGGGATTGAGTTTGAGAAAAGGGTGATCAGCGCCCACAGAACCCCAGAACTTATGTTTGAATATACCAAAGCTCTCAAAGGCCGTGGATTCGGGGTGGTCATCGCAGGAGCAGGCGGAGCGGCGCATCTTGCCGGTGTGGCCGCAGGACTCACAACACTGCCAGTGATCGCTGTGCCGATGCAAACCAAGGCTCTCGGCGGGCTTGATTCCCTTTTGTCAATGGTACAGATGCCGACCGGCATTCCAGTAGCCACTGTGGCTATTGGAGGAGCCAAGAATGCAGCAATCCTTGCGGCAGAGATCATAGCTCTCCAAGACACAGAAGTCTCGGAAAAACTGGATGCCTACCGCAAGGCTCAAGCTGAAAAAATCTACAATACTACGATCTAGAACGATGCCTGCGTCGATTCTCCACCGAAACGGCCTCCGAGCACAAGTTTGACATTGAGCATGGAGGTCATTTCCTCTTCGGTAACCTTGTTTTCAATCATCTTCTGCAACAGTTCAAATGACTTGAACGCGATTTCCGAAAGAGGCTGGATGATGTGAGGAACAACAGGCTTATTGAGTTCATAAACATCACTCTCATCGAAGCAAACAAACGAGAAGTCATTAGGCATGTTGAGTCCCAGCACATTAAGCGCATTGAAACCATACATCGCTATCCTCTTTGTCGGAAGAATGAACGCCTCGGTCCCACGCTTAACCGCATCACGGAACACCTCTATGACATCCTTTTTGGCCGCTTCGGCGTCATATTCAATCTTATGGATTCTGATGTCATCTCTCAAGCCAGCCTCCTCCATCGCCATGGCATAGCCAGACTCCCTGTCTGTCAGACTGGTCACGCCTGACTTGTAGGTGAACATCTCGATCTTGCCGAAACCCTGATGGATCAAATACTTGGTGGCCATCTTTCCGGCATCCACATTATCAACAAGAACTCGTCCGAACTCTTCACCCGGCATGTTCCTGTCTATAAGAACGGTAGGAATGCCGATGCTCAAGGCTCTCGCAAGCGCGGGTTCGCCTCCGAGGCAAGGAGCCACGATGAGTCCTTCCACATTGTAGCCGACCATCGTTTCCACAAGGTGAGCCAGTTTCTGCGGATTTTCCTCGGAACTGGCGAAGATCACCGTATAGCCATCCTTGTACGCGATGTTCTCTATGTTTCTGCAGATTTCCGCGAAGAACGGATTGGCGATGTCCGAAACGATCACCGCAATTGAGTGTGAACGACCACTCCGCAGGGATGCGGCCGCATTGTTACGCCTGTAGCCAAGTCTCTTGGCTACCTGAAGGACCCTCTCGGCCGTGTCAGGATTGACAGGACAATCCAGTCTGCCATCCTTGCCCATTTTTGCATTCATCACGAAAGAAACCAGAGTGACTGACACCCCGGCTTCTCTCGCCACATCTCTAATGGTAACTTTTTTCATTATTATAATAACTGTAAGTTCGTCATAACTGTTAACCGTGAATCATGACTATAAGTCCCGCCATCACGATTGAGACCATACTCATCAACTTGATAAGGATGTTCAGAGATGGTCCGGAAGTGTCTTTGAACGGATCACCAACGGTGTCACCGACAACCGTCGCGTGGTGGTTGACTGAATTTTTACCACCGAAATGACCGTCTTCAACATATTTCTTGGCATTGTCCCAAGCGCCACCGGAGTTGGCAAGGAATATCGCAAGGATGAATCCAGCGCCAAGACCACCTATGAGAAGCCCCATGACCCCTGCCTCTCCAAGAATGATACCAACAACAACAGGAACTATGATCGCAGTGAGAGCCGGAGCCACCATCTCATGCTGCGCGGCCTTCGTAGAGATCTCCACACAGCGCTTGTAATCAGGACGTTGCTTGCCTTCAAGGATACCTTTAATTTCTTTGAACTGGCGACGTACTTCAACAACCATTTTCTGTGCTGCGCGCCCTACGGCATTCATTGTCATTCCACAGAACAGGAACGCCATCATGGCTCCGACGAAAACTCCGGCCAGGACACGCGGGTTCATCAGGTTGACCTGATAGTAGGTCACGATTTGTGGAATTGTGGCTTCGGCTACATTGACGACCTTGTCACCGATCTGAAGCACGGCCGTACCCATGTGCTGTAAGCCAATTTTAATCTCTTCAATGTAAGAAGCCAGAAGAGCCAGTGCCGTCAAGGCGGCAGAGCCGATAGCAAAGCCTTTTCCGGTCGCGGCTGTGGTGTTGCCAAGAGCGTCAAGGGTGTCGGTACGGTGACGCACCTCAGGATCAAGCTCGCTCATCTGGGCGTTGCCGCCGGCGTTGTCGGCGATAGGGCCGTATGCATCGGTAGCCAAAGTGATTCCCAAAGTCGAAAGCATTCCAACAGCGGCGATGCTGATTCCGTAGAGACCGTTGCTGATGTAGGCAGGGTCAAATGAAAATCCAGCAGCGCAAAGATAAGAGACCAGGATGGCCACCACGATGGTCACTACCGGAATGCATGTCGAGATCATACCGAGTCCGATGCCATTGATGATAACCGTGGCCGGACCGGTCTTTGAACTCTCCGCAAGATCCTGTGTCGGCTTGTAGGAGTGGGAAGTATAATATTCAGTTGCCTTGCCGATGATGACACCGGCAAGAAGTCCGGCTATCACGGAAAGGCTGAGCTGCCACCAGTTGCTGAAGCCGAGCAAATAGAACACAACAAATGTAAGCACAGCGATAAGGACAGCGCTGAGGTTTGTTCCGATGCTGAGAGACTTGAGAAGCTGTTGAAGTCCAGCTCCCTCTTTTGTCTTGACCGCATATATTCCGATAATAGAGAGAACCACTCCGATCGCCGCGATCATCATCGGAGCGAGAATCGCCCTCATCTGAGCGTCAAAATCACCAAAGAAAGCGGAGGCCCCAAGAGCCATAGTCGCAAGGACAGAGCCACAATAAGACTCATAAAGATCCGCGCCCATGCCGGCGACATCACCCACATTGTCTCCAACGTTGTCTGCGATAGTGGCCGGGTTTCTCGGATCATCTTCAGGGATGTCCTGTTCAACCTTTCCCACAATGTCCGCCCCTACGTCAGCGGCCTTGGTGTAGATGCCGCCACCGACTCTTGCGAACAAGGCCTGAGTGGAGGCACCCATTCCGAATGTAAGCATGGTCGTCGTGATCACCACAAGAGTCTGGGAATCGCTGGCCTCATGTACGAATGCATTTAGGATGATCCACCAGATTGAAATGTCCAGAAGACCTAGGCCGACAACGGTAAGTCCCATCACAGCTCCGGAACGGAAAGCAAGCTTAAGGCCGGAATTAAGAGACGAGCTGACCGCGTTGGCTGTCCTTGCTGAGGCATAAGTGGCGGTCCTCATGCCGACATAACCGGCAAGAGCCGAGAAAAAACCTCCTGTAAGGAAAGCGAAAGGCACCCACTTGTTCTGAACGCCGAAACCGAACGCAAGAACGCTGAACAGGACTGCTAAAACGACGAAAACAATCCCGACCACTTTGTATTGTTGTTTAAGGTATGCCATCGCTCCCTCGCGGACATACTGTGCGATCTCCTTCATTGTCGGTGTACCTTCATTCTCTTTCTTCATCTGACTGTAGAAAAGCCAGGCGAAGAAAAGCGCTATCAAAGAAGCAGCTGGTACAAAATAGAACAGATAACTCATAAACTGGTAAATTATAACGATTTAGGTAAATCTATCTAAAAAAAAGGTCACTCGAACCTCTTTGCGACCACAAATATAAGAAAAAATGTGGCGACCTTAACCTATTCATTGCCAAAAA
This sequence comes from uncultured bacterium, assembly GCA_963657715.1. Taxonomy (GTDB): domain Bacteria; phylum Bacteroidota; class Bacteroidia; order Bacteroidales; family UBA932; genus Cryptobacteroides. Next base: position 58,072 of record CAVKML010000005.1, on the reverse strand, counting down.
TAATCAAAAAATGGCGGCCGGGTTCCGGTCGCCATTCCTATCATGTAAACTAAAGTGCTATTCAGCCTTTGGCGCCTCCTGAGCAGGAGCCTCGGCAGCGGTATCTTCAACCTTAGGAGCGTCGGCCTTCTTGGCGCGGCTACGTCTTGTTGACTTCTTCTCCTCCTTCTTGGTGGCAAGAGCAGCCTCGTTGAAATCAACGAGTTCGATAAGTGCCATGTCGGCGCCGTCACCCTGACGGAAGCCTAAGTGGAGCACGCGTGTGTAGCCTCCTGGACGATCAGCGATCTTCGCTGAAACGACTCCGAAGAGTTCCTTGACAGCTTCCTTATTCTTAAGATAGCTGAAAACGGTTCTGCGGGAATGAGTCGTGTCTTCCTTTGACTTGGTGATAAGAGGTTCAACGTATGACTTCAGAGCCTTAGCCTTAGCCACGGTAGTAGTGATCCTCTTATGCATGATCAAAGAAGTCGCCAAGTTGGCCAACATTGCCTTACGGTGGCCAGACTTACGGCCAAGGTGATTGATTGCTTTATTGTGCCTCATTTCTATGCGTTCTTTTTCTTGGGTTCAATATTATACTTTCTTACATCCATCCCGAACTGGAGCTTCATCTTCTCCACAAGCTGATCGATCTCATTCAAGGACTTCTTTCCAAAATTCCTGAACTTCATGAGTTCATTCCTTGAATAGGAAACAAGATCCGCGAAGGTGTCGATGTCAGCGGCTTTCAGACAGTTGTAAGCCCTCACGG
>CAVKML010000005.1:33669-57308 GCA_963657715.1 uncultured bacterium | reverse complement strand
TCACGGAGAGCCCCATGTCAGAAAGTTTGGTGAGAAGAAGATGCCTCATTCTGAGACTCTCCTCGTCAAGTTCCTTAGAATCGGACTCGACGGCGCTCTCGATGGAGATCTTCTTGTCATCCGTGAAAAGCTTGAAGTGATAGATCAGGATACTGGCCGCCTCCTGAAGCGCCATATTCGGAGAGATAGATCCGTCTGTGATTATCTCAAGGTTCAGCTTCTCGTAGTCGGTCTTCTGCTCGACACGCCATGGCTCGACAGTCCAGTTGACCTTCCTGATAGGAGTGTAGGCAGCATCGACAAGAATGGTTCCTATCGGTGTGTTCTCCTCCCTCATTTCATCGGCCGGGACAAATCCACGACCTTTAGTGATGGTCAAAGAAACCTCAAGAGTTACTGACGGTTCGAGTGAGCAGATATGCTGCTCAGGGTTCAACACCTTGAAAGAAGACAATCCTTTAGAAATATCCTCCGCGGTAAACTCGTTCTTACCGCTAATCACAATGTTCGCTACCTCAGAGTCCACAGAATCAACCATTCTCTTGAACCTGATCGTCTTTAGGTTGAGAATGATGTCCTGCATTCCCTCGATCACACCAGGGATGGTCGCGAACTCCTGGTCCACGCCGGAAATCCTGATCTGACTGATAGCAAAACCTTCCAGAGAGGCGAGAAGAATGCGTCGAAGGGCGTTGCCTATGGTCTGTCCGTATCCAGGCTCAAGAGGCCTGAATTCGAAACGTCCCACGGTGTCTGTGCCTTCAAGCATAATCACCTTGTCCGGTTTCTGAAATGCCAAGATTGCCATATTAATTCTTTTTGGGTGTTACTATTACTTAGAGTACAGATCGACGATGAGCTGTTCGTTGATGTTTTCAGGAATGTCAGCCCTTGCCGGCAGATTCAGGAACTTGCCTGAAAGCGCCTTAGGGTCAAATTCAATCCATGAATATTTAGAAGCGGAAGCCACACTCTTCTGAATGACCTCAAGACTCTTTGAACGCTCTCTTACAGCAACCACATCACCAGGTTTTACCTGAACTGAAGGGATGTTGCAGACCGCACCGTTAAGGGTGATGTGAGCGTGGCTAACAAGCTGTCTCGCGGCTGCTCTGGTAGGAGCGATACCCATTCTGTAAACAACATTGTCAAGCCTTGACTCAAGGAGGAGGAGAAGATTCTCACCTCTCAGGCCGGCCATCTTGGAAGCCTTGAGATAGGTGTTGTGGAACTGACGCTCCAGAAGGCCGTACATATACCTTACCTTCTGCTTTTCCTTGAGCTGGATTCCGTACTCACGCTGCTTCTTGCGCTTTGCGGCCAGACCATGCTGTCCCGGAGGATAATTCCTCTTCTCAAAATCCTTGTCGCTTCCGAATATAGGCTCGCCGAACTTACGGGCGATCTTAGTGCTAGGACCAATATATCTTGCCATAGTAATTTTTGTTTTAATTCATTGATTAGACTTTACGACGGCCTTTTGGTCTACATCCGTTGTGCGGCATCGGGGTCACATCGACAATCTCAGTGACAACGATTCCTGCGTTGTTGATGGTTCTGATAGCGGACTCACGGCCGGCTCCAGGACCTTTAACGAAGACCTTCACCTTGCGGAGACCAGCGTCGAAAGCGGTCTTCGCGGCATCTTCAGCTGCAACCTGCGCAGCATACGGGGTGTTCTTCTTGGAACCTCTGAAGCCGCTCTTTCCGGCTGAGGACCAACTGATCACCTGCCCCTGATTGTTGGTCAGGGAAATGATCACATTATTGAAGGTTGATGAAATATGGGCCTGGCCCGTAGCCTCAACCTTGACAACTCTCTTAGATGATGTTGTTTTCTTTGCCATAATTCATCTGGTTTTACTTGGTCGCCTTCTTCTTGTTTGCGACAGTCTTCTTCTTACCCTTTCTTGTGCGGGCATTGTTTTTTGTGCTCTGACCACGTACAGGAAGACCGATACGATGACGGATACCTCTGTAGCAACCGATATCCATCAGTCGTTTGATGTTCATCTGGACGGAGGAACGAAGCTCACCTTCAATCTTGTACTCCTCAGTGATGAGGGTACGGATAGCGGCGACCTGCTCGTCGTTCCATTCACCGACCTTGATGTCGTAATCGATTCCGCACTTCTGGAGAATCTCTCTCGCGGAGCTGCGGCCGATACCGTAGATGTAGGTAAGACCTATCTCACCTCTTTTGTTGTTCGGTAAATCAACACCGGCTATTCTTGCCATAATTTATCTTAAACTTTATTTGTTTTACAAACTACTGTTATCCCTGGCGCATCTTGAACTTAGGGTTCTTCTTGCAGATGACATAAAGACGACCTTTGCGTCTGACGATCTTGCAATCATCGCTGCGCTTCTTGATGGATGTTTTGACTTTCATATCGTGAATATTTTTATTTGTACCTGAAAGATATTCTTCCCTTTGTCAAATCATAAGGTGAAATTTCAACCCTCACCTTGTCTCCAAGGAGGATGTGGATGAAATTCATTCTCATCTTGCCGGAGATGTTGCAGAGAAGGACATGACCGTTCTCAAGCTCCACCTTGAACATCGCGTTGGGAAGAGTCTCGATCACTTTTCCGTCTTGTTCTATCGCTACTTGTTTGGACATTGAAAAAACACTTTAAAATTTACCAGTACTTTCTATATAATCAAATGTTGACAGTTGCTCCGCCTTGCCTTTACGAACAACAACCGTAAGCTCATAATGAGCCGCGTTCCTGTGGTCGGAAGTGTGTACAGCCCAACCATTTCTGGCCACATACACTCCTCTGCCGCCTGCATTGATCATTGGTTCGATGCAGATGACCATTCCATCCACAAGTCTGCACCCGTGGCCCTGACGTCCGTAGTTCGGAACGCCCGGAGCCTCGTGCATCTCCTTCCCGAGACCGTGGCCCTCAAGCTCACGGACAACCGAGAATCCGAATGACTCGGCATACGATTGCACCGCGTGTCCGATGTCACCAGTCCTGTTGCCGGCGACCGCCGCCTCAATGCCTTTGTAAAGCGAGGCTTTGGTCACATCCATAAGTTTCCGGGTCTCGGCATCCACTTCCCCGACAGGGAAAGTGTAAGCCGAATCACCGTTATATCCTTTATACAAGGTCCCTATGTCAGCGGTAACGATGTCGCCCTCCTTAAGGACATAGTCCGACGGAAAACCGTGGACAACGACATCATTGACAGATGTACATATCGCGGCGGGAAAACCCTCGAATCCAAGAAAACTAGGAATGGCGCCATTGTCGCGTATAAAAGTCTCAGCCACCTCATTCAACCTCGCGGTTGTCACACCTGGGGCGACTACCTTTCCGACTTCCGCCAATGTCTTTGAGACAAGTATGGCATTCTCGCGCAAAAGCTCGATTTCCTCTTCTGTCTTAGGCTTAACCATCAATTCTGTGATTATCAAAATTACATTCCGGAACGTCCGCTGATACGTCCGGTCTTCATCAGACCGTCATAATGACGCATCAGGAGATAACTCTCAATCTGCTGAAGTGTGTCAAGAACAACTCCCACAAGAATCAACAGTGAGGTACCACCGTAGAAACTTGCGAACTGATCCTGAACACCCATGATCCTTGCGAAAGCAGGGAGAATGGCGATAATGGCCAGGAATATGGAGCCAGGGAGAGTCACCTTTGACATGATTGAGTCAAGGTAATTGACCGTAGCCTTTCCAGGCTTGACGCCAGGTATGAATCCACCGTTCTTCTTCATGTCTTCTGCCATCATGGTCGGATTGACCGTGACAGCTGTGTAGAAGTATGTGAAGATAACTACGAGGAATCCGAAGATCAGGTTGTACCAGAATCCGGTGTAGTTGCCGAGAGTGGCCGCGAGGCCTCTGGTCGCGTCAAAGCGTGAGAACAGAAGCGGGAACAGCATCAACGCCTGGGCGAAAATGATAGGCATCACACCTGCGGCATTGATTTTCAGAGGAATATACTGACGTACACCACCATACTGTCTGTTGCCGACAACCCTCTTTGCATACTGGACAGGAACTCTTCTGACACCTTGAACAAGAGCGATTGTCGCCACGATGACAAGGAACCAGATGATGAGTTCGACAATCAAAGCGATAGGGCCACCACCGGCAGTAGTGCTTAGTTTCGTACCAACCTCACTTACGAGAGCGAAAGGCAGACGGGCGACGATACCGATCATGATGATCAGGGAAATACCGTTGCCGATACCTCTGTCGGTGATCCTCTCACCAAGCCACATGACGAACATCGAACCTGACATCAGAATGATGGTGGCCACGAGGTTGTACATGAATCTGCTCCAGCCAAGCTGGGTCTCCGCAAGGAAAGCGGAGCCTGGTATCTGGCTATGTATAGAGGCGATGTAGGCAGGGCCCTGGATGCAGAGAATAAGGATGGTGAGGTATCTGGTAAGCTGATTCATCTTCCTGCGGCCACTTTCGCCCTCCATCTGGAGTTTCCTGAAGTAAGGGACGAACATGCCCAGAAGCTGAATCACGATTGATGCGGAGATGTACGGCATCACTCCCAGCGCAAAGATGGAAGCGTTACCGAAAGCACCTCCTGAGAACATATTCAAAAGACCGACGAGTCCCTGCTGGGTGCTGTCCTGAAGGGAAGCGAGCAGGGTCGTGTCGATACCCGGCAGCACGATGAAGCAACCCAGCCTATAGATAAGGATGAGAAGAAACGTGTAGCCGAGTCTCGTACGGAGTTCCTCGATCTTGAAAATGTTCTTGATTGTTTCGATAAACTTCTTCATCGTTATTTGCCGATTACGATTGTCTTACCGCCAGCAGTCTCAATCTTGGAGACAGCGGAAGCAGAGAAAGCGTCCGCGGTCACTGTGACAGCCGCGGTGATCTCTCCGTTGCCAAGGACCTTGACAAGCTCCTTGGTGCCGGCGAGTCCGGCGGCCTTGATGTCCTCTATACCGATCTCAGCCTTACCAAGCTGCTCGGACAGAGCCTGAATGGCAGCTACATTGACTGCCTTATACTCAATTCGTGTAGGGTTCTTGAATCCGAACTTCGGAACACGTCTCTGGATAGGCATCTGACCACCCTCGAAACCGATCTTATGTTCGTAGCCAGCGCGGGCCTGCGCACCTTTGGTACCACGGGTGGAAGTACCACCTTTACCGGATCCCTGACCGCGGCCAAGACGCTTGCTGTTATGAGTCGCACCCTTTGCAGGTTTCAAATTTTCCAGTTTCATCTATTCGTCCTCCTTATTAGATTTCTTCAACTGTTACAAGGTGACGGATCTTGGCGAGCTGGCCTTCTGTCACCGGAGTCTTCTCGACCTCCACGGTCTGGTGCATCCTGCGGATTCCAAGTGTGGTCAGATTAGCGATCTGCCTCTTGGTGCATCCGTTCTTGCTTCTTACCTGTGTTATCTTAAGTTTTGCCATAACTGTGTGTCCTCCTAACCGTTAAATACTTTGCTCATAGGAATTCCACGGAGACCGGCCACAGTGTAGGCGTCCCTCATCTGGGTAAGAGCGGTAACAGTAGCCTTCACAAGGTTGTGAGGGTTGGATGAACCCTTGGACTTCGCAAGGACATTCTGAATACCTGCTGACTCAAACACAGCACGCATGGCACCACCTGCCTTCACACCGGTACCAGGGGCAGCCGGCTTCATGAATACGACAGAACCTCCGAACTTGGACTCCTGCTCGTGTGGAATTGTTGTGTTGATGATAGGAATCTTCACGAGATTCTTCTTGGCGTCCTCGACACCCTTCGCGATGGCGGCAGTTACCTCATTGGCTTTTCCAAGACCATAACCAACAACGCCGTTCTCGTCACCCACAACCACAATCGCGGCAAAGCGGAAGTGACGACCACCCTTAGTAACCTTGGTTACTCTCTGGATGGCGACCAATCTGTCCTTTAATTCAAGATCAGATGTCTTTACTCTTTTAACATTTGTATTTGCCATAGTCTTTCAATTAGAAAATAAGGCCACCTTCACGGGCAGCGTCGGCCAAACTTTTAACTCTACCATGATAGAGGTAACCTCCACGGTCAAAAGAGATGGTGGTGATTCCCTTCTCCTTGGCACGCTCGGCGATCGCCTTTCCGACGATGGCGGCAGCCTCGATTCCAGTCTTGCCCTTGCACTCGGCGGCGAGAACCTTGTCGTTGGATGCGGCGGCCACGAGCGTCACGCCTTTCTGATCGTCCACAACCTGGACGTAGATCTGCTTGTTGCTTCTGAAGACAACCATTCTTGGTCTCTCAGCAGTTCCATTGACATGCTTACGGATGCGGTAATGGACTCTTCTTCTTCTTTCAATTCTATTCAATGCCATATCTATGTCCTCCTATTATTTAGCTCCAGCGGTCTTGCCGGCCTTGCGGCGAAGCTGCTCGCCGGCGAACTTGATACCCTTGCCCTTATAAGGTTCAGGCTTGCGGAGTGAACGAATCTTGGCGGCCACCTGTCCGATGAGCTGCTTGTCGATGCTCTTGAGGATCAGTACAGGATTCTCACCTTTCTTCACATCCGGAACCTCAGCCTTGATCTCAGGAGCGAGCATCAGCTGAACATCATGCGAATATCCAAGTGAGAAAGTAAGGAGCTGTCCCTGAGCGGTCACACGGTAACCGACACCGACGAACTCCTGCTTGGTCTGATAACCGGTGGAGACACCAACGACCATATTGTGCACGAGAGCGCGGTAGAGACCGTGCATCGAGCGATGTCTTGGCTGGTCAGTAGGACGGGTGAATTTGATTTCATTATCCTCTATGGTGACGGTGATGTCCGGATCTACTTTCTGGCTCAGTTCACCGAGAGGTCCTTTAACCTTCACAACGTTGCCAGGGAGAACTTCTACGCTCACCTTGTCCGGAAGGCTTACAGGCAATTTACCGATTCTTGACATTATTCTTTACTTTAATCGTTAATAAACATAGCAAATAACCTCACCACCGACATTTAGGTTCTTGGCCTCTTTGTCAGTGATGACACCCTTCGAGGTTGAGAGGATGGCGATACCGAGTCCATTAAGAACCCTTGGCATGTTCTCAACGTCTGAATACACTCTCATACCAGGGGTTGACACGCGCTTGATTTTCTTGATGGCGGCCATCTTGGTCTGAGGATGATACTTCAAAGCGATCTTGATGGTGTTGTAAGGGGTACCCTCGACAATCTTGTAACTGAGGATGTAACCCTTCTCACAAAGGATCTCTGTGATCGCGGCCTTCATCTTTGAGGAAGGGACTTCAACGATCTTCTTTCCTGCCAGATAGGCGTTGCGGATCCTTGTAAGATAATCTGCAATTGGATCAGTCATTGTTTTTTGAATTTTTAGATCGACACCCCGGAAGGGACGCCCGATATCCGATTGTTAATAATAAAATAATATGTTACTGTTACCAGCTAGCTTTCTTAACGCCTGGGATGAGACCGTTGCTGGCCATCTCACGGAACTGGATTCTGCTGAGACCGAAAGCTCTCATGTAGCCCTTTGGACGACCGGTGAGAGAGCAGCGGTTATGCAGACGTACAGGAGAGGCGTTCTTAGGGAGCTTGTCAAGAGCGGCCCAATCGCCTGCTTCCTTGAGAGCCTGCCTCTTGGCGGCATACTTGGCAACCAGTTTCGCGCGCTTTACCTCGCGGGCTTTCATTGATTCTTTTGCCATATTCCTTAGTTATTATGTTTCTTGAAAGGCAGACCGAACGCGGCGAGGAGAGCGTGAGCCTCTTCGTCGGTCTTCGCTGTTGTGACGAAAGTGATTTCCATTCCGTGGATTCTCGGGTTCTTGTCGATGTCCACCTCAGGGAAGATGATCTGCTCCTTGAGTCCGAGGGTGTAATTGCCTCTTCCATCCATCTTCTCAGCGATACCATTGAAGTCTCTGATTCGAGGGAGGGAAATGCGGATGAGCCTCTCAAGGAATTCGTACATCTTCACGTCACGAAGGGTGACTTTCACACCGATAGGCATGCCCTTACGGAGACGGAAGTTGGAAACGTCTTTTCTTGAAGTTGTAAGGAGAGCCTTCTGGCCTACGATCTTGCCGAGTTCCTCGGCTGCCTCCTCAACGAGCTTCTTGTCATTCGTGGCCTCGCCGATACCCTCATTGATGGTGATCTTGACGAGTTTTGGAACCTGCATAACAGTCGTGTAAGAGAACTGCTTCATCAGCTTCTCCACGATCTCTTCCTTGTAAACCTTCTTGAGGGAAGGAACATATCCTGCAGGAAGCGCCTGCGCTTCAGCCGGTTTGTTTGTAGCTTTCTTTGCCATAGTTACTTGATCTCCTCTCCTGATTTCTTAGCGTAACGGATTTTCTTTCCGTCCACGAACTTGTAGCCCACTCTTGTCGGCTTGTTCTGGGCAGGGTCGATGAGCTGAACGTTTGAAACGTGGATGCCCGCCTCCTGCTTTACGATGCCGCCCTGTGGCTGCTTAGCGTTTGGCTTTGTGTGCTTGCTGACAACGTTGACGCCTTCAACGATGACGCGATCCTTGGCTGGGATGACGGTCAGAACCTTTCCGGTCTTGCCCTTGTCGTTACCGGCATTCACATACACGGTGTCACCCTTCTTAATGTGTAACTTTTTCATAATTCTCAATGATTAAAGGACCTCCGGCGCCAGTGAAACAATCTTCATATAGTTCTCACGCAGCTCTCTGGCCACAGGGCCGAAGATACGTGTTCCGCGAAGCTCGCCGGCGTTGTTCAGAAGAACGCAAGCGTTGTCGTCGAAACGGATGTAAGATCCGTCCGGCCTGCGGATTTCTTTCTTAGTACGAACCACGACAGCCTTTGAGACCGAACCCTTCTTAGCGTCACCGCCAGGAAGAGCGCTCTTGATCGCGACTACGATCTGGTCGCCCACTGTCGCATATCTATGATGCGTACCGCCAAGCACACGGATGCAGAGGACTTCCTTTGCACCGCTGTTGTCGGCAACCTGTAAACGTGTTTCCTGCTGTATCATACTACTTAACTTTTTCTACGATTTCAACTAATCTCCACCTCTTGGTCTTGCTGAGAGGACGGGTTTCCATAATGCGCACGGTATCTCCCTCGCTGCACTCGTTCTTGTCATCCTGAGCGACGAACTTGGTGGTCTGCTTGATGAACTTTCCGTAGAGAGGATGCTCCTTCTTGGTCTCGACCGCAACGATGATGGTCTTGTCCATCTTGTTGCTGACCACTACGCCGATTCTTTCCTTACGAAGATTTCTTTCCATAAGACTGATGATTATTTCTGTTCATTTTCTTTCTCAGCGAGGATAGTGAGCATACGAGCGATATCCTTTCTGACTTTCTTGAATTCCGATGTGTTCTCCAATGGAGAGATGGCGTGGTTGAGCTTCATCGTGTCAAGCCTGTTCTTTTCAACCTGGATGCGGTCCTGCAGATCTGCAATGGACATCTCGCGAACTTCAGATGTTTTCATTATTCCTTCTCCATTTATTATTCAACATAATCCCTGCGGACCACGAACTTGGTCGCGATAGGAAGCTTGTGGGCGGCGAGACGCATCGCCTCTTTGGCGATCGCAAGAGAAACGCCGTCAGCCTCGAAGATGATACGGCCCGGGGTAACAGGAGCGACGAATCCCTGAGGATCACCCTTACCCTTACCCATACGGGTGTCGAGAGGCTTCTTGGTGAAAGGCTTGACAGGGAAAATCCTGATCCAGATCTGCCCCTCACGATTCATACAACGTGAAATAGCCTGACGCGCGGACTCAATCTGCTGCGCTGTGATCCAGCAGTTCTCGAGGGTCTTGAGACCGAAAGAACCGAACGCGAGCTGGTTGCCCCTCTGGGCCATACCCTTCATCACGTTCTTCTGTTCTCTTCTGAACTTAGTTTTCTTTGGTTGTAACATTGCTGTACTACTTTAATAATTTCCAAATTCTCCAAAATCTATTGAATATCAGCGATTTGCGCCACTACACCCTAGAATTTGGGACTGCAAATTTAGTAAAAATTTATGGATTTCAAACATTATTTCAAAAATATTCCAACTTTTTCGACCACGGAATTTGAGAAAGAAATCAGTCATTTTCAAAAAATTAGACATCTTGTCATTATTTTTTTGCGTTCAATTTCGACACGAAGCAAAACAACTTATCGACGCGCCTTTAAATGGCACACTTTTTTCAGGAATTATGTATTTTTGCAAGCCCGAACAGAAATGACACGGCTGATCTCATATGCGACCTGTATTCTGGCAGGACTGCTGACGGTGACAGATCTCTCCGCCAGCGGTGCCGGCGATGTCCCGCCGCAACCAGACGGGAAAGGAAGATCGGGCTATATGGGTTACAGGGTCGAACACGGCGACACCGCCTATTATGACAGCATCGACCCTGCCTGGATATTTCCCAAAGGGTATCGCGGCAGCAAAAGAGACCTCAAGAAATATTATCGGCTTGTTTACAATTTCAACAAGGTTTATCCTTACGCCCTTCTGGCGAAGGACATGGAGGGGCAGGCAGACAGGCACATCACATCAAACAGCCTGAGACGCAGAAAAAAGGAGAAGTACGTAAACCGTCTGCAGAAAGAATTGCTGGAAGCCTACGAGAAACCTCTCAAAAGCATGACGATCTCACAGGGAAGACTGCTCATCAAGCTGGTTGACAGGGAAATCGGGAAATCCTCATATTTAATCATAAAAGACTACAAAAGCGGAATCTCCGCCGGTTTCTGGCAGGGGGTGGCGAAAGTCTTCGGTCAGGACCTGAAGACCAGCTACGACCCAAAGGGAGAGGACAAGATGACCGAATACCTTGTCGAAAAATGGCAGAGAGGAGAGTTTGATGCTCTGTACTATTCAATATTCTGGGAAATGCCCAAGCATCCCGACATCGTGTCGAAACAGATAAAGTTCGACGAATGAGGCCGCATCCAATCCTTCAGAATGAGAAGCCTCGCCCCCGTAGGCAACGCAAGATCCTCGCTTACATGGAAATGGCCGAATATAAAATAGTCAATATGCCGGTCGGACGAGAAATCCACAGCGAACCGGTATAGCGGCTCACCGCTCCCTCTGAAGACATAATCCCGACTCTTCGCCACCCGGCTCTTCTTTGACCACCCTTTACCGAAACGGAATGCCAGATAAGGATGCAGAAGGCTGAACAAACCCTGAAAAAATTTGTTGCGGAACCCCCAGCGCATTAGTTTGTACCACTTGTGCCCAGGCCCCAGCCCGTCACCATGTCCAAGGCAAAAGACCTTTCCTCCGATCTCGGTGACGTAAGGCTGCTGAAGAATCTTGATACCGAGTTCCTCAAAGTAATGGAAGCACCAGATGTCGTGGTTGCCCTGAAAAAAGCAGACCTCCACACCCGCGTCCATCAAGTCAAGCAAAGCGGAGAACACCCTGACATACCCTTTGGGGACAACGTCATGGTACTCGTACCAGAAATCCCAGATGTCCCCCAGTAGGTAAAGCGTCTTTGTCCTTTCCTTAGGGATGGATTTCAGGAAGCTGACAAAGCGGGCTTCCCTACCGGCGGGATCATTGACATCCAACCCAAGATGGACATCTGAAACAAAGTACGAAAGCGTTCTGTCAGCCATCATGCTCCAAGAATATGCTTACGCGAATATCAGAAGAAGAAGCGAGACGACAAGGCAGTAAAGGGCAAACCATGTAAGCTTGGCCTTCCTGACGACCGCGATCATGACCTTGCATGCAAAAAGCCCGGAAAGGAAAGCGGACAGAAAGCCGACCACAAGACAGACCGGGCTGAGACCGCCGCCAAGGGCAGCGCCGCCGGTGAAACTCTTGAGGAGATCCAGAAGCTGTTCACCGATTATAGGAACGAGAACCATCAGGAACGAGAACTGGGCCATCACCTCACGCTTTACCCCGCACAGAAGACCCGTGGCGATTGTGGTACCTGAGCGGGACAGCCCAGGAGCCACCGCAACCGCCTGGCTGAGACCGACCGCAAGAGCCTGCCAATAGGAAATTCCGTTGCGGGCCACGGACTCCGGAGACTTCCCGTCGCTCCTACGCGCGTAAACGCGGCCGGAGACATCGGAAAGGTAAAGCAGGATCGCCGTGACTATCAGACAAACAGCAACCGTGAACAGGTTGTCGGAGAACAACGACTCAACCTTGTCCTTGAACAACAGACCGACAACCGCTATCGGAACCATCGAGAGGATGATTTTGAACACATAGTCGGTCTCATCGTTGTACTTGAATCTGAACAGCCCGGTCAAAAGCCTGCATATCGGTTTCCAGAACACGATGATCGTGCTCAGCACCGTGGCGAAATGGACAACCACGGTAAAATCCAGAAAGCCATCTCCATCAACACCGAGGAGTTCCTTCACTATCATAAGATGACCGCTTGAGCTTACCGGCAGAAATTCAGTCAGCCCCTGGACGATTCCCAGGAGAAGAGCTTGTAACCAGTCCATACGCTATTCGTTTTCAGAGTTCTTAGGCCGTCTCATGATGGCCACGATCTCGATGACAATCCCGCAGATGATCACAAGCGGAGCGGCCACCAACCGACGGAAATCAAACATGGCCCAGTTGAACCTGTCCGGGTCGGACGTACCCCCTCCCATCATCAGCACGAAACCGGCGGCCATCACGAGAAGTCCCATGAGGAGCATCCGCAGACCTTTGCCGGTAATTGACATCTTGGTGTTATCTGACATATCCATTAATTATTTGTTAGCAATACAATTCATCCTTGGAGAGTGACACAAGGCGTCCGACGACCAACGCGGTGCTGGCCACGCAGATCGTGACTCCGGAAAGGATCACGACTCCTATCACGATAAGAAGCAGGTCGAGCCTGAACACCTCGAAAAGCTGGGCGAACTCGCTTCTGACAAAGAACAGTATCCCTACCAGCATAAAAGTGGCAAGAAGAGCGGAAAAAAGCCCTTGGAATACAGCCTGAACCAGAAACGGGGTTCTGATGAAAGATTTCGTGGCACCGACCAGTTTCATCGTGTGGATCGTGAAGCGGCGCGAGAACACACTGAGTCTCACGGTGTTGCTGATCAGAACGAACGAGACGAAAAGCAGCAGGGCCATGAACACGCCCAGCACCAACGAGATCTTCCTAAGGTTGGTGTTCAGTTTGTCCACAAGAGACTTCTGGTAAACGACCTCGTCGACCAGCGGCGACCTCAGGATCTCCTTCTTGACAACTTCCAGGCTGTCGGACGACACATATTCAGCCTTAAGGGTGACATCGACGGAGACCGGGATCGGAGCGGTCTCGAAGACACTCAGAAAGTCTTCTCCCAAAAGCTCCGCCATCTCCTTGGTACCCTGCTCCCGGGACACGAACTTGGTGTCCTTGATGAAAGGCAAGGCGTACAGATCAGAGACATATTCCATAGCCTCCTCCTCGGTGACCTCGTGCTTCATCAGCACCGAGACCTGCATGTTCTCCTTGAAATAATCGGAGACACTTCCAGCGTTGGCCACCAGAAGCGCGGCCACGCCCACGAGGAGCAGCACCAGACTGATGCTGATCACCGTGGAGATCCATGCTCCGACGAGCCTTCGACGTATCAATTTGTTTTCTCCCGCAGCCATTTTAGCACATTACTCCAAATTGGATTCAAAGATAGTGAAATATCGAAATATGAAAAAAAATTCTTACCTTTGTAAGACAAGAAAATTACCATGGGAAAACCCGTAAACAGAGTTTTATTCGTCAATTCGGAAATAATGCCGTTCCTGCCTGAGACCCCTGTCTCCAAGATCGGCCGTTGCCTGCCGCAGGGCATTCAGGAGCGCAAGAAAGAAATCAGGGCGTTCATGCCTCGCTATGGCTGCATAAACGAGCGCAAGAATCAGTTACACGAAGTGATCCGGCTTTCCGGAATGAACATCATCATAGGGGACGTGGACCGGCCGCTTGTCATCAAGGTGGCCTCTATCTCGTCCGCAAGGATCCAAGTCTATTTCATAGACAATGAGGACTACTTCCGCCGCAAGCAGATCTCTTTTGACACAGACGGCAAATTCTTCGAGGACAACGGCCAGAGAGCGATCTTCTTCGCCAGAGGGGTCCTTGAGACCGTCAAAAAGTTGCGCTGGGCTCCGGACATCATCCATTGCCAGGGCTGGATCTCGCATCTTGTTCCACTCTACCTCAAAAAAGCCTACAACGGAGACCCGATATTCAACGGCAGCAGGATAGTCACATCACTATACGGCGAGATCGCCAAAGAAAAGTTCGCGCCGACTTTCAAGGACAACGTTCTGTTCGGCGGGATCAAGCCGGCGGACGTTCCTCTGCCGGACGCCCCCACTGGCATAAATCTTGCAGAAACCGCCGCCATGTATTCCGACGGTATAATACTCGGAGACAAAGACGTTGATCCTGAGTTGGTCAAGTTCTGCGAGGAGAGGAATATACCGACACTTCCTTTCAACGAGGAGTCGATAGCCAGCGGACGCTATATCGAGGAATACGATGGTTTTTATCAACAGTTGCAGTAAATGAGAAAACTTCCAGCAATCATTGCCCTGATGGCAGGTATGGTGTCTTGTGTCGGGGTTAATCAGAACCTTGGCGGGGACTTTATTCCTACTGATCAGAAATATGACTTCTACACGGCCGAGTTCGACCTCGATGAGATTTGGATGAAATCCATCGACAGTCTCACAGCCTATTCATCAAGAAGAATCACCATCGGTTCCATCAGGGACGAGACCTTCGGCCTCTTCAGCAGGGGAAGCGTCGTGACGCTTGTGCCTGTGCTGGACTCTGTGGATTTCGGCAAGGATCCCGTGTTCAAAAAGTTCAAGTTCAAGGCTGCCGTGGATTCTGTTTCCATGGCTGACGAGAACCAGGCGAACATCCTTCAGAACGTAAACGTATATGCGCTCACCGAGCCGCTTGGAACCAGTGAGTATTTCTCAAGGGCCGAAATCAAGCACGGTGACAAGAGAATCACGAAAGGTGTCCCTGTCGCCAACGGCCAGGACTCGCTGACATTCGAGTTCACCGAGGATTATGGGAAACAGTATTTGAGCATGACCCAGGATGACCTCAAGGACCTGAAGACCTATACAAAGAAATTTCCTGGAATATACATATGCACAGATGACCCTACCGGCAACGGCGGACGGTTCGACATGTATGAGATGGACATCCTCAGGCTTGTCCAACAAAGCTCCAGCGCATCTTACATCACAAGGACAGACAACTATGCCATACTCTACTTCAACGGAGAGTTCGACGGGGAGAGAAGAGACTCCAGTCTGATGTTCTACTTCAGCCCGATCGAGATGCAGGACCTGGATTCTCTGATCAATGTCAAGACTGTGCCTTCACAGTACGTGTTCAACGTCGATCGCCATGAATCAGACCATCTCATCGGAAAGGCGGAAGACAAGATCTACATCGAAGGAGGCAGCGGAGTCAAGCCGGTTGTTCCGGCGGCCGAGATCCAGCGGCTGGTCGACGAGGAGATCATCAGGAAAGGTGGCGACCCTGCCACCGCTCTGATCTCAAAGGCGACCATTGAGATGCCGTTCGATTTCCCGGAGGATTACACAACGATGTTCCGCTACCCTAAAGTCCTGAGCCCGACCATCAAGATCAGCACAGACACAACCGTGACATTCGCCGGTCTGACAGACGCCAGCGCGTCGGACGAGAATCAGGGAGACATCAACCGGTCGCTCTGCAACTACGCTCCGGACATCACGCATCACGTCCAGCAGATCATCCGGAAAAAGACAGATGACAGCCAGCTTTCAAGCTATGACATCTGGTTCCTCATCATGTGGTACGAAACCACTACCACGACTGACGCCGAAGCGGAGGAGATGGCCAACTATTACCAGCAGCTTGCATACGCTTCCTACGCCAACCAGCTTTACGGCGGCTATGGCTATGGAAGCTACGGCTACAGTGGCTATGGCTATGGTTACTACAACAACTACTATAACTACACGACAATGGCTCAGTACGCATACGCGTCGGCCACGACAACGACATCCAGCACTGAGTTGGACAAGGATCGCTACTACAAGGCTGTGCTTCGTGGTCCAAAGGCCGAAGGCAAAAAGCCTAAGTTGAAAGTGACGTTCGCCATTCCGAAAGGATATCCTGAAAAATAGATTGGGACAGCGGACCGAAAAAAAACGAAAATGGCAAATTTTGGTAACGTGCAAAATTTGCCATTTTATTTTTCGGCCTCAGCCGTAATTATCTATAGAAAAAGCCTCGGACAGAAATCCGAGGCTGAATTCTTTTTGTCAAAGGATTATGCTTCCTCCTTGCCGGCGAGCTTTTCCTTAACCTTGTCGATCGCATCCTTAACGGTAGCGATAGTGCTTGTCTCCTCATCAGGAATCTTGATTCCGAACACTCTCTCAAACTCCATAAGAAGCTCAACAGTGTCAAGAGAATCAGCTCCGAGATCATTTGTGAAGTTGGCGCTCTCAGTCACTTCAGACTCCTCAACGCCCAGCTTGTCAACGATAATCGCTTTGACCTGCTTTACAATTTCTTCTTCAGTCATAATTGAATAAATTAAATAGTATATTCTTGTTAATTACGCTATTATTCAATTCACACGGGAGACCCGGGAACAAATAGCGCCACAAAGTAAGTAAAAAATAGTCAATTATCCAAATTTGCGGTTCAGGACCACTTTCGGCAGAGTCAAAAAGCAAGTGGGCAGGGCCTCTTCGCTCAGCCGGCCAAACGAGGCGATCAGGCATTCCCACGACTCAGGTTCAGCCATATTCTCAAGCCATTGAGGGAGTTTAGCAAATAAAAGATGTACTTGATCAGCATCACGGCAGCGTTGCCTGAGCCAGCTCCCCCCATGACCGCCACAGCCCAAAGGGAAATCGACGAAATGTTCACAAGAATCCAGATGCACCACTGTTCCATGAATGCAAGACTCATCAGCACTTGGCCGGCGATATTCAGGATCATCACAACTGCGTCGAGAAGGATCTTCGGTCTGTCGATGTTTTCGATCTTGCCGGCGGCAAGCTTCGCACCGTCAACATATAATAATATAATGTAAAGAGCCGTGACACCTATTAATATTCCTGCCGAGAGCCAAGCCCACTGCTTTCCCGTAAGCCGTCGGGCTTTCAGACGAGAACCCTCCTCTCCGGAACGCACCTTCGCTCCCCTCTTGCTCCACTGCCAGAATCCGACAAACTGCATGGGAAGGAAATAGAATGCGTGCAGGGCGAAGTTCCCCATAATTCCGTTGTCCAGATAGACGATCGTGCCGATCAGCACATCAATGAAACCGAACACGAATGTAAGGATGTTCCCGTTTGCCGACATCACAGTGTTCACGACACCCATCACGGAACCAAATGCAGCCAGTAGCAGCATGAATGTCTTCACACCAGGCTGCTGAAGCTTGAATATGGTAGTGACAGTCACCGCAAACAACATCCCGACCACAAGGAATATGTTGAACGCCACATTGAATTTGTTCCTGTTTATTGTTGCCGACATATTAAATAAAAATAATTTGTCGCTTGCCAAGTGCGAATCCGTCAAAAGGATATCGGTTCGGTCACCGGACATAGGCCAGCGAAAGGAACCATAATAAAAAAGCCACCTGAAATCCAGATGGCTTTTGGAGCGGAAAACGAGACTTGAACTCGCGACCCCGACCTTGGCAAGGTCGTGCTCTACCAACTGAGCTATTTCCGCAAACTTGTTACCCGTAGCATTGCCTTGGGATTACAAAGGTAGTGCTTTTTTCTTTTTCCGCAAACTTTTTCTGAAAAAAATTTCAAAAAAAGTTTGCGGAAAGACCTAAACCTCTATCGAAGTCTTGAATTCAGACAGGAAACGGAGGTCATTCTCGAAGTAGTGACGGAGGTCGTTGACCTGCCATTTGAGCATCGCAATGCGCTCCAAACCCATACCGAAAGCGAATCCGCTATATTTTTTGCTGTCGATGCCGGAAGCCTCAAGGACATTCGGATCCACCATCCCGCAGCCCATGATCTCAAGCCAGCCGGTTCCCTTGCAGATGTTGCATCCCTTGCCGTGACAGATGTTACAGCTCACATCGATCTCGCTTGAAGGTTCGGTGAACGGGAAATACGATGGACGCATACGGATCTGGGTGTCAGGACCGAACATCTCACGGGCGAACAGAAGGATCGCCTGCTTGAGATCCGCGAAAGTCACATTCTCGTCAATGTAAAGTCCTTCCACCTGATGGAAGATGCAGTGGGCGCGGGCGGAGATCGCCTCATTCCTGAACACACGTCCCGGGCAGATGACACGGATCGGCAACTTCATAGTCTCCATCGCACGGACCTGAACGGAAGACGTGTGTGTCCTGAGCAAAAGTGGATTAGGATGACCCGCAGACACGAAGAACGTGTCCTGCATATCCCTGGCCGGATGGTTCAACGGAAAGTTCAACGCCTCGAAGACATGGTAGTCATCCTCGACCTCAGGGCCTTCAGCCACATCGTAGCCGAATTTTCTGAATATGTCCACGATCTCCTGACGAACAATCGACACAGGATGTCTTGAACCAAGCTCGAACGGCATTCCTGGCATGGAAAGATCCTCCACAGGGCCATTTGACGCACATTCGGAAGCGGTCTGCTCCTTAAGTTCGTCGATCTTGGCCTGAGCGGCCTGCTTAAGTTCGTTTATCTTACGGCCAAACTCTTTCTTGAGTTCCGGACCGTACGTCCTGAACTCCTCGAACAGCTTGGTGATCTCTCCTTTCTTGCCGAGAAGCCTGACACGGGCATCCTCAACCTCCTTGGCGGTCTTGCAATTCAACTCGCTGACATGAGCGAGCAGTCTTTCTATTTCTTCTTTCATAATATTCCCGAAATATTCATGCAAAGTTAATCATTTTCCGGAAGTTTGGCGGAAGACTTTTCCATCTTCGCCTTTCTTTTTTCACGCGCCTTCTTGTCCCGCGCCGCACCGCTCTTCAAGTATTTCTCCCACTGGTTGTCATTCAACACCTTACGGAAAGCATTGTAAATATTCTCCGCCCATTTGTCGCTCGCTTTCGTGTAGATGTCATAATTAGACACCTTGGCGGAAGAAAGGTTATTCATCTCCTCATGCATCGCGCGATAATCATGATTAAGGATTGAATCCACATAGAACACCTGCCAATCCTCCAGCTTGAGCGTCATCTCCAAGCGATCCACTTCCTTTTGAATATATTCGGACAACTTCTTTTCCTGCTCTTCCTGACTTGGAGGATTCTGCTGGGCGAAAACAGTCAACGTCGAAATGGCAAGACATACGACTGTAAGAAAAATATTTTTCATTATCTTTACATTTTGTAATAAAGTTAACAAAAATAATCAATAATACGTTAATAGCAAAATGGCTAGAAATTCAACCATCTATGCGCTTCTCACCGCCATCGGCGTGCTCACGGCAAGTTTCAAGACCGACGCTTGCACCAACATCATCGTGACAAGGGGTGCCAGCGCGGACAACTCGAACATCATCTCCTATGCGGCGGACTCACATGTCCTCTACGGAGAACTGTACTTCCATCCGGCGGCGAACTGGAAAGCCGGCTCGATGCTGGACATCATCAACTGGGACTCCTACAAGCCAATGGGACAGATCCCGCAGGTGGCGCACACCTACAAGACAGTCGGGAACATGAACGAGCACCAGCTCATCATCGCCGAGACGACATGGGGAGGGAGGCTCGAATTGGAGGACACCACCGCCATAATGGACTATGGATCACTCATCTACGTCGCCTTGCAAAGGACCCGCACCGCAAGAGAGGCCATCAAGGTCATTGCAGATCTGGCAAATGAATATGGCTATGCGTCCGAAGGCGAGACATTCTCGATAGCGGACAAGGACGAGGCATGGATCATGGACCTCATCGGGAAGGGTTGCGAGATGAAGGACGGAAAGAACATCCGCAAGGGCTTTGTCTGGGTGGCCATGAGAATTCCCGACGGATACATCTGCTCGCACGCCAACCAGGCACGCATCCAGACGTTCCCGCTTAACGACCCGGAGAACTGTCTCTACGCTCCTGACGTGATCTCTTTCGCAAGAGAGAAAGGCTATTTTGACGGCAAGGACGAGGACTTCGACTTCAGCGCCGCCTACTGCCCGGCCGATTTCGGTACGGTAAGAGGCTGTGACGCAAGAGCTTGGAGTGCGTTCAACCTTCTCTGCGACGGCCAGTTCACCTACGAAAAGGACGGCAAGACCATCACAGAGCCAGCCTCGGCCTATCATGACTACATCACAGGAAAGGATCTCACCCACCGGATGCCACTGTTCGTGAAACCGGCCAGAAAGATTACCGTGAAGAATGTCGCGGACGCTATGAGAGACCATTTCGAGGGCACTCCTCTGGACATGACAACCGACATCGGGGCCGGCGGCAACGCCCTTCCTTACAGATGGAGGCCGATGGGATTCGAGTACAAGGGCTGGAGCTACGTCAACGAAAGAGCCATCGCCACCCAGCAGACCGGATTCTGGTTCGTGGGCCAGTCCAGGCACGACCTTCCTGACGTGGTCGGAGGTGTCATCTGGTTTGGAACCGACGACGCCGCGACATCCTACGTCACACCGATCTACACCTGCACAGATAAAGTTCCGGAATGTTTCAGAGTAGGCAACGGGAATATGCTGAAATACTCCCCTACCTCATCCTTCTGGATCAACAACCGTGTCGCCAACGCCTGCTACAAGGCCTACAACATTATGGCTCCGACAGTTAAGGATGCCATCGACAACTTCGAGAACGACCAGATGGGATCAAAACTTGCGGAAATGGACAGCAAGGCCCTTGACGCCTACAACGCCATACTTCCGAAAGCCGAGAAGAAAGGCCTCGACAGCAAGGACTGGTTCGCCTCTGTCAGGAAGATGCTGACAGAATATTCAGTAAGCACCGCCCAGAAACAATTCGAGAACTGGGTGGCCCTTGAGGAGCTGCTTTTGGTCAAATACATCGACGGCAATGTCAAAGCCCAGAACGAGGACGGCTCTTTCAAGCACAGCAAGTGGCACGAGGGCACTCCTGAGGGACTTACCCAGCCTGGCTACACCGAGAAGTGGAAAGAGGCTGTCGTGAAGGATCACGGGGATGTGATCAGAGAACGGTAAAAAAGATATTCACGAATTATGCGGAGATTGTTCCTGATAATGATTATGCTCCTGTCCTGTGCGACCTCCTTCGCTCAGACTTTCACCGTTTCCGGTACGGTACTGAACAAGAAGACCAAGGCACCGGTCGAGTTCGCGACCGTGGTGGCCGTGGAATGCGAGCAATGGGCCGTCGCCGATGACAAAGGGCGGTTCACTCTCAAGAACATCCCCGCCGGTAAGAACACGCTCAGCGTGTCCTGCCTTGGTTTTGTCACCGACACCAAAAGTGTCATCATCAGCAAGGATCTGACCGGCTACCGGGCCTTCCTCAGCGAAGACAACCTTACCCTTGAAGGTGTTGTCGTGACCGCGAAGGAGAACGAGAACAGCGCCACGACCAGCCGCACGATGGACAGGACAGCGCTCGACCACGTCCAGATGGTCAGTCTTGCGGACATCGGAGGTCTTTTACCTGGAGGAGCGACGGCCAACCCAAGTCTGCTCTCCACCCAAAGGTTCAACATCAGGGCTGGAGGAAGCACCGAGGCCGGAAACGCCTCTTTCGGAACAGCTGTCGAAGTCGATGGCATCAGACTCTCCAACAACGCCAGCTTCTCCGGAGCCAACGGAGTGGCAGTCAACAACATAGCCTCCAGCAATGTAGAATCCGTCGAAGTGATCTCCGGAGTTCCTTCCGTTGAATATGGCGATGTCGGAGCCGGAATAGTAAAGGTCAACACCAAGAAAGGCATCGCCCCTTACACGGTGACGATGACGACAAACCCGAAAATCAAACAGTTTTCCGTCAGCAAG
The DNA here is from genome assembly GCA_963657715.1 of uncultured bacterium. Taxonomy (GTDB): domain Bacteria; phylum Bacteroidota; class Bacteroidia; order Bacteroidales; family UBA932; genus Cryptobacteroides. The sequence goes on along the minus strand of CAVKML010000005.1, from coordinate 35,402 downwards.
GGCTTCGGTCTGGGACAGACAAAGCATGGAAGCTCCGCAGGAGTGCTGAACGCCAGCGCCGAATACACATATTCAGTGGAAGACAGCCGCTCCCCTTACACATCCTACGACAGAAAGCAGATCTCGCTGATCTACTCCAACCTTTTCAATTCGGGAATTTTCAGTGACGCTCCGCTGAGGTTCTCCGCCGGATTCTCCGGCAACATCGGAGGAACCGACTCGGAGGCGGATCCGGATCTTCTGACAGGAACATACGAAAAGCAGAAGGACAACACCCTCAGAGCCAATGTTGAGATGAACTGGCTGCTGAGCAAGCCGTGGATCACCAATCTGGAGTTCAAAGGTTCGGTGGTCAGATCGGACAGGCTCAACGAGACAAAAAGCAGATACTCCAGCGCGGCCGGAACGGTCTCGCTGCACGGCAAGGAGGAAGGCTACTATGTGGCCGAGGACTATTCCACCAATCCGGACGCGACGGCGATTATGATTCCGCGCGGTTACTGGTACAACACTATGTTCCTGGACGACAAGCCGTTCTCCTACAAGCTGACGCTCAAGAGCAATTGGGCTAGGAAGTTCGGCTCAGTCAACAACAAGCTCAAACTGGGAGCGGACTGGAACGCGGACTCGAACTTCGGAAAGGGGCAATATTCGGAAGATCTCAGCACAGCGCCTTCGTACAGGACCTACGACTACAGCGAGATCCCGTTCATGAACAATCTCGCCCTGTTCGCCGAGGACAACATCTCCATCCCTGTCGGCAAGGAATCGCATCTGAACCTGATCGCCGGCCTGCGAGCCGAAAACACTTTCATCAAAGGATCTGAATATGGCACCGTCACAAGCCTGTCCCCGAGATTCAACGCGAAATATTCAGTGTTCTCCGCCAAAGGGCGCAGGGACAAGTTGGTGCGAAGCCTCGCTTTCAGGGCCAGCTGGGGCGTGGCGGTGAAGCAGCCATCGTTCTCGATCCTCTACCCGCAGCCAAGCTACAGGGATCTGGTAGTCTTCAATCCTCCTACGGCAAGCGACGGCAAGGCCTACTACGCCTACTACGTGATGCCGACCACCGTTGAATATAATCCCGACCTTGTCTGGCAAAGGAATCATCAGGGCGAGATCGGAATGGAGATCAACCTTGCCGGCACAAGAATATCCTTGGCCGGATTCTGGAACAAGACCGTCAAGGCGTTCACTACCAACAACGCCTACGATCCGTTCTCGTACAGCTACACGGACCAAAAGGCTCTTGAGTCATGCACGATTCCTGTGGATGACAGAATCTACAGCGTTGACCGCAACACCGGAGTCGTGACGGTCACCGACAAGACAGGAGTCCTCTCTCCGGAAACCATCAGCGGAGTGACCAGAGAGTCTCTTGTCAGCAGGACATACGCAGCCAACAGCGGGACTCCGGTAAACCGTTACGGCGTTGAGTGGGTGATCGATTTCAAAAGGATCAATCCGATCAACACCGAGATCCGTCTGGACGGAAACTACTATTCCTACAAGACTGTCAATCAAGATCTTCTAGCATATTCACCGACTTCACAGAGGATGGTTGACAACACTCCGTACAAGTACATCGGATGGTACGTCGGAGGTAACGGGACGAGCAACGGCAGCGAGTCCAGGATGCTGAGGATAAACCTGAACATCACCACGCATATTCCTCGGGTCAGGATGATCGTCTCGGCGAAGATTGAGGGAACGTTGCTGAGATATTCAAGGAA
>CAVKML010000005.1:0-33659 GCA_963657715.1 uncultured bacterium | reverse complement strand
CTGAAGGAGGCACAAGGACTTACGCGGTCGATGACAATTCCTCTTATGTTCCAGGCTCCGATCCGTCGTTTATGGACAGGAGGGTGATCGCAGTCACATATCCGGAATATTACTCCAGCTATTGGGACCCTACTCCAAAACCGTTCCTTCAGGATTTCCTGTGGGCAAGGGAGAACGACAAGGAGCTGTACAACAACCTGTGCAGCCTTGTGTCAAGGACCGCCTACACGTACAATTACCAGAAGGATTACATCACGCCTTACTTCTCGGCGAACTTCAGCGTGACGAAGGAGATCGGGGACATCGCCTCCATCTCATTCTACGCCAACAACTTCTTCCGGAATCTGGGGCAGGTCTATTCCACGAAAACGCAGCAATATTACTCTCTGACCGGGAGCGGCTATGTCCCTAAATTCTACTACGGTCTTACACTAAGGTTAAAGTTTTAAACAATAAAATCTAAAGGCAATGAAAAAGTTCATTTACATTCTTCTCGCTACGGCCGCGGCATTCACGGCATGCAAGAAAGACGAGAGCGCTAAAATCAATGATGTCACCATCCAGGTGCTGATTGATAACGAGCCTGTGACGGATGCTGTCGAGGTGACCGTCACCGACAAGTCCACCTCTACGGCCTACAAGGCGACGACTGTGGGCGGGACGGCGACCTTCCAGCTTGTGGCCGGAATCTATGAGGCAACCACGACCCTTTACAAAGAATCCAGCATCTACAACGGAACAAACTCAGCTGTGGCTGTTGTTGACGGAGGTGCCAACGCATTCACACTCAATCTTACAGCCTCAACTACCAGTCAGGTCATCATCAAGGAACTGTACTTCGGCGGATGCATGGACAACGAAGGAGCCAAGCATTACCAGACTGACAGGTATGTCATCCTCTACAACAATTCTCCGGTAGAAGCCGACGCCAGCAAATATGCGTTCGCCATGGGATGTCCTGCCAACGCACACGCCACGAACGCCTATCTAAAGGACGGAGCGCTTTCTTACTCCGACTACATCCCTGCCTGGAATGCGGTTTGGTGGTTCAACACAGACGTGAAGATCGCCCCTTACTCCCAGATTGTGGTATCCATCAACGGTGCGATTGACCACACTCAAACCTACAAAAACTCTGTAAATCTGAGCAATGCCGACTATGTGTTCTACGATACGGATGTCTTCACTCTCGTCAGCAATTATCCGTCTCCGTCCGCATCAATACCAACCAGCCACTATCTTAAGACATATTGCTATGGGCTTGGCACCGCATGGGCGATCTCGAACAACTCTCCGGCTTTCTTCGTGTTCTCTCCTGAGGCGACGACAGCCAAGAATTTCGTGACCAACACCGACAACATTGAAAGCCCTACCGGAAAGCCGGCTTTCAACTGCGCCAAGATTCCTGTAAGCTGGGTGAAGGATGGCGTCGAGGTCTTCGACAACGCCAACATCCAGAAGTCCAACAAGAGGCTTCTCGACAGCGTGGACGCAGGCTATGTAGGCTTCACCAACAAGAGCGGCTACACCCTCTACAGGAATGTTGACAAGGAGGCCACCGAGGCTCTCGCCGAAAACGAGGGCAAGTTGGTTTACAACTACGCCGGTGGCACAGAGACGATTGAGGGAGGCTCGACCGATCCTTCCGGAATCGACGCCGAGGCATCAATCGCCAACGGAGCGCACATCATCTACAAGGACACCAACAACTCCAGGAACGATTTCCACCAGAGGAAGGTCGCCTCAATCAAGAAATAATTATGGGTTCAAGAATCCTGTCGTTCATAGGACTGTTCATCCTCTCCGCTCTTCCGGCCTGGTCCCAGACCGAGGAGTGGAAGGATGAATATTCCCGTTTCTCTGACATGTCCCCTTGGATTCGGTCTTCCAATCCTGCCGGAATAACAATGACCAACAGAGGCCGGTTGTCAACCGTAAGGGCAGGAATCGAGAAAAAGGACGGAGGATTGATGGACCTGCACGAAAGCCGTGACTGCTTCAGGCCAAGCCTGGACGCGGCTTCCTTTATGAAAGTCTCCGACAGGATCACATTCTACGGCCGGATGGACTACAGCTATTTCAAAGGCAAGGACATGGGTGGCCATATCCTGATGGACCCTTATTACAACCCGGTCAATTTCCTCGAAAGCGTGGACACCACAACCGGGACAAAGACCTTGGAGGAATATACCCTTGAGGGTGCGATGGCATATTCATTAAATGACAGGCTTGCGCTCGCGGGAAAAATCAGTTTCCAGAGCGCGGACTACGCCAAGCGCAAGGATCCGAGATCATACAACCAATGGATGGATCTAGACGCGTCGGTCGGGGCAAGATATTCATTGGCGGACGGGAAAGGCACATTCGGGATCAGCCTTAACTACACCAAGACGATCGAGACCGTAGCGGAGAAGCTTTTTGGAACTCTTGACAGACAGTATTACTACCTGGTGGACTATGGCGGAAGCTTCGGAAAAGTCGAAGTCATCGACGGAGACAACGGTTATCTGTCAGTTTCCAACGAGCGCCCGATGTTCAACCAGTTCTTCGGTGGAAGCGCGCAGGCCGGATTCAAGATCGGAGGCGTGGACGCTTTTCTGGATCTGGGCGCCGCATACCGCAACGGTTATTTCGGCAAGAAGGCCAGCGGATCTGTACGATTCTGTGACTTCGATGGCATGAGGTACAACCTGAATGCGCGGATCTCGTTCCAGACAGGGAAATACCTCAACAGGATTGATGGGAACTGGAATATGATGACCACACTCAACAAGGAAAACTCCTACAGGGTTTCCACAAACCCTGGACAGAATCCAGAGATCCAATACTTTGGGAGTCAGGAAGTCGGAGACAAGACTGTCGGGAGGATCCACGCAAGGTACATGATTGAGAAGCAAGCCGAGGGATCCGCAGACATATTCGTACCTGCGCCTTGGTCGGCATCGGTCGGTTTTGAAAGATTCGGTCTGAACCAGACAGCCACTTCCTACCCTTTCTACAGGAAACAGAGGTTGGCTCAAAACACCGTCAGAGCCATGGTCGCCAAGAATCACATGATGCGAAGCAATTTCCTGTCCTTCACTCTCGGTGCGAATTATTCCTTTGCCGGCAATGATTTGAAGAACGAGGACGGGCAATATTCCTCCGCCACCGGCAACCCTCGCACGAACGACACCTACCTGAACAGAAACTTTGAATATTTCCATGCCTCCTCCATCGGAGGGGATGCCTCGGTACGCTACACATTGGTCAGGAAGACCGGGAAGTGGCGGTATTCGGTGTTCGTGGATCTGACAGACAGCTACCGCAGACTGGCTTCGGAACCGGAATATCTTACCGGAAACTATAGGAACACATTCATATTCACTATCGGATGCAATTTTTAAGATCTCTTTTCATCGTCTCGGCCGCATTGGCGTTGAGTGCTTTCAGCCTGACCGCGCAGACTCTGCCGGAAGACGGACAGATCAGGGCAGGGAAACTCGACAACGGATTGACCTATTATGTCAGGCACAACGCGAACCCTGCCGGGGTGGCGGATTTCTACATTGTGCACAATGTCGGCGCGCTTCAGGAGGACGACAACCAGAACGGTCTCGCACATTTTCTGGAACACATGGCGTTCAACGGAATAAAGCATTATCCAGGGAAGGAAATGCTTGAGTTTCTGGGAAGGAACGGGGTGCGTTTCGGGGCGAACGTGAACGCCTTCACATCCCGGAACGAAACCTGTTACCACATCGACGGAGCACCTGTCGCAAGGGAGTCGTTCGTGGATTCCGTGCTGCTGATCCTGCACGACTGGTCCGGCGACATCCTCTGCGAACAGGACGAGCTTGACAATGAAAGGGGTGTCATCCGTGAGGAATGGAGACGCGGGTTCGACTCGCGGCGCACACTGTTCACCGCGCAGACAAACCTCGTTTACCAAGGAGCTAAACAGACAAAGAGAACTGTTCTTGGCTCCATTGACGTGATCAACAATTTCAAAAGGGAAGAGATCCTGGACTTCTACCACAAATGGTACCGTCCTGATCTTCAAGCGATAATCGTGGTCGGAGACATTGACGCGGCCAAAATGGAGAAGAAGATCATCAGCCGGTTCTCCGACATCCCTAAGGCCGTGAATCCTACCCCGAAGGAAGTCTATCTCGCACCGAAAGCTGACGGGCCGATCTTCGAGAACCTGATCGATTCCACACTCAGCTTCACCGCGCTAAAGGTATTTTACAGAATGCCTTATCCCGCGCGTGAGGTGCGCTGTACGGAGGAATTCTACAAGGATCTTTACATACGTGACATCCTGGCCAACATCATGTCTGAAAGGATGAAAGAGCAGGTTCGATCGGGGAAAGCCACCGCCAAGTCAGCGGTGATGGTAAACTATGCCGAGTCCAGCGACTACTACGTGGACCTCTACACAATTCTGAGCAAGAAGGACGGCAACCTTCTGGATCTCATCGACTTCTACGCCGGAAATGAAAAGGTGATGATTGAATATGGTGTCTCCGCCGACGAGGTAGAAGCCGCCAAGACGATGGTACGCAGGCGCTACCACCTCGACAGGCCTATGAAGGCAGAGTCTCTGCGGAACGAGGACTTTGTGGGAGTCTGCCACAACAATTTCGTCAGCGGAGCGGCGCTCACGGATCCGGCTACGCTGCAAGGAATCCAGAACAGAATCCTCAAGGACATCACCCCGGAGGATGTGAAGCCATACATCATAAAGGTCTTCGCCGAGAGCGACAAGATATATTCCTGGTTCGCCAATCCTAAGGATGTGGCAAAGGTTCCGTCTTTGGAGGAGACGAAAGCAAGGCTCGCGGAAGTCAGATCCCGCGAGGTGAAGCCGGAATACCTGACATTCAACAAAGTGGACCTCAACATCAACACACCGGAAGGAACGATCGTAAAAGAAAATAACGTCAAGGGGCTGGACGGGACGAAGGAATGGATTCTCGGCAACGGAGCCAAGGTTTACTGGACTTCCGTCAAGGATTCCAAAGTGACCCCGGATCTCTCGTTGCTTGTTTACTTTAACTCAGGTTACAACGCCCTTCCACAAAACAGGCTCGCATCATCACTTTTCGCCTGTGAGTTCATCAGGGCTAACGCTGGATTACGTGGAGCGACCGGTGACGAGATCGGCAAGATTCCGGAATGTGCCGATGTCTCCCGCTCCATAAGGATAAGCGACAGGTTCGCCGGCATATTCTCCACCGCTCCGGCGAAGAAGGCGGAGAACGCGTTCCGCATGGCAGCCTTGACGATCACAGATCCGTTCCTGCCTCAAGACAAGGTTCTGCGACAGATGAAAGACAAAAAGTTGGAGTCCCTGAGTGAGCCGAAGAAAGATGCCACGAAGTTCAGCGAGGCTTGTGATTCAATAATTTACGGGAATCACCCGTGGTCGGTTGACATCGATTCCACCGCCGTGAGCGGCGTTACGATGGACTTGGCGAGGGAAATCTATAGCCGGGAGTTCAACCTAGCCGCCGGTATGACAATTTTCATCGCCGGCAACCTCGACGAGACGGTGGTCAAGGAATATGTCCGCAAATACCTCGCTTCCATTCCTGCCGGTAACAAGGCTTTCAAGCCAGCGAGAGTCAAGGAGCGAGTCCCCGTCTTCAAGGGGACACAAGAATATTCCATGACTGGAAAGAAAGAAATCAACCCTTACACTATAGTGTCCAGAATGTTCACCTCGAAGGTAAAGCCTACGCCTAAGAATCTTGCCGCCGTTGACTTTGTTGACTACATTCTGTCCCAGAGGCTTCTTAACCAGATCAGGGAGAACCGTGGCGGAACGTACACCATCAGGTTCAACTCATACGTAAGTGTCAGAGAGAAAGGCAGAAGCGAGTCCGAGATCACATTCAAGACAAGGCCGGATCTTTACGAGGTTCTTGTCGGAGACCTTGATGACATCGTGTCTGGGTTTTGCACCGGAGGCCCGACGGCGAAAGAACTTGAGGAGGCAAGGAAATGGCTGATCAAGAACGAGAATGAATCCAAGGCCAAGAAAGCGATGTCGATGCCTCACAGGAACTCACAGGTAATGAACTACGTGAGAAACGGGATCGATCCGAACATCGACCGCGTCGCCGCCTACGGAAGCGTGACCGCTGAGGATGTACGCAAGGTGGCCGGAAAACTGACCGGCAAGAACATGCTTACCACCATTTACACAGAAGAATAGACTTTTGATGAAAGCAAGAAGATTGATTATGACAGCTGCGGCGCTGATGTTCAGCGTCGCGGCTTTCGCCGATGAGGGGATGTGGATGATCCAGGACATCAACGAGGCGTTGGAGAAGAACATGAGGGCAAGAGGGCTGAAACTGGCAGCCAACGAGATTTATAATGACGAAGCCCCTGGGACGGCGGTCGCCGACGCTGTCGTGTCGATCGGATTCTATTGTACGGGAAGCGTGATCTCCAACCAGGGACTGATCATCACGAACCATCATTGCGCATATTCAAACATCGCCAGACTCAGTACACCCGAGCACAACTATCTTGAGGAGGGATTCTGGGCCATGTCCAACGAGCAGGAGATTCCGGTCGAGGGGGAGAAAGTATATTTCCTGAAAAGGGTTTTTGACGTCACCGAAGAGGTGAAAGGGATAACCAAGGAACTCCGCGCGGCCGGGAAACCATTCGGTAGCCGCAAGATCAGCGCGATAATGGAGGAAAGGTACAACAAGGCGACAGGTCTTGAATGCATCCTCAGCAGCATGTGGGCCGGAGAGAAATACTACATGTCTGTCTATAAGGTCTATACTGACCTGAGGCTAGTAGCCGCTCCGCCGCAAAGCATAGGATATTTCGGAGGAAATCAAGACAACTGGACATGGCCGCGTCACAACTGTGACTTCACAATCTATAGAATCTATGAGGACGGGAAGCCCGTGACAAGGGAAAAAAGCCTGAATATTTCCCTCGAAGGATACTATCCTGGCTCGTTCACGATGGTCATCGGCTATCCGGGAAGGACTAACAGGTATTCCTCATCCTCGGAGATCAACTATCAGGAAAAGGTCAGCCTGCCCGTGTCAAACGCGATCCGTGGCGGCCAGATGGGCATCATCCGCAAATGGATGGATGCCGACCCGCAGGTCAGGATGAAATATTCGGATTGGTTCTTTTCGCTGAGCAATGTTCAGGAGAACAATGAGGGGATGGTAAAATGCTACAGACGGTTCTGGGTCATGGATGAGAAAGTAGCCCAAGAGCGCGAAGTGCAGAAATGGATCAATGCGGCGGCGAACCGCAGGGCAATGTGGGAGAACCTGATTCCGAATCTCAAGGAAGCATATTCACAGACGGAAAGCATAGAGAGGGATAAGGTATTTTTCCGGGAGACGATGTTCCGCGGAACCTACATCAGCCGCTACCTCCTCCGCGCGGGAAACTCCACAAGCGTGGAAAAAGCCAAGGACGCATTGAGGGAGGGTCTTGCCGCCACAGACGCAAGAGTGGAAAAGGAACTTCTTGAATATGCCTGCAAGGAATATTTCGAAAACCTGGAGTCATACTACTTCGGCAAGTACCAGAACAAGATGCTTGACCGGTTCGGCAATGATTACAAGTCGATGGCTGAATATCTCTGGAGCAGGAGCGTGGTCTCCTCGCCAAAGAAAATTGAAGATCTCCAGTCTATAGAAGAGGTGAAAAAGGACCCGCTCAGAAGATTCCTGACAGACACCCCGATAATGGTTTTCAATGACAGGAATGGGCAGGGAAAGAAAATGCAGAATGTCAACCATCTTGAGAAGGAGTACAAGAAAGCCCTCTACTGGATGAGACTCCATAATGACATAGAGCAATACCCTGACGCGAATTCCACGATGAGGATCACCTACGGGACTGTGGGAGGCCTCCAGCCTAACGACGGCATCATCTACAACTGGTACACAACGCCAAAAGGGATCCTTCAGAAACACGATCCCACAGACCACGACTACATTCTTACGGACAGACAGAAAACACTTTTGGAAAAAGGCCGATGGGGACGTTGGGGAACCCGTGTCGACGGGAAACGTACGATGATCGTTGACTTCATGACAGACAATGACATCACGGGGGGCAACTCCGGCAGTCCTGTCTTAAACGCGAAAGGCGAGCTCATCGGATTGGCTTTTGACGGCAATCTCGAATCACTCGCCAGTGACGCGTCCTACACTCAGAACTATAACAAGTGCATCAACACTGACATCCGCTATGTGATGTGGGTCCTGGACAAATACGCAGGGATGAAACACATTGTCCGGGAAATCAATTTCAGCAAATAAAAAAGAGGGTGACTAATCTGTCTTTCGACTTTTTAGTCACCCTCTCATTTTTCGGTTCTCCACGCACCGCTAAGCGCCGCGCGCATTTTTCATTCTTACTTATTATTCAAGACTATCTGACCGCCTGCCACATCTACCTCTATGACGGAGTCTTTGTGGACAGTTCCGGCAAGGATGGCCTTGGCAAGCTGGTTGACAAGCTCACGCTGCATCAGTCTTTTGATAGGACGCGCGCCATAAGCAGGATCGTAACCGCCCGTGACCATGTGATTCTCGAACGCCTTTGTGAACTCGATCGTGACACCTTCCTCCGAGAGTCGGTTCTGAAGCTGCTTCATCTGAATGTGAAGAATGTCACGGATGTCATTCTGTGTCAGCGGATCGAACATGATGATCTCATCGATTCGGTTCAGGAACTCAGGCCTTACCGTGGTCTTGAGCACGTCCATCACCTTCTCCTTGCACTCGTCCAGAAGCTCGCGCCTTGTGGCGATCGCCCTCATCTCCTCGGCAGGATCGGCACCCGGCTGTCCGACGGCAGGAAGCCTGTCCATATAACCTTGGATAATGTCCGAACCGACGTTCGAGGTCATGATCAGGATGGTGTTCTTGAAATCCACAGTACGTCCCTTGTTGTCGGTCAGACGACCGTCGTCAAGAACCTGAAGCAGGACATTGAACACATCTGGATGCGCCTTTTCTATCTCGTCCAGCAAGATGACTGAATAAGGTTTGCGCCTTACCGCCTCGGTCAGCTGGCCGCCCTCGTCGTAGCCAACGTATCCCGGAGGCGCTCCGACCAAACGGCTGACTGTGTGACGTTCCTGATATTCACTCATGTCGATCCTCGTGATCATGTTCTCATCGTTGAACAGGAACTCCGCAAGAGCTTTCGCAAGCTCGGTCTTACCGACACCGGTCGTACCCATGAACAAGAATGACCCGATCGGTCTTTTCTCATTTGACAGACCAGCCCTGCTCCTGCGCACAGCATCAGCGACAGCCTGAATGGCCTGATCCTGACCTACCACTCTCTTGTGCAGCTCACTCTCGATGCGCAGAAGCTTTTCCTTCTCGCTCTCAAGCATTTTCTGCACAGGGATTCCGGTCCACTTGGCGACAACCTCAGCGATATCCTGCGGAGTGACAGCCTCCGTGACAATCGGATCCTTAATCTCAGCCTGTTTTCTGGTCAGTTCGTCGATCTTCTTCTGCGCCTCGGCGATCTTGCCGTAACGCAGCTCGGCAACCTTGCCGTAATCCCCCGCCCTCTCGGCCGCCTGAGACTGGATTCTGTAGTCCTCAATCTCCTGACGTGCCTCTTGAAGGCCTGAGAGGATGCTCTTCTCGTCATTCCACCTCTTCATCAAAGTCTCCCTCTCGGCCATCTTGTCAGAAAGCTCCTTCTGAATTTTCTCGGACTTAAGGGAAGTACCTTCACGCTTGATGGCCTCCTTCTCGATCTCCAATTGACGTATGTCGCTGTTGAGTTCGGCGATAGGCTCCGGCACGGAATTCATCTCCAGACGCAGCTTCGACGCAGCCTCGTCCACAAGGTCTATGGCCTTGTCCGGCAGGAACCTGTTCGTGATGTATCTGTGTGAAAGGTTTACGGCGGCAATCAGCGCGTCATCCTCGATCTTCACACGGTGATGATTCTCGTACTTCTCCTTCAAGCCTCTCATGATGGCGATTGACTCGGCCGGTGACGGCTCATCGACCAGAACCATCTGGAATCGCCTCTCCAACGCCTTGTCGGTCTCGAAGTACTTCTGATACTCGTCAAGGGTGGTAGAACCTATGGTCCTCAACTCACCTCTCGCCAACGCCGGCTTAAGGATATTGGAAGCGTCCATCGCTCCGGAAGATCGTCCGGCACCCACAAGGGTATGAATCTCATCGATGAACAGAATAATCTCCCCGGCGCTGTCAACGACTTCCTTGACAACTCCTTTCAGACGTTCCTCGAACTCGCCTTGGTACTTCGCGCCGGCGATCAAAGCACCCATGTCCAATGAATATACCTTCTTGCTCTTCAGGTTCTCCGGCACGTCTCCATCCACGATTTTCTGAGCGATGCCTTCGGAGATGGCGGTCTTGCCGACACCCGGCTCACCTACAAGAATAGGGTTGTTCTTGGTCCTTCTGCTCAGGATCTGAAGAACCCTTCGGATCTCCTCGTCCCTGCCGATGACAGGATCAAGCTTTCCTTTCGCTGCTTGTTCGTTGAGATTGATGGCGAACTTAGGCAAGAACTGCAATGATGTGTTGTTGGTATTGTTTTCCATAATTGTTTTTTCCTTTTTAGTCTCAGGACACTTCCGCTCGCGGCCCGCGCCGGTTCACGTGACGGCAATCAAAAAGCCGTCCGGTCCGAAGACCAAACGGCTTAAAGTCAAATTATGTTCCACTGCCCGAAGGCTGACAAAATGTCAGTTACTCGGCGGAAGCGTCTGTTGAAGGAGCCTCCTGGGCAGGATTGGCCTGCTGTACAGGCGCTGAAGGGAATTCAGGCTGGGCGGCTGTGTTCTCGATCTTCTCGGTCACATCAACGCCGGAGACAGTTGTCCTGGTCGTGAATGAGGTGATGATGGAGACAACGAGAATGAATGTGACAAGACCCCAGGAAACCTTCTCAAGGATGTCAGCGGTCTGTCTTACGCCAAGAGTCTGGTTGGCTGAAGTAAAGTTACTGGCCATTCCCTGTCCCTTGCCGTTCTGAAGCAGCACGACGATGATCAGAAGAATCGCCGCGATGACAATAAAAACTGTGAGGAATGTAAACATATTCTTTAATTTTAATTTTCTTGTCGCAATTTTTCAATAAGGGATGCAAAGTAAGCACTTTTTTCCGGATATCGCAAGATTAGCCGGGAATAAATCTTCTTTGCCTCAGCAAAATAGCCTTGATCGGCATAGATGGCGGCCAATGTCTCGGTGCAGAAGCCAAACCCCGGATCCTCCCAACGGCGACCTTCCGGCTCATCATAGCGCTCGGACTTGAAGCCAGAGAAAACATTGTCCTCATCCTTTCTCACGGCGGCATACTGTTCCGGAGAGAAGAAATCTCCTCCGGCGACACGCACCGCGCGGTGGTAATCCTCTGACGGCGGCAATGAATGTTCCCGTGTCTCCTCTGCCGCTTCGACAGGCTTTATATATTCCTTGATCAGACGCTCAACATCCTTGTCGGAATAGTCGTCCTTCCTTACGGAGCGCATGATGTCGGAGATCAAAGTGCGGGAAGCCACATACATAGCGGCTTCCGAATACTGAGCCTTTCCCCATTCGCTTCCGCCGACTCTTGACATCCTCACGCACAATTCCTTACGCGCGGCTCCGAACCAGGGGTAAAGGTTGATCACGCCTGTCAGCTCGTCCATTGTCAAGGATCCGAGAGTCTTCTTACCTATCTCTACCATTGGGCGACGCTTGCGTTAAACATATCCTCCACCAACTTATCAATGATCTCCTGACACAGAGTCGATTCCACCGCATCCAACGAATTGGTGGAGTCGTAGTCTGAATATGCCGAGAAACTCTTCTCGAAGTCATCCTCCGGATACTTCCGGTTTGTGAACTTAAGCTTTACCGTGACAGTGAGACGGTTCTGTGCGGCGACCTCGTTGGCTGTGACGGCCGCGGCCCTGACCTCATAGCCGGTCACCTCTCCTTGAAGCTCAAGATCTCCATCCATCTCAACCTGCTCCAGTTTTGTCAGCTTCCTGAACTTGTCCCTCATCGCCTCTGTCAGGTCATTGCTGAGGTTAGGATTGACCTTAAGGGCCTTATATTCAAAATAATTGATTGTCACAGTCTTGACATCCGCCTGAATGGACGTGCCGGAAAACGAGTAGTTTACGATCGAGCAGCCACAGAGGACAGAGGCCGCAAGCAGGGCCATAGCCACAAGGAATTTCTTAATATTCATCACTTTAAAGGCTTTTTGTCGAGATTGTATTTCTCGATCCAACGATAAAGGGTGCGTTCGGATATTCCAACCTCACGCGCCGCGAGTTTGCGGTTGCCTCCGTGCTTTTCCAAAGCTTTCTCGATTATCTCAAGGTTGGATTTACGAAGAGACAGATCCAATGGTTTCGCCTGCTCTTCCGTGCTTATGTCAACCACCTTGCCGATCTCCCCTTTGGTCACCGGGGCTCCGAGACCTTGCCATTCCGCCTCATCAGGTTCGGAGGCAGGCCTGATGGCCGGCCTCAAGGACTGCACCGGACCCGCCCCGGCATCAAGTCTTGCCTTGAGATGATCCACTTCCTGCTTGAGGTCGAAGATCGCTTTGATTATCATCTGTTTGTCAGAGTCGGGAATATGTCCGCCAGAAGGTTCGGAGGAGGCGGTGACAGGAAGGAGAGTTGTCTCCTCCTTAGGCATATAACGCGACAAGGCCAATGAATCCACCACACACTTCTCGGAGTTACGGGTAAGTTTTTCCGACTCAAGAGCGGTGACGGTCTCCGCCACATTCTTAAGCTGGCGGATATTTCCAGGCCAACGATAGTTAATCAGCAAGTCAATGGCATCATTGGTCAGCGTCACCTTACCCATACCGTATTTCTCAGAAAAATCCGACGTGAACTTTCTGAACAACAAATAAATGTCCTCCCGGCGTTCCCTAAGCGCCGGCATCATTATCTGGATCGCGTTAAGCCTATAATATAGATCCTCCCTGAACTTTCCTTTTCCGACAGCGTAGAGCAAGTTGACATTCGTGGCGGCGATGACCCTCACATCCGTCTTCTGGACTTTAGAGGAACCGACCTTGATGAACTCCCCGCTCTGGAGAACCCTCAGCAGTTTCGCCTGCGACGCCATAGGCAACTCTCCGATCTCGTCCAGGAACAAGGTTCCTCCGTCCGCCTCCTCAAAGTAACCTTTCCTCGTCTCGATGGCTCCGGTGAACGAACCTTTCTCATGACCGAAAAGTTCAGAATCTATCGTCCCTTCAGGGATGGCGCCGCAGTTTACGGCAAAATATTTGTTGGTCTTCCGGAGGCTGTTCTGATGGATGATCTTTGGAATATTCTCTTTACCGACACCGCTTTCACCGGTGACAAGGACTGTCAAGTCGGTAGGGGCTACGGCGACGGCTGTCTCCAGAGCCCTGTTGAGAGCGGCATCATTTCCGATGATGTCGTATTTGTTTTTAAGTCTTTGCAGTTCTTGTGAATCCATAGTTATTTGCACAGAGTTTGGCAAAGTTAACAAAATAATAATTATCTTTGTATATTGTTACAAGCAATGAAATGCAATCTTTAATCATTAGTAATATGAAAAAGACACTCAAAATTTTCGCCGCGGCCCTTATCGGAATGGCTGCGGTTGCCTGCTCTTCAGCCGAAAAGATGGCTGAACTCGCTGACAATGTGGTCGTAAAATGCGACCCTGCGGTTCTGGAGTGTGTCGCTGGCAACATCGACGCGACTGTCACTGTGACCTACCCTGACAAGTACTTCCATCCTAAGGCCATCCTTGAGGTCACCCCTGTGCTCGTTTACGACGGCGGCGAGGCCAAGATGACCCCGTTCATGTACCAGGGTGAGAAAGTCAAGGACAACTACAAGGTTGTCGCAAAGGCCGGTGGCACTGTCACCGAGAAAGTTCACTTCAACTATGTCGAGGGAATGGAGCAGTCTCATCTTGAGCTCCGCGGCATCGTGAAGTACAAGGCAAAATCTTACAAGCTTCCTGTAAAGAAGGTCGCTGACGGTGTCAACACCACCTACATGCTCGTGAAAGGTGCCGGCCAGGTTCCTTACAAGGCCGACGGTTATCAGGCGATCCTCCAGCAGACAGCCGAGGGACAGATCCTTTACAACATCAATTCAGCCGATGTACAGTCAAAGCAGCTCAAAGGGCAGTCTATCAAGGATTTCCAGAGCGCGCTTGAAGAGATCAAGGCCAACGAGAGGAAGACCCTCGTGGGAACAGAAGTCGTTGCCTACGCATCTCCTGACGGTGGAGAGAAACTCAACAACACCCTTTCCGAGAGACGTTCAAAGTCCGCCGACAAGGCTTGGGACAAGGTCATGAAAGGCAAAGATGTAGCTGACCCTGAGGTAAAGAGCATCGGTCAGGACTGGGAAGGCTTCCAGGAACTCGTCCAGAATTCTGACATCGAGGACAAGGATCTTATCCTCCGAGTCCTTTCCATGTACAGCGACCCTGCTGTTCGTGAGAGCGAGATCAAGAACATGTCCTCTGTTTACACAGAGCTTAAGAGCGGTGTCCTTCCTGAGCTCCGCCGCGCGAGGTTCATCGCCAATGTCGAGTTCAAGAACTACACAGCCGACGAGCTTGCTGAGCTTGTCGAGAGCAACATCGACATCCTTGACGAGCCTGCACTTCTCCACGCAGCCGCCCTCAACAAGGACCTTGACGGCAAGGTTAAGCTTTACAACAAGGCCATCAGCAAATACGACAGCGACAAGGCAAGGTTCAACCTCGGAGTCGCTTACCTCAATGCCGGTGACGTCAAGAAGGCTGAGAAGGCTTTCGCCGCCGTTGAGACCAAGGACTCTGACCTCACCAACGCCCTTGGTGTGATCGCACTCCGCAAGGGTGACTACGAGACAGCCGCCAAGAACTTCAAGAAGGCCGGCACCAACGCCTCCAAGGCAAACCTCGGTGTCGTTGACATCCTTACAGGCGACTACAACAAGGCTGTCGAGGATCTCAAGGACGTTAAGGGTTGCTGCCACAACACTGTTCTGGCTTACATCCTTACCAACCAGCTCGACAAGGCCTCCAAGGCAGCACACTGCAAGGACGCCAAGGTTGACTACCTCAGAGCCATCATCGCCGCCCGTCAGGGCAACTTCGACCAGGTTAAGGCAAACCTTGACTCTGTAGCGAAGAAGGACAAGGCTCTCGCAGAGAAAGCCACCAAGGACATCGAGTTCGCAGAGTACTACAAATAATCCTGCAACTTAATGAATATAATGAAGCCCGGCTGGTCAGCCGGGCTTCATTCGTTATTCAGACATGAGCCACACACTTCAGACACAGAAACAGCCCGACGGATTTCCGCCGGGCTGTTTTCGTGCGGTAGGTGAGAGTCGAACTCACACGGGCTTGCGCCCACTACCCCCTCAAAGTAGCGTGTATACCATTTCACCACTACCGCAAATATGTCTCCCAATCGTTTGGGATTGCAAAGATAAACAATATTCCTGAAATAACAAATTTTTTTGAGATCAAGAAGCCGATTTTCTCTCTTAAAACATAATCTTAGATATTTTTGAAGAATTATTTGTATCTTTGCATGCTTTCACGGGTTGAAGGCAATGGTAAAATCAACATCATTAATTTAAAACAGATTCACAATGGCTGTTAAAATCAGACTTCAGCGCCACGGTAAGAAGAATTTCGCATTCTTCCACATTGTTGTGGCAGACGCACGCGCACCTCGCGATGGTCGTTTCATCGAGCAACTCGGCTCTTACAACCCTAACACCAACCCTGCCACCATCATCCTTGATGGCGAGAAGGCTCTCAAATGGCTCAATGTCGGCGCGCAGCCTACACTCGTAGCCCGCAGAATCCTCTCTTACGAGGGTGTTCTCCTCAGAAAGCACCTCGAAGGTGGAATCGCCAAGGGCGCTCTCACACAGGAGCAGGCGGATGTTAAGTGGAACGCCTGGAAGGCCGAGAGAGACGCGAAGATCGCCGCCAAGAAGGCAGGCCTCGTAAAGGATGCCGCCGACAAGGCGAAGGTTGCTCTTGAGGCTGAAAAGAAGGTAAACGAGGAAAGGGCCGAGGCTCTCGCAAAGAAGGCCGAGGAACTCGCGGAGGCTCAGCGTAAGGCTGCCGAAGAGGCTGCCGCCGCAAAGGCCGCCGAAGAAGCCGCCGCTGCCGCGGAGACCGCTCCTGAGACTCCAGCAGAGGCCTAATCCGATGTCCAGGGCAAAGTCAGAACTTCTGCGTGTTGCCCGGGTACTGAAGTCCAACGGTACCGAAGGCGAAGTCCTTATTGGATTCCGCGAGATCAGTCCCGAAGACCTGAACCAGAAGGAACCGGTGTTCATCACATTCGATGGACTGCCGGTTCCGTTTTTTATTGAAGCTTTCTCAAAAAAAGGCACAAACCGTGCCTTGACACACCTTACCGGCGTCAAAAACCTCGAAGACGCCGAAGAACTCGTCGGCAAGGACATCTACGCCAAGCCAGACGGAATCCATGAATATGAAAGCGCGGACGAGAATCATACGGTCGATGACCTGATCGGCTGGGTCCTGTTGGATGCCAAAGGTGAAACCGTCGGCGAAATCACTGATTACGAGGACATCCCCGGCAACACGTGCCTCTACGTGGAAACGAAGGACGGACAGGCGATGATTCCTCTGCATGAAGATCTCATCCTGTCCGTCGATGAAGATTCTAAGACCATCTCGGTTGATGTACCCGAGGGTCTGATCTAAATATTCCTAAAGACTTATTCCAGTTCTTCTTTCATAGTCTTCCTTCACATCAAGGTAGAAGGACGCCTGTGCGGTCTGGATGTAAGGGTAGAGCCACAAGAAGCCGATTCCTAAAGTAAAGAAGAAGCAGAGGATGATCCACCCCACAAAACTGAGATACAGGTAAAACAAGTCGAACTTGTGTCCGTACATCATGTCCCTGCTGAGATTGATTGCCTCATTGGCGGAAAGTTCCGGTCTGTCCACAAGAATATAGTTCGTCATGGCATACGCGAGACTCTTGATGATTCCAGGCACGAAAAAGAGAAGAGACCACAGAAAAACGAAAAACCTGGTCAGGAACACACCCCAGACATGATGCCAGAAGTTGCCGAACCCGACCTTGAACTCGTTTGCCACTATCTTGTCGTCACCCTCTGTGAAAAGCGACTTGAAACCGTTGACGATTCCGACCAATAGAGGGAAATAGACGAAAACCAAACCCAGAATGAAGATCGGGTACCATTTCATCATGTCCGCTGCAAGCTGAAGATTCGTCGGATCATTCGAAAGCTGCACGGCTCTGACCTCATAAGGAGCAATGAACACAGCAACGACGGCCAGATTTGCCAACACGGCAAGCACAGCCGGAACCCACCTTCCTTTCAAGGCCGCGAGAGCCTCATTTTTATATTCCTTATTCTCTTTCATATATTAATATTTAATAAGCCAAGCACTTGCAGCCGCGAAAGGTAACTTCGAAAGCGGTTTAAGATCAACACTCACTAATATTCAACCGCGATGGAAGCGATGAAGACATCAAGGCAGAATGCCTGAGGGTACAGCATGTCGTTGGATGATGAGACATCAAATTTGATGGCGTCCACATCATATTTCGAAGCCTCTTTCATTTCCCACGCCGTCCAATCCTTTACAACCTTCTTCTCGGAGCCTCTATAGTCTATCAAATAGAACTCTTCCGTGCAGACAGGAAGCCCATCTTTGTAGAACGATGCTGCCACCTTAAGATAATCACCGTCAGCGATCTGACCACTCTCTGCAAGATTCTCGACATATTTTGTGTTGTTGATATAGAAACCTGACACATAACATGAGGATTTCGTGAAGTAGTCCTTATACTTGAAAATGATGTCATAGTCCAACAAAGACGGAGAGTAAACGGCGTATGCCTTGTTATTAAGGCCGCTCTTCGAGTCTGTTAGACCGGCGTAAACGCCAGCGGATGACAACAGCTGAAGGTCCGCGGACTCTCCAAGGCTCCCTTTCTTCAATGAGATCCTCCATCCGCCGTTGAAGTCGGAGTTGGCTTCTTCGCATGAGGTACACAATGCTGAATAATTGTCCAGCATAATGTATTTGTTGTAATAAAGGCTGTCCACAACCACGAAGTTGGTAGGATCGTCAACAACGTAGCCGAAAGTTCCCGCCAATGTGTAACTCATTGTCGATGGTTTGGTCTCGCAGGAAATGACTGCCACGGAAATGACCGCCAGGGCGAGGAGTTTGATTGAGTTTTTCATAAATAATTTGATTTTATCGTTAATCCGTCAAATTTACAATATAATTTCAAGAGTACAAACATCAAGCGGATTTCGAGGATGGAAGATCAAGCTTCATCTGAGGATTGCGGCGTGACGAGACAACGAGCGCCATCGCCAGGAACAAGGCCACCACACATGATACCACAAACATCACCTCCACCCAAAAAGAACCCGTCTTATTCACTCCTTGACTGAGACTGGTGGTGGCAAGAATCTTTCCTGCGAACATCTTGAACGTCATCAGACCGAGATTCTGCACCCAATAGATCAATGAATATGCGGTACCCAGAACATTCTTCGGAACTATCTTCGGAACGGAAGGCCACATCGCTGCCGGGACCAAAGAATAGCCGAATCCAAGGAAAATCATGCTTAAGTAGCCGTAGAACGGAACTCCGGCCGGAGCGAAGGCCAACACGAGATGAGCGATGAGCGCAAGGACGGCTCCTGTCAGCATCCAACGGGTGCCGTGACCGACCTTATCCACCAATAATCCGAAAATCGGAGCGAACACTACTGTGGCGAAAGGAAGCATCGAGACCATCCAGCTTGCCGCCTCGACCGGCACATCGAAACGAGGTATAAGAATCGCCGATGCGAATTTCTTGAATGAGACCACGCTGCTGTAGAAGAACACACACAGCAGGGCGATCATGATGAAATGCTTGTTTTTCAATAGTCTGACGACATCAGAGAACCTGAACTTGTCCTCTTCCGTGGTCTCAACCTTGTCTTCAAGGCCGGTCTGGCGGTCAAAACGGGCGTCCATGGCCACGAATATCCCCCATAGAAGCATACCGGCCAACATCAGAATCAGCCCTAGAAAGGAAGGGGCGGCAGTCTCTGCCAGTGAATATACCTCACCGGCTGCTTTCGTCGCGACCAGTTTCGGAGAAACAACAAGGGCAAAAGCTGTCCCAAGACGCGCGATGGCGAGTTGGAGGCCCATCGCAAACGCCATCGGCCCGTTACTGAACCACTTGGCGATTGATCTTGTCACAGCCACGCCGGCGATCTCGCTTCCAAGTCCGAAGAGCATGCATCCGACATACGCTATCGACAATGATGTTTTCGGAGGCAGACCGGAGGTCAGCGCGTATGTGACCATACCGGCTCCTCCCGCCATCATCGCGACAAAGATGGATCCGGTGATCCTTACGCCCCACTTGTCAAGGAGCATACCACAGATCACCAGTCCTCCGAAGACACAGAGGACAGAGTAGCCGCTGGTGTAGAGTCCGTAGTCGGCAGAGTTCCATCCCAATTGAAGCATGGAAGGATTCTCGAACAGATGGGACAGGGTAGAGAACATGTCATCAAAGTAGTACGATGCGAACATCGGTACCACAAGGCATGCCAATGCGATCCAGCAAGAATATTTCCTTAATGTCTTTGCCACAACCGTTTAGTTTAGTTTAGTTTAGTTCGCCGAATTTTTATTTCTGGATATTAGGAAGCTCCAGGCCAAGATGACGCTTTCCGTCAAGAGCCTTAAGGTAGAGAGCGATCAGAAGGGCGGCGACACCGAACCCGGCGAAGATGATGAGCGGAACCGTGTAGTTGTAAGGAATGAAATCGGCTCCGGCGGCCTTGGCGGCGATAACGGCAGGATTGTCCGCGTTGACGCTTGCCAGGACACTTCCTATCAGCTTAGGGACAAAGCAGAGACCGATGTTCTGGACCCAGAAGATAAGGCAATAAGCCGAACCGAGGATCTTCTCGTCGATAATCTTAGGGACAGAAGGCCAAAGAGCGGCCGGAACGAGCGCGAAACTGATGCCAAGGACCACGATAGTCGCGAGCGCGATGAATTTGCTGTGGGTCGCAGGCAACACGAAAGCGAACACCAAGTGGCAGACGATCAGAAGCAAAGCCCCCCAAATGAGCATCGTGGCACCTTTTCCTTTGGTGTCAAGGAACCTTCCGAGGAACGGAGTGATGACGGCCGCGCCGATCGGGAACCATCTGAATATGTCAGAGGCGGTTCTGGCAGAGATTCCGTCAAGGTTGCACTGAAGCATGTTCGCGCCATATCTTTGGAACGGGAAGATCGCGGAATAATAAAGGACACACAAAAGAGCCACGACCCAGAAACTCTGGGAAGAGAAGATCTTGCCCAGGTCGCTGAGTTTGAATTCCTCATCAGAAGACACCTCTTCTGATTTGACGCCAGCCTCCACAAGCTGCCCGTCGAACTTCTTGTCCATCACGCTGAACACGAGGAAGTTGATCAGACCGATGAGAAGAAGCACCGTGCAGAATCCGACAGGTCCCTGAACTCCACCGAGTTTGGAGGCGAGGATAGGACTGATGGAGAACACGCAGAAGACACCTACGCGGGCAATCGCCATCTCTACGCCCATCGCCATCGCCATCTCCTTGCCTTTGAACCACTTAGCGATAGCCTTTGAGACAGTTGTGCCGGCCATTTCGCAGCCGCAGCCGAAGATCATGAATCCAAGGGCCGCCATCTTGGCGCTGCCTGGCATGGATACCCACCATGTTCCGAGCCACTGGCACAAAGCCGTGGTCTGGAACCAGTCGGTTATTCCTATATATTTAATGGAAGCGCCGATGAACATCATCGAGGCCGAAAGGATTCCCGTGAAGCGCACTCCCATCTTGTCCAGAATGATACCGGCAAGAATCAGGAAGCCACAGACATTGAGAATATACTCCGCGCTGGCGTAGGTTCCGAACACATCAGGACTCCAGCCTCTCTGCTGCTCTATCAGGGCCTGCAACGGCGACATGACATCCACGAACATGTAGCCGAAGAACATCATCAGCGCGATAAGAATGAGGGCGGTCCACCTTGCGACCGGCGAGTCATTCATCAGTTTTTGAATCTTTTCTGACATTTGATTATTTATTTTAAATATATTCGCAATAAGTGTAAAAATATTCAAACAACTTGCGAATATAAGAAAAATGTCGGAATAAAGTCGTACCTTCGCCTTTATGATTCTTGATAAGATCAATTCTCCTGAAGACCTCAGGAAACTTAAGATAGATGAGCTTCGGCCGCTCTGCGGCGAGATCCGGGGCTATATTGTCAGATGCTGCGCGGACAACCCTGGGCACCTGGCATCCAGTCTTGGCGCTGTGGAACTGATTGTTGGTCTGCACTATGTGTTTGACACGCCGAAGGATAAACTTGTCTTTGACGTTGGGCATCAGGCCTACGCCCACAAGATTCTGACCGGAAGGAAAGAGGCCTTCAAGAAAAACAGGATGGCCGACGGAATCAGTGGATTCCCAAACAGGGACGAAAGTCGTTACGACGCCTTCGGGGCGGGGCATGCGTCAACTTCGATTTCGGCCGCCCTCGGAATGGCGGAAGCCGCAAAAATATCAGGCGATGACGACAAAGTCGTAGCGGTGATCGGCGACGGGGCGATGACCGGAGGGCTGGCACTGGAAGGGCTCAACAATGCAGGATGGGAGAACACCGACTTGCTTGTCGTGCTGAATGACAATGACATGGCGATTGATGGCAACAAAGGGGCCCTCCACTCATATTTATTGAGGCTTACAACGGCCCCGGCGTACAACCGCATCAAGACCCGCATCTGGGAAAAACTCGGAGCGGGCAAATTCCGCAACAAGATCCAAAGGTTCGTGCGCAAGACCAAGTCCGGGCTGGTCACAACATCCGGTGGCGACCTATTCGAGGCGTTCGGATTCAGGTACTTCGGCCCTATCGACGGGAACGATGTCGTCGAGGTGGTCAAGACCCTGCGCCGCCTCAAGGGCATAAAAGGACCGAAAATTCTGCACACCTGCACGATCAAAGGGAAAGGCTACGCACCTGCGGAATCCGACCCGACCACATGGCACGCGCCGGGGAAATTCAACGCACAGACCGGGGAAAGGCCGGTCAAGGAATATCCCGCCGCACGCTATCAGGATGTCTTCGGACAGGTCCTGTGTGAACTGGCGGAGAAAGACACGAAAGTGGTGGGGATCACCCCTGCGATGGCCACAGGCAGCGGAATGAGCGATTTCGCGGACCGTTTTCCGGACAGGTTCTTCGATGTGGGGATAGCGGAGGAACATGCAGCGACTTTCGCCGCGGGACTCGCGGCCGGAGGGATGAAGCCGTACTGCGTCATCTACTCCTCATTCGCGCAAAGGGCATACGATGAAATCATCCACGACATCGCCCTCCAGAGACTGAATGTGGTGCTTTGCCTTGACAGGGCAGGACTTGTCGGCGAGGACGGAGCGACACACCAAGGCGCGTTCGACCTTGCTTCTCTGCGCTGTATCCCGAACACAATCATCGCCGCACCGAAAGACGAGACACAACTCAAGAGACTGCTCTACACCGGGCTGAATATAAAAGAAGGGCCGTTCATCATCAGATACCCGAGAGGTCTGGGCGAAGGCGCGGACTGGCGGAAGGCCACCCCCGAACCAATGGCTATCGGCAAAGGGGAGAAGTTGTCGGACGGAGAAAAGGTCGCCATTCTCGCCCTCGGGCCTGTCGCGAACAGAGCGGCCGAAGCCGCGGAAAGGCTGAGGAAAGAAAACGGAACCGGTCCCGCCGTATTCAATGTCATATTCCTGAAGCCGTTTGACATGGCCATTCTTGAAGAGGCAAGTCACTATGAACACATCGTGACACTGGAGGACGGAAGCCTCAAAGGAGGGTTGTTCAGCGAGGTCAGTGAATATGTCGCCTCGCGCGGACTGGCAACAGAAGTGAAGGGCATCGGGATTCCGGACAGCTTCATCACTCAAGCTTCCGTGGCACGGCAGAGAGAGATTTGCGGTCTCAGTGCCGAAAAAATATATTCAGAGATAGCGAATCTTTTCAAAAATAATTGAAAAAGTTTTGGAGAATAAGAATAATTCCCTATCTTTGCAATCCCTTTGCGAAAGGGAGATTCATTGAAATATCGCCGATATAGCTCAGTTGGCCAGAGCACGTGATTTGTAATCTCGGGGTCGTGGGTTCGAATCCCTCTATCGGCTCAAACGGCCAAAGGCTGTATCAAAGAAATATTGGGAGGATCGCATAGCGGCAATTGCGGCGGACTGTAAATCCGCTCCTTCGGGTTCGGTGGTTCGAGTCCACCTCCTCCCACAACATTCGCGGAAGTAGCTCAGTTGGTAGAGCATCAGCCTTCCAAGCTGAGGGTCGCGAGTTCGAACCTCGTCTTCCGCTCTATAAAGCCGGTGTAGCTCAGGGGTAGAGCGCATCCTTGGTAAGGATGAGGTCATGAGTTCAAATCCCATCACCGGCTCAAACTGCATTATTTAGTTTACTCATTTAAATCATAATATTATGGCAAAAGAAACTTTCCAAAGAACGAAGCCGCACGTTAACATCGGTACAATTGGCCATGTTGACCACGGCAAGACGACTTTGACTGCCGCTATCACCAAGGTTCTCGCCGAGAGAGTCTCTGGTAACGCCGACAAGATCAAGTCTTTCGATCAGATCGACAATGCTCCTGAAGAGAAGGAGCGTGGTATCACCATCAACTCCGCTCACGTAGAGTACGAGACAGAGAAGCGCCACTATGCACACGTAGACTGCCCAGGCCACGCTGACTACGTTAAGAACATGGTTACCGGTGCCGCTCAGATGGATGGAGCCATCCTCGTTGTCGCATCTACCGATGGTCCTATGCCTCAGACCCGTGAGCACATCCTGCTCGCCCGTCAGGTGAACGTACCTAAGATCCTCGTCTTCATGAACAAGGTTGACCTTGTTGACGACGCTGAGATGCTTGACCTCGTCGAGATGGAAATCCGCGATCTTCTTGCGTTCTACAAGTTCGATGAGAACTGCCCTATCATCCGTGGATCCGCACTTGGCGCCCTCAACGGAGAGAAGGTTTGGGAAGACAAGGTTATGGAACTCATGGACGCTGTTGACGAGTACATCCCTCAGCCTGTACGTCAGAACGAGAAGCCATTCCTTATGCCTATCGAGGACATCTTCTCAATCACTGGTCGTGGTACTGTAGTAACAGGTCGTATCGAAACCGGTACCATCCACGTCAATGACCCGGTTGAGCTCGTAGGTTTCGGTGACGCTCCAAAGAGTACTGTTGTAACAGGTGTCGAGATGTTCCGCAAGCTCCTCGATCAGGGTGAGGCCGGAGACAACGTTGGTCTTCTCCTCCGTGGTATCGACAAGAAGGAGGTCAAGAGAGGTGAGGTTGTAGCCAAGCCAGGTTCCATCACTCCTCACAAGCACTTCAAGGCTCAGATCTACGTCCTCAAGAAGGAAGAGGGTGGACGTCACACTCCATTCCACAACCACTATCGTCCTCAGTTCTTCATCCGTACTCTCGATGTTACTGGTGAGATCACCCTTCCAGAAGGAGTCGAGATGGTAATGCCAGGCGATAACGTTGAGATCGACGTTCAGCTCATCACTCCAGTAGCCCTCAACGAAGGTCTCCAGTTCGCTATCCGTGAAGGTGGCCGTACCGTTGGTGCCGGACAGGTAATCAAGATCGAAGAGTAATTCTTCAACATACAGGACGGATGTCCACGGATTTCCGTCCTGATTTCAGGGGAATAGAACAAGGGTAGTTCAGCGGTCTCCAAAACCGTCGATGTGGGTTCGAATCCTGCTTCCCCTGCAAAAAATATCAAAGGTTACGATTTGGTAATTGTTTAACAGACATCGTAGAAGCTTCCAAATTACGAGGTCCATTAAATGCAAAGATGAGAAAGTTCATTAACTATTGCAAAGAGTCCTACATGGAACTCACCAAGAAGGTCACATGGCCAACCTGGGAAAAGCTTCAGAGCTCTGCCCTTTTGGTTATGGTCGCTACTGTGATTCTTGCGTTGGTTCTTTTTGTAGTTGACTTCGCTTTCGAGCATCTGATGACAGCGATTTACACATTGTAATTTTTTGATTACCATGGGTGACATGAAATGGTATGTCCTTCGGACAGCAGGAAGCAAGGAAAAGAAGGCCAAAGACTATCTTGAGAAAGAAATCGAAAGATTCGGCCTGCAGGATCAGGTTGCGCAGGTACTTGTTCCGGTAAAGCGTGAGATTGTAACCAAGAATGGCAAGAGGAAAGTGGTTGAAAGACTGCTTTACCCTGGTTATGTCTTGATTCAGGCCCAGCTTTGCCCGGAATTGGAGTATATAATCCGCAACGATATTCCTGGAATGTCCGGTTTCCTGACAGAGAAGAGAACATCAGGTTCGATGACCGAAAGAGTTCCTGTGCCGATCAGAGATGAAGAGGCTCAGTTGATTCTTGGTAATCAGGATCAGAATGTGGACAACCCTGTCGAGACAGAGGTGAACTTTGAGGTCGGAGAGTCAGTCAAGATTACTGACGGACCTTTCAGCGGATTCAGCGGCACTGTCGATGCGATCGAGGAAGAC
Source organism: uncultured bacterium (assembly GCA_963657715.1). Taxonomy (GTDB): domain Bacteria; phylum Bacteroidota; class Bacteroidia; order Bacteroidales; family UBA932; genus Cryptobacteroides. Next base: position 8,013 of record CAVKML010000005.1, on the reverse strand, counting down.
AGAAGCAAACTCAAAGTGATAGTGGTGATTTTCGGCAGGAAAACTCTGCTGGAACTCAGCTTTACTCAAGTAACAAAAGAATAATAAACAATTATGGCAAAAGAAGTTACCGGATTCATTAAGCTCCAAATCAAAGCAGGAGCCGCCAATCCAGCGCCTCCGGTAGGACCGGCACTCGGTTCCAAAGGCTTGAACATCATGGACTTCTGCAAGCAGTTCAATGCGGCGACCCAACAGAACGCCGGAAAGATCGTGCCTGTAGTGATTACAGTCTATTCAGACAAGTCCTTCACGTTCGAGGTAAAGCAGCCGCCAGTAGCCATCTCCCTCAAGGAAGCAGCCAAAATTCAGAAAGGTTCAGGAGAGCCTAACAGAAGGAAGGTAGCATCCATCACATGGGATCAGGTTAAGGCGATAGCTGAAGGTAAGATGCCAGACCTCAATGCCTTCACTCTTGCAGCCGCGATGAAGATGGTTGCGGGTACGGCTAGAAGTATGGGTATCAAAGTCACTGGAAAATTTCCTGAGAACCTTTAATTTTCACATGCGAAATGAGTAGAATTACAAAAAATCAGAAAGCGGTCGTCGCAAAGTACGACGCTTCCAAGCAGTACACTCTTGCCCAGGCTTGTGAAATGCTGAAGGACATTACCTACACAAAGTTCGACGCCTCTGTTGAGCTTACAGCCAATCTCGGCGTTGATCCACGTAAGGCCAATCAGATGATCCGTGGCGTGGTCAGCCTTCCTCACGGAACCGGAAAGGTTGTCAGGGTTCTTGTTCTTTGTACTCCAGACAAGGAGAACGAGGCAAAGGAAGCCGGAGCGGACTATGTTGGTCTCGATGAATATGTAGAGAAGATCAAAGGCGGCTGGACGGACGTTGATGTAATCATCTGTACTCCTTCAGTAATGGCCAAGGTCGGTGTTCTCGGCCGTATTCTCGGTCCAAGAGGACTCATGCCTAACCCTAAGACAGGTACCGTGACAATGGAAGTCGGCAACGCTGTCAAAGACGTTAAGGGCGGTAAGATTGATTTCAAGGTTGATAAGACCGGTATTATACATGCGGCCATCGGCAAAGTTTCCTTCACCCCGGCTCAAATCTGCGAGAACGCGACAGCTCTCCTGAACGAGGTTCTGAAACTCAAGCCTCAGGCCCTCAAGGGCACATATCTCAAGAGTGCGTCTATCTGCACCACTATGAGTCCTGGAGTCAAGATCGATGTCAAAGCATTCACAAGCGGCAGCGCTGAGTAAAAAAGGATTTCATTATGAAGAAGGAATTAAAAGACCAGATTATTGAAAGCATCTCAGCACAACTGAAGCAGTACCCTAACTTCTATGTCGCAGACATCGAGGGACTGAATGCTGAAAACACCGTAAAACTCCGCCGTGCCTGCTTCGAGCAAGGGATCAAGCTCACAGTAGTGAAGAACACCCTATTCGCTCATGTGCTCAAGACTCTGAACAACGAGGAGATGAACCTCATCATCCCGGTTCTCAAGGGCAACACGGCAATAATGTACACCGAGACACCTAACGGTCCGGCGAAGCTCATCAAGAAGCTTCAGAAGGAAATGGGTAAACCTCAGCTTAAAGGTGCATACGTACAGGAATGTGCGTTCATCGGAGCCGAAAAGCTCGACGAACTCTGCGCCATCAAGTCCAAGGAAGAACTTATCGGAGACATCATCTCCCTCCTTCAGGCTCCTATGCGCAATGTCATCTCCGCTCTTCAGAATGGCGGTGGCAGCACAATCGCGGGACTTGTCAAGACACTTTCGGAAAAAGAAGAGAAATAATAACAAACAATTTAATAATTATCAATTATGGCAGATGTAAAAGCACTTGCAGAAGAGTTGGTTAACCTTACTGTAAAAGATGTTCAGGAACTTGCTAAAGTTCTCAAGGAAGAGTATGGTATCGAGCCTGCAGCCGCTGCGGTAGCAGTAGCAGGTCCTGCGGCAGCCGCTGAGGCCGCTCCTGCAGAGCAGACTGAGTTCGACGTTGTCCTCAAGTCAGCCGGCGCAGCTAAACTTCAGGTTATCAAGGCCGTTAAGGAGGCTCTTGGCCTTGGTTTGAAAGAGGCTAAGGATCTTGTAGATGGCGCTCCTAAGACTGTTAAGGAGAAAGCCTCAAAGGCCGAAGCTGAGCAACTGAAGGCTGCCCTTGAAGAGGCAGGTGCCGAAGTTGAGGTTAAATAACCCAGCTTCCCCTGGCGGGAAAATCATCAGGTTTAGAGCCTAGAAGGCTCTAAACCTTTTTGTCGTATTAAGTTTTTCTCCATTTCCTAAAGGCAGAACATGTCAAAAAAGACTAACAACAAGCGAATAATGTTCGCTACATCAAAGATTCTGGAATATCCTGACCTTCTGGAAGTTCAGCTGAAATCATTCAAGGATTTCTTCCAGCTGGAGACAACACCGGAGAACAGAAAGAACGAAGGTCTCTTCCAGGTGTTCCAGGAAATATTCCCGATCGAAGATACGAGGAACAACTACAAGTTGGAATTCATCGATTACTTTATCGATCCTCCTCAGTATTCGATCGACGAGTGTCTTGAGAGAGGGCTGACATACAATGTTCCTCTGAAGGCAAAACTCCGCCTTTCGTGCACAGATCCAGAGCACGAGGACTTTGACACAAGAGTCCAGGATGTGTACCTCGGCAATATTCCATACATGACACCGGCCGGCACATTCATCATCAATGGATCAGAAAGAATCATAGTGTCCCAGCTGCACCGTTCTCCAGGCGTGTTCTTTGACCAGAGCATGCACGCTAACGGAACAAAGCTATATTCAGCCAGAATCATCCCATTCAAGGGTTCATGGATTGAATTCGCGACAGACATCAACAACGTGATGTACGCCTACATAGACCGCAAGAAGAAGTTGCCTGTGACAACACTTCTGCGCGCGATAGGCTTCAACTCAGACAAGGACATCATTGACATATTCGGCCTCGCCGACGAAATTGAGGTTACACCACAGAGTCTTGAAGATAACAAGGGCAGAAAACTGGCCGCAAAAGTACTGAAGACCTGGACAGAGGATTTCGAGGACGAGGACACCGGTGAGGTAATTCCGATTGAAAGGACTATCCCTATCGTCGAGAGAGGCGAGATCCTGGACGATGACACCATCGCCAAAATATCCGACACCGACGTGAAGTCCATCCTTCTCCAAAAGGACGAGGCCAACTCAAATGAATATGCAATCATATTCAACACCCTGCAGAAAGACCCGACAAACACCGAGATTGAGGCTGTCAACTACATCTACAAACAGCTCCGCAACTCTGAACCGCCTGATGAGGCGACAGCAAGAGATGTCATCGACAAGCTGTTCTTCTCGGAGAAGAGGTATGATCTTGGCAATGTGGGACGATTCCGTCTCAACAAGAAACTCGGCCTGACGACCGATCCTGAGATCAGGGTCCTGACCAACACAGACATCATAGAGATCATAAAGTATCTCATTCAACTGATAAACTCCAAGGCCACTGTCGATGACATCGACCACTTGAGCAACAGACGCGTGCGTACTGTCGGCGAGCAGCTGGCCAACCAGTTCAGCGTAGGCCTCTCAAGAATGGCAAGAACCATAAGGGAGAGGATGAACGTGCGCGACAGCGAGCAGTTCAATCCTATTGACCTGATCAACGCGAAGACACTGTCTTCTGTGATCAACTCGTTCTTTGGAACAAGCCAGTTGTCACAGTTCATGGACCAGACCAACCCTCTGGCGGAGGTAACGCACAAGCGTCGTCTCTCAGCCCTCGGACCTGGCGGTCTTTCCAGAGACAGGGCAGGATTCGAAGTCAGGGACGTGCACTACACACACTACGGCCGTCTTTGCCCTATCGAGTCACCGGAAGGCCCGAACATCGGACTTATCTCCTCGCTCTGCGTTTACGCCAGGATCAATCAGCTCGGATTCATCGAAACTCCTTACCGAGAGGTACACGAGGGTAAGGTTGACCTGACAGCCAAAGGCTGGCACTACATGACTGCAGAGGAAGAAGAGAACAAACTCGTCTCTCTTGCCAAGGTCAAGATGGAAGACGACGGCACGATCACTGAAGACAGAATCCAATGCCGTCTTGAGGCCGACTTCCCAGTAGTGTCAAAGGAGCAGGTTGACTACATGGACGTGGCTCCTAACCAGATGGCGTCTGTCGCAGCCTCGCTAATTCCGTTCCTTGAGCACGATGATGCCCACCGTGCATTGATGGGCGCGAACATGATGCGTCAGGCCGTTCCGCTACTCCGTCCTGAGTCCCCAATCGTTGGAACAGGTCTGGAGGAAAGGGTCTGCCTCGACTCAAGGACACAATTCGTGGCAGAGCGTGAAGGCGAAGTAACCTACGTCGACGCCAAAGAGATCAGAATCAAGTACGACAGGACGGATGACGAGAAATTCGTTTCATTCGCCCCGGACGAGACTGTATATACCCTACCTATCTATAGAAGGACAAACCAGAGTACAACCGTGACCCTGAAGCCGATCGTACGCAAGGGAGACAAGGTTGTTGGCGGACAGGTCCTTACAGAAGGCTATGCCACACAGAATGGCGAACTCGCCCTCGGACGCAACCTCAAGGTCGCTTTCATGCCTTGGAAAGGTTACAACTACGAGGACGCCATCGTCCTCTCAGAAGAGATGGTGAAGTGGGACATCCTCACTTCAGTCCATGTGGATGAATATCTCACCGAAGTACGCGAGACAAAGCGCGGAATGGAGGAATTGACATCTGACATTCCTAACGTCAGCGAGGACGCCACAAAGGATCTGGACAAACAGGGCATCATCAGGATAGGCGCGCACATCGAACCAGGTGACATCATGATCGGAAAGATCACACCTAAGGGCGAGAGTGATCCGTCACCTGAAGAGAAACTGCTCAAGGCCATCTTCGGAGACAAGGCCGGCGACGTGAAGGATGCCTCACTCAAGGCTAACCCATCACTCAGCGGAACTGTCATCAAGACAGCGCTTTACGCCAAAGCAGCCAAGGAAGGTAACAGAAGGGCGGCCAAGACTGACCAGAAAGCCCGCCTTGACCTCATTCAGGAAGAGTTCGACAAGAAAGCGGCAAAACTGTATGCTGACTTCTTCAAGAGGCTCACTGTCCTGACAAAGGGCAAGAAGAGTGCCGGGATCAATGACCTTTATGATGTCGAAATCATCCCGAATGGCAAGGAAATCACTGTCGAGAAACTCAAGACGATTGATTTCCAGAACATCAACTCCAGCAATTGGACAAACGACGAGAACACCAACCATCTCGTCCAGGAACTCATCAACAACTATTGCCTGACCTACAAGGTGGCCGAGGCGAATTGCAAGAGGCAGATGGACAAGATCAAGGTCGGAGACGAACTACCAAACGGAGTGATGCAGCTTGCCAAGGTTTACATCGCGAAGAAAAGGAAGATCACTGTCGGTGACAAGATGGCCGGACGTCACGGTAACAAGGGTATCGTGGCAAAGATCGTCCGTCAGGAAGACATGCCGTTCCTTGAGGACGGAACTCCGGTAGATATCGTCCTCAACCCTCTTGGAGTACCTTCCCGAATGAACCTCGGACAGATCTACGAGACTGTTCTCGGATGGGCCGGAGCAAAGCTGGGACTGAAGTTCAGCACCCCTATCTTCGACGGTGCTACCATCGAGGAGATCTGCGACTACACAGACAAGGCCGGAGTGCCGAGATACGGCAAGACACACCTGAGGGACGGAGGAACCGGTGACTGGTTCGACCAACCTGCCACGGTCGGCGTAATCTACATGATCAAGCTGGGCCACATGGTTGACGACAAGATGCACGCGCGTTCCATCGGACCATATTCACTCATCACCCAGCAGCCTCTTGGCGGTAAGGCACAGTTCGGAGGCCAAAGGTTCGGAGAGATGGAGGTATGGGCTCTTGAGGCGTTCGGCGCGGCCAATGCCCTCCAAGAGATCCTCACAGTCAAATCCGATGATGTGACCGGACGTTCCAAGACTTACGAGGCGATCGTCAAGGGAGACCCGATGCCGAACCCTGGCATTCCGGAGTCACTCAACGTTCTCCTCCACGAGCTCAGGGGACTTGGCCTCAAAGTTACTTTGGAATAAATTTCAAGAATATTGACATTCAAGAATATGCCTACTTTCAATAATAAGGAAAACAAGGTAAAGAGCAACTTCTCGACGATCAGCATCTCGCTGGCTTCCCCTGAGGACATCTCAGCGAGATCCTGCGGCGAGGTCCTCAAACCGGAAACGGTTAATTACAGGACCTACAAGCCGGAACGTGACGGACTCTTCTGCGAAAAGATATTCGGACCGACCAAGGATTACGAGTGCTATTGCGGAAAATACAAAAGAATCCGTTACCGTGGAATAGTCTGCGACAGGTGCGGAGTAGAGGTGACAGAAAAGAAAGTCCGCAGGGAAAGGATGGGACACATAGCCCTGACCGTGCCTGTGGCTCATATCTGGTACTTCAAATCAGCACCTAACAAGATTTCAGCTCTTCTCGGACTCCCGGCGAAAAAGCTCGAATCTGTCATCTACTACGAGAAATATATTGTAGTCAACCCTGGCGAGAGCGGACTTGAGAAGATGGATCTCCTCTCTGAGGACGAGTACCTCGACGTACTCGCAAGACTTCCCGAAAACGATGACCTTCCGTTTGATGACCCAAGGAAGTTTGTCGCCAAGATGGGAGCCGAAGGCATCTATGAGCTTTTGAAAGAGACTGACATAGAAGGGCTTTCCAAGGAACTCCGCATCAAGATGCTCAACGAGACATCTCAGCAGAGAAAGGCTGAGCATCTCAAGAGGCTTGGAGTCGTGAAGTGGTTCATGGAGTCAAAGAACATCAACCGTCCGGAATGGATGATCATGAAGGTCATCCCTGTAATTCCGCCGGATCTTCGTCCTCTTGTACCGCTTGATGGTGGCCGTTTTGCCACCACCGACCTGAACGACCTCTACAGAAGGGTGATCATCAGGAATAACCGACTCAAGAAACTCATTGAGATAAAGGCTCCTGAGGTGATTCTGAGGAATGAGAAGCGTATGCTTCAGGAAGCTGTTGACTCATTGTTCGACAACTCGAAGAAATCGAGCGCTGTGAAGAGCGAGTCAAACAGAGCTCTGAAATCTCTCTCTGACTCACTTAAGGGTAAGCAGGGACGTTTCCGTCAAAACCTCCTCGGAAAACGTGTGGACTATTCCGCACGCTCCGTAATCGTCGTCGGTCCTGAACTTAACATGCACGAGTGCGGTCTGCCTAAATTCATGGCGGCCGAGCTCTACAAGCCGTTCATCATCCGAAAGCTCATCGAAAGAGGAATAGTCAAGACAGTCAAGTCCGCCAAGAAGATTGTGGACAGGAAGGATCCTGTGATCTGGGACATCCTGGAAAATGTGATGAAGGGTCATCCGGTTTTCCTCAACCGTGCCCCTACCCTCCACAGACTTGGTATCCAGGCTTTCCAGCCAAGGATGATTGAAGGCAAAGCCATTCAGCTCCACCCACTTGCATGTACGGCCTTCAATGCTGACTTCGATGGTGACCAGATGGCCGTCCACCTTCCACTTGGCAACGCCGCTGTCATGGAGGCGCAACTTCTCATGTTGGGTTCGCAGAATATTCTCAACCCGGCCAACGGCTCGCCTATCACCGTGCCTTCTCAGGACATGGTACTCGGTCTTTACTACATCACCAAGATCAGACCGGGAGCGAAGGGAGAGAATATGAACTTCTACGGACCGGAAGAAGTCATCGTCGCCTACAATGAGAACGCGATAGACATGCACGCCGAAATCGGAGTCAGACTCCCGGTTGACAAGCAGGACCTGAGCAAAGGCTACGAGATCAAGAAAACGACCGCGGGCCGCATCATCGTGAACCAGTACGTTCCGGATGAGGTTCCATACGTCAACGAGGTACTTGGAAAGAAATCCCTGCGCAAGATCATCACCGAGGTCATAAAGAGTACAGGTGTGACCAGGAC